>NZ_JAPCIS010000011.1:0-122663 GCF_027707425.1 Aeromonas sp. QDB63
CTGCGCGAGCAGCTATCACCCAGTAATGGGAATCCCCCTCCTGTGACGCGAAGCGCTAAGGTGGGGGAGGATGTCAACGAATCGGTCTATTGCCTGGACCCGGATTAGAACCTCATCGAGATCAGCCGCTATTGCTGAGCTCTTGGCACCTTGCGATTTGTGTCATTGCTCCCTGGTGCGCCCCTTGCGCAGCAGAGGGATCACGGTGAGCACCATGCCGGTGAAGAGCAGCAGATAGCCCAGGGGCAGCAGGGCAAAGGGCTCGTGCAGGAAGCCCTGGGCATCGAGGGTGGAGCCCAGCAGGTTGAAGGCCACAAAGCAGCCGAGCCCGGCCAGGATCAGCAGGGCACCTGTTTTCATCGTCATCTTGTCATCCTCGTCAGCGAGATGGAGCGGATGGGAGACTTTCATGCCTGGGTGAAGAGAGTGTGAAGTCGCGCCAGGCACAAAACACAACGGCAGCCCAAGGGCTGCCGTTGTGTTGAGGGTGAAGCCCCGGGCCAGGGCGCTCAGCAGACCCCTTGCGCCAGCATGGCGTCGGCGACCTTGACGAAGCCGGCAATATTGGCGCCGCTTTCGTAGTTCACATGGTCATCATCCTGACCGTAACGGACACAGGTGGCATGGATACTGGTCATGATCCCCTTGAGGCGGGCGTCCACCTCCTCCCGGGTCCAGGAGAGGCGCTGGGCATTCTGGCTCATCTCGAGGCCCGAGGTGGCAACCCCGCCGGCGTTGGCCGCCTTGCCCGGGGCGAACAGCACCTTTGCTTCGTGGAAGAGGCGGATGGCGGCGGCGCTGGAGGGCATGTTGGCCCCCTCGGCCACCAGCTGCACGCCGTTGGCAATAAGCTGCGCCGCATCTTCGGCATCTAGCTCGTTCTGGGTGGCGCAGGGGAGGGCGACGTCGGTCGCCAGGTGCCAGGGGGTGCGGCCGCTGAAGAACTCGAGCCCGAGCTCGTGGGCGTAATCCGCCACCCGCTTGCGCTGCTCGTTTTTAAGCGCCATCAGACGGGCCAGCTTCTCGGGGGTGAAGCCGTCCGGATCATAGACGGTTCCGCCGGAGTCGGAGGCGGTGATGACGCGGGCGCCGAGGGCCATCGCCTTCTCGATGGCGTATTGGGCCACGTTGCCCGAGCCCGACACCGAGACCCGCAGGCCATCGAGGGACTGGCCGCGATGGGCCAGCATGGCGTCGACAAAGTAGAGCAGGCCGTAGCCGGTGGCTTCCGGACGAATGAGGCTGCCGCCAAAGGAGAGTCCCTTGCCGGTGAAGACGCACTCGGCGCTGTTGGTGAGCTTCTTCATCATGCCCGCCATGTAGCTCACCTCGCGCCCGCCCACCCCGATGTCGCCCGCCGGCACGTCGGTGTTGGCCCCCAGGTGGCGATAGAGCTCCAGCATGAGGGCCTGGCAGAAGCGCATCACTTCTCCTTCGCTCTTGCCCTTGGGATCGAAGTCGCTGCCCCCCTTGCCGCCCCCCATGGGCAGGGTGGTGAGGGCGTTCTTGAAGGTCTGCTCGAAGGCGAGGAATTTCAGCACCGAGAGATCCACCGAGGGGTGGAAGCGCATGCCGCCCTTGAAGGGGCCGATGGCGGAGCTGTGCTGCACCCGGTAGCCGCGATTCACCTGCACCTGGCCCTGGTCATCCACCCAGCTCACCCGAAACTGCACCAGGCGCTCGGGTTCCACCAATCGCTCCAGCAGGCCGTGTTGCAGGTAGCGGGGGTGGCGCTCCACATAGGGCCAGATGGAGGCGATCACCTCGCTCACGGCCTGGATGAACTCGGGCTGGTGAGGGTTGCGGCTGGCGACCTGGGCCAGGAAGGCCTCCTGGGAGAGGGAATGACTCATCTTTAACTCCTGTCGTGAATGATGAAAGTGGCGTCCTGCCAGAGAGGGGACCATGCCCGTCTTCAGGGTTCGCGGGGCTCAAGGGGCCCGTTGTTGCGCCCCGATGGGGGTGTCATTTCCCGTCGTCGGCGGGTCAGAGCAGATAATTCGCGATGACCAAAATCTTTTTATGCATTTTTTCTGGATAAATATCAAGCGTTAGATCATCTGGCTATCTGCCGAAGGCCGCACCCTATCTTCGGCGGCGGGGGCCCGGCCCATGAAGTGAGCACCATGAAGTGAAAAGAGGCGGGGAGTGCGCGGTGCAGCCCAATCAGGGCCGCGGCGTCACCGCACGCTGGATAATGGGGGGCCTGCTGCTGCATCAGGGGCAGCACCCCCTGTGAGCCAGCGGGCAGGGGGCGACGGGGCCGGGCGCGTGCGCGTGCAATGTGCTACTGTAGCGGCGTTTTTTGCCGAACATGCAGGGCGCAGGCCCTTATTTCATGGAGTTGTATGCAGACGAACCCGACCACAGCGCGGCTGATCCAGCCAGCCATTCTCAAGGCCCATCCGACCCGGGAGGTGACCCATGCTGGCCGATGAATCCATGCGCCTGAACAAATACATCAGCGAGAGCGGCATCTGCTCCCGTCGTGAGGCCGATCGTTTCATCGAGCAGGGCAACGTCTTCATCAACGGCAAGCGGGCCGGGGTGGGAGATCAGGTGTTTGCCGGGGATCTGGTCAAGGTCAACGGTCAGGTGATCGAGCCGCGCGAAGCCGACAGCCTGGTCTTCATCGCCCTCAACAAGCCGGTGGGCATCGTCAGCACCACGGAGGCGGGGGAGAAGGACAACATCGTCGACTTCGTCAACCACAGCACCCGCATCTTCCCCATCGGTCGCCTCGACAAGGACTCCCAGGGGCTCATCTTCCTCACCAACCACGGGGATCTGGTGAACAAGATCCTGCGGGCGGGCAACGATCACGAGAAAGAGTACCTGGTGACCGTGGACAAGCCGGTGACCGACGAGTTCGTCCGGGGCATGGCGGCCGGGGTGCCCATCCTCGGCACCGTCACCAAGAAGTGCAAGGTGAAACGAGAGGCGCCCTTCGTGTTTCGCATCACCCTGGTGCAGGGGCTCAACCGCCAGATCCGCCGCATGTGCGAGCACTTCGGCTTCGAGGTGACCAAGCTCGAGCGCATCCGCATCATGAACGTCAGCCTCAAGGGGCTGCCGGTGGGGGAGTGGCGCGACCTCACCGACGACGAGCTGATCGAGCTGTTCAAGCTCATTGAGGACTCCTCCTCCGAGGCGAAACCGGCCAAGGGGGCTCAGGTTGCCAAGCCCAAGGCGGCTGCGGCCGGCACCCCGGCCCAGGGCAAGAAGCCGCGGCGCAGCGACGATCACGAGATTGGCGGGCGGCCCAATGTGCCGGGTCCCGAGGCCTTCGAGAAGAAGAGCCCCGCAGGCAAGGGCGGGGCGGGCAAAGGGGCTGCCAGCAAAGGGGCAGCAGGTAAAAGCGCGCCCGGCAAGGGGGGCAAACCCGCCCCGGGCAAACCGCGGCCAGGGCAGGGCGGGCGCCAGAAGAAGGGGCGCTGAGCGCCAGGCCTTCCCGCACCCTGATGCACAACACCGGCCTTGGCCGGTGTTGTGCTTTCTGGCCCCCAAGGCCGGTGCTCGCCGGATCAGGCAGGTTTGTGGCCTGCCGTCTGCACAGCCATGGCCTGCTCCGGGGGCAGGCCCATGGCCCTTGGGTAGTGGCGCGGGTTGAGACGCACCACCAGCAGGCTCATCAGGACCAGGGCGCCGAGCTGCCACTGCCAGGCGGCGGCGAAGTCACCGCTTGCATGGTGCAGGCGGGCCGCCACCCAGGGGCCGGTAGCCGCCACCATGAAGCCGACGCCCTGCATCAGGGCGCAGAGGGCGCCCGCCCGGCGCGGGTCGGGCAGGTGATCCAGCGCAATCACCATGATGAGGGAGAAGCTCCCCCCAAGCCCGGCGCCGCACAGCAAACACCAGAGCAGGGGGGCGGTCTGAGGAGCGAGCCAGAGGCCGCCAAAGCCCGCCAGCTGCATGGCGATGGCCAGCGCCATCCAGGGGCGGCGGTCCAGCCGACCGGCTGCCAGCAGGGGCAGGCCAAGGCCGCTCGCGGTCTGGGCCAGGGCGAGCCAGGCCACCAGCTCGCCCCCTTGCTGGGCGCTCCAGCCCGCCGCCATGTAGGCCGGGGCCAGCCAGGCTACGACGATGCCGTAGCCGCTGTTGATGATGCCAAAGCAGGCGATGAGCAGCCAGGTGCGGGGCAGGGGGAGCAGCCGCTGCTCCCCGGTGGGGGCGGGCGTGCTGGCCGGGGCAGGCAGGGGCACCCGCCAGGCCAGCCAGCCGAGGGCCAGCAGCACCGGCAGGCCCCAGAGCGCCAGCGCCCGAGACCAGTCCAGATACTCGGCAAGGCGCGGGGTGAGCACGGCCCCGAGCGCCCCGCCCCCCATCATGCAGGCGGAGAAGATCCCCATCACCAGGGGCACCTTTTGGGCGAACCCCTCCTTGATGAGGCCGGGCAGTACCCCCTGCACTAGGGCCGAGCCCAGCCCGCACAGGGCGGCGCTGGCGATGAGCAGGGCGCCGCTCGCCAGATCGACGCGCAGGGCGCTGCCAAGGGCGAGCAACAGCAGGGCCGTCCCGAGCAGGGGGCGCGGGCCCGTGCGACCCAGGAGCGCCGGGGTGAGCAGCACGCCGACCCCGATAAGCCAGAGGGGCAGCAGGGTGACCCAGGCCAGGGTATCTACCCCGAGGGCCAGCCTCGCGTCGATGCGAGGGGCCAGGGGGCCGATGGCGGTGAGGAAGGGGCGCAGGTTGAGGGCGATGAGGATCACCAGCACCAGCAAGGCGCCGCTGCCCGGGGGGAGGCGGCGCTTATGCATGGGGCAGGGGACCGTAGAGGGTTTCGGCCGCGATGGGGCTCGCCAGCTTGATGAGGGGCAGGGGCGGCGGGCACAGGGGCAGTCGCAGGGCCGCGTAGGCCGCGCGGCTGTCATAGCCGAAGGGGGCGGCATCGTCGTTGTCAAAGGCGTAGTAGACCGCCTGGATGCCGTTCATCACCAGGGCCGACAGGCACATGGGGCAGGGGTGCCCGCTGGCATAGACGATGGCCCCGGCCAGCGGCCCCTGGCGACTCCCTTCCCGCAGCGCTTCCAGCTCCGCGTGACGGGTGGGGTCCCCCGCCTCCAGCATGCGGTTGACGGCGCTCGCCACCAGCCGGTTCTCCCTCACCAGCAGGGCGGCGAAGGGGCGCCCCCCTTGCTGGCGATGGGTCAGGGCCAGGTGCAGGGCCTGCTCCAGCCACTCCTGATGGCTGGGGGCCGAGGCGGCGGTGAGGGAGTTGAGGAGGCGGGCACCGGACTGGGAAGGGGGTGGCATGGTCATATCCTGGCAAAAAAGGGGGAGGACAGCAGCCTAGAGGGTCGCCGCATCATTTGGAAATTAAATGATAAAATGACTTCCAGTGGTTTTATAAATGGAGATGGCCCATGGAGCGCCCCCTGCTGGACCCCCAATTGCTGCAGAGCTTCGTCGCCATCGTCGAAACCGGCAGCTTTACCCGCGCCGCCGAGCGTATCCACCTCACCCAGTCCACCCTGAGCCAGCAGATGCGCCGCCTGGAGCAGCAGCTGGGCTGCACCCTGCTCGACCGATCCGGTCGCCAGGTGGTGACCACGGCCCAGGGGGAGACCCTGCTCGGGCTGGCGCGCCGCATCCTGGGGCTGCTGGCCCGGGCGGGGGAGCGGGTGAGCGAGGCGAGCCACCCCCTGCGCCTCGGGGTGCCGGAGGATTTTGCCGCGGGGGCCATGACCCCGGTGCTGGCCGCCTTCGCCCGCGCGCACCCGCAGGTGCGGCTGGAGGTGCAAAGCGATCTCAGCCATGCCCTGTGGCAGGCCTTCGAAGGGGGAGAGCTGGATCTGGCCCTCATCAAGCAGGGGCGCGGCCAGGGGGAGCCCATCGCCCGCTGGCGCGAGCCCCTGGCCTGGGTTGACAGCCGGGAGTGGCCCGCCGCCGGGCGCGACCCCCTGCCTCTGGTGGTGTTTCCAAGCGAGGGGCTCTACCGGCGCCAGATGACCGACGTCCTGGATGCCGAGGGGATCCCCTGGCGCATCGCCTACGTGAGCGGCAGTCTCGCCAGCCTGCAAGGGGCGGTGAGCGCGGGGATCGGGGTCAGCCTGCTGCCGGCGCGCCTGTTGCAACCGGATCAGGTGGTGCTGGCCCATTGGCCTGCAGTGCGCTCGGTGGAGCTGGCTCTGCACCAGGGGCCGGGCACGAGCGAGCCCCTCGCCCGGCTGGGGGAGGCGCTGATCGCGCTCTGTGACGAGGTGATGGGGCCGAGGTAGCCCGGGCGGCCAGGGGTCAGGCCAGGGCCTGTTTTGGTACCACGGCGAGCCAGATTTCCACTTCGCCGCTGCCGGTGGCGGCGTCAAAGCGGGCGCCGTAGCGCTCGAAATCCGGCTGCTGGGCAGATTGATAGTCCGATTGCGCGAGCCATGCCAGGGCCTGGCGCCAGGTGTGCGGCAGGGTCGTGACATGCCCCTGATGCAAGAAGATGGCGTAGGTCTGGGGGGCGATGCGCATGCGGCCAAGCCCGGGAGGCAGCACCTCCAGGGCGGCGACCTCCACCCCGCAGAGGTATTCGCAGTGGGTGTCGGTGGCGGCGCAGATGGCGCCATAGGCGTGCTCCCCGAGCTGCCCCGGCAGGGGAAGCAGGGCGCTGAGGTCGCGCCACTGGCCGGCGAAGTCCCCCTGCTCGAAGGGGTGGTGACGGCGCAACCCCCCGAGGAGCATGGCGCGGCCTTGTTCAATGCGAATGGGTGCTGACATGGTGCCTCCTGCGGGGGCGCTCAGGCCTCCCGACCTTCCTCGAGCTTGCGCTCATAATCCCGGCGAACGATGGCGAGTGCCGCCAGGGCCAGCGCGGGGGCGATGTGGTTGGTTTCCAGCAGTTCGATCAGATCCACCGCGAGCTGGACCTCGGGGGGGGCATTTTCCAGGGACATCTTGGGTTCTCAAGGGCAAGGGTGGTCGCCATTATAGCGCCCGGCGGCGCGAAGACACGCCCCGGCAGCCCGGGGCGGGACGGGTCACATGTGCTGGCGCATCTCCTTGTCCAGCTCCTCGCGCAGGGCCATCAGCTTTTTGGCGTACTGCTGCAACTGCAGATCGCTCTCGCTCACCGGCTGCCACTGGGGCACCGGAGTGGGTTTGCCATGTTCGTCCATGGCCACGAAGATGATGATGCAGTGGGTGGTCTTGCGCCGCTCCGGGTCGGTGGGGTGGCGGCTGTAGACATCCACCGCCAAGTGCATGCTGGTGGTGCCGGTGTGGATCACCTTGGCGTGCACCTCCACCAGCTGGCCTATCTGGATGGGACGCAAGAAGCGGATGCCCCCCACATAGACGGTGACGGCATAGCCGCCACACCAGCCGGCGGCGCAGGCGTAGCCGGCCTGGTCAATCCACTTCATCACCATGCCGCCATGGACTTTGCCGCCAAAGTTGACGTCGGCGGGTTCGGCGAGAAATTGCAGGGTCAGTTCACGGGCGCTCATGGTACTTCCTTATGTCGAGGCAAGGGGGGGACTCCTTGGCTGTCCCCCGGGGACAATAGCAGCGGGCGGGGCCGGCACTGATCCAACCAGCGCCTCCTCTTGCCTGCGCCGTCATTCACCTTGAGTTCAGCGCAGGCGGCCCAGCATGACTCATCACGCGAGGGAGGAGGCCCCATGAAACAGATGCTGGAGCAATTGATGGGAGCTGGCAAGGGCTGGCTCAACGACGGTGGTGACACGCGCAAGGCCCAGATGAAGGGCATGGCGCAGGGGGGATTGGCCGCCGGGGCCATGGCGCTGCTGCTTGGCAACAAGAAGATGCGCAAATATGGCACCAAGGTGGCGGCGGTGGGGGGGGCGGCAGCTCTCGGGGGGCTGGCCTACAAGCTCTATCAGGACTGGCAGACCCAGCAGTCCACCCCGGCCCAGCCGACCCAGCCCCTGGACACCCTGGAGGGCAAGGCCCTGGATGCCCGCGCCAATCTGCTGGTGCGCGCCATGGTGGCGGCGGCCCGGGCCGACGGCCACATCGATGCCGCCGAGCGCCAGAAGATCCAGGAGTACCTGACCGAACAGGGGGCGCGGGATGCGGCCCGCTGGATTGACGCCGAGCTCTCCCGCCCCCTCGACCCCCATGTCCTGGCGCGAGAAGTGACCGACATGGAGCTGGCGACCGAGGTTTACCTCGCCTCCCTGCTCACCATTGAGGTGGATCACTTCATGGAGCGCGGTTATCTGGACGAGCTGGCGCGTGCCTTGAAGCTGGATGACAACCTCAAGGGGAGCATAGAGCGCCAGGTGGCCCAGTTGGGGGCGCCGGGCTGAGCCCGCATTGCCATCAGGATTGTCCACAAGGCCCCGTCATGGGGCCTTGTCGTTGCCGGGGGCTGTTGATTGCCGTGACGAGCCGATAAGATGCGGGTTCCAAAGGGTGACCGCCAAGCCTCTTTCCTCGCTGGCGACCCTCACTGCAAGGAGCATCAGGTGGACATTCGCAAGGCAACTGAACAGGATATCGACGCCATTCTGGCCCTGAACCGGCAGATAGGTCAGCTCCACTTCGAGCAGGTGCCCGAGGTGTTCTGCCCCCCGTCCCCGGAGGACAGGGCCTTCTTGCTCGGCGCCATTGCCGACGAGGCGCGTCTTTTCTGCGTGGCGGTGGTGGCGGGGGAGGTGGCGGGCTTTCTCACCGCCCGCATCGACCTCAACGAGAGTGTCCCCTTTCTCAGCAAGCTGCCCGTCTGCCGCATCACGACCGTGGTGGTGGATGAGGGGCAGCGCTCCCGGGGCATCGGCCGGGCGCTGATCGCCCACGGGGACCAGTGGGGCAAGGCACGGGGCGCAAGCCAGTTGCGCCTGGAGGTGATGGCTTTCAACGAGCGGGCCAGGGCCCTCTACGAGCGACTGGGCTTCAAGGCCCAGTCACAGACCATGGCCAGGTAAGGCGCATTCGCTTGCAAAAGGGCCCGTTACGGGCCCTTGTCGCGTGAGGCGTCAGGGGGGCTCTGCCAGGTTTCCCGTTGCCGGGCGATGAGGCCCGCAAGCTGGTTGAGCGCCGCGTCCAGCTGCGGGCTCCAGGGATGGGAGCTGTTGAGGCGCAGGCAGTGGTTGTGCTGGCCCTGGCTGGAGAAGAGGGCCCCGGGGGCGATGGAGACCCCCTGCTCGATGGCGCTGGCATAGAGCGCCCGGCCATCGAGGCGGGCGTCAAATTCGAGCCAGAGAAAGTAGCCCCCGTCCGGGGAGGAGATGCGCGCCTCGGGGAAGAGGCGCATCAGGGCTGCCCGCATCTGCTGCTGGCGCTGGGCCAGGGTGTGGCGCAGGCGGCGAAAGTGGGCGTCCACCCCGCCCTGGCGCAGCATGTCGGCCAGCGCCAGCTGACTGGGCACATTGGTCGAGAGCGTCGACATCAGTTGCAGCCGCTGGATGCGCTCAGCGTGGCGCTTCGCCACCACCCAGCCGACCCGAAAGCCGGGCGCCAGACACTTGGTCCAGGAGCCGCACAGCAGGCTCTCTCCCCGCGCATCCCAATGGGTGATGGGCCTTGGCCGCTCGCGCCCGACATAGAGCTCCGCATAGACGTCATCCTCCACCAGGGGGACCTGATGGCGGTTGAGCAGCGCCATCAGCGCCTGCTTGTGCTCATCGGGCATGGTGTGGCCGAGGGGGTGCTGCACATTGCCCATCAGCCAGCACGCCTTGACGGGGCGCTGGGCGAGGGCCTCCTCCAGCAGGGCGAGATCGATGCCCACCCCGGGGATCACCGGGATCTCCACCACCTTGAGCTTGAGCCGCTCGATGGCCTGCAGGGCGCCGTAGAAGGTGGGGGACTCCACCACCACCCAGTCCCCGGGCTCGGTCAGCACCTGAAGGCTGAGGGAGAGCGCCTCCATGGCCCCCGTGGTGATGATGATCTGCTGGGGATCCACCGCCATCCCCTCGCCGGCATAGCGCCGGGCGATGGCGCGGCGCAGTGCCTCGTTGCCGGGGGGCAGATCTGCCACCGTGCTGAAGGGGTCGAGGCGGCGCATGCAACTGCCGAGGGCCCGACCGAGTTGGGGGTGGGGGAAGAGTGTCGGGTCCGCCACCGCCATGCCAAGGGGCACCAGCTCCCGTGACTTGCTCGCCTGCAGCACTTCGAACACCAGATCGTTGATGTCCACCGAGCCGCTGTAGCGGGCCTGCTGGGGCTGGCTCTCCCGCCGGGCCGTGCTCGCGGCCTTGACGTAGTAGCCGGACTGGGGCCGCGCCAGGATGAGGCCCCGGCTTTCGAGCAACTGATAGGCCTGGAGCACCGTCATGGGGCTGAGGCCGTGGGTCTTGCAGCTCTGGCGGATGGAGGGGATGCGCTCTCCCGGCTGCCAGAGGCCGCTCGTGATCTGCTGTTGCAGCTGGTCTGCCAACTGGCCGTAGCGGGACATGGTGGGCCCAAACTGTTATAGGTGTTTTTCACTATAACTGCATCTGTTATAGGTGTCATGGACCATGGTGTACTTGGCGGGCGAAAACCTGTCCGTTAAATGCAACATAGAGAGTCATGCATGATAAGCCTGGATGATGTGGTCAGCCTCTCCCGAATACAGTTCGGCGCGACGGCGATGTTCCACTTTCTGTTTGTGCCCCTCACCCTGGGGCTGTCCTGGATCCTGGTGATCGCCGAGTCGGCCTACGTGATGACCGGCAAGGTGATCTACAAGGACATCACCCGTTTCTGGGGCAAGCTGTTTGGCATCAACTTCGTGATGGGGGTGACCACCGGGATCACCCTGGAGTTCCAGTTCGGGACCAACTGGGCCTATTACTCCCACTATGTCGGCGATATCTTCGGCACGCCGCTGGCGGTGGAGGGGCTGATGGCCTTCTTCCTCGAGTCTACATTGGTGGGCCTTTTCTTCTTCGGCTGGGACAAGCTCTCCCGCGGTCAGCACCTGCTGGTGACCATGCTGGTGGCGCTCGGCTCCAACCTCTCCGCCCTCTGGATCCTCATCGCCAACGGCTGGATGCAAAACCCGGTCGGCGCCGAGTTCAACCCCATGACCATGCGCATGGAGCTGGTGGATGTGGCCGCGGTCATCTTCAACCCGGTGGCCCAGGTCAAGTTCGTCCACACGGTGGCGGCGGGCTATGTGGCGGCCTCTCTGTTCGTGATGGGGGTGAGCAGCTGGTATCTGCTGCGCGGCATGGAGGTGCGCTTCGCCCTGCGATCCTTTGCCATCGCCTCGGGCTTTGGCCTCGCGGCCATCCTCTCGGTCATCGTGCTCGGGGACGAGTCGGGCTATCGCTCGGGGGAGGTGCAGAAGGTCAAGCTCGCCGCCATCGAGGCGGAGTGGGAGACGGAGCCCGCCCCGGCTTCTTTCACCCTGTTCGGCCTGCCGGATCAGCGTGCCGAGACCACCCACGCGGCCATCAAGATACCCTATCTGATGGGCATCATCGCCACCCGCTCCCTGGATGAGCAGGTGACGGGCCTCAAAGATCTGAAAGCGCAGCACGAGGCGCGCATTCGCAGCGGCATGCTGGCCCACGAGGCGCTCGAAGCGATGCGGGCAGACGGCAGCAACCAGGCGGCGCGAGCCACCTTCGAGCGCCACCGCAGCGATCTGGGCTACGGCCTCTTGCTCACCCCCTATGCCAAGGAGATTGGCAAGGCGGACGAGGGGGCCATCGCCAAGGCGGTGGAGGACTCCATCCCCCAGGTGGCGCCGCTGTTCTGGAGCTTTCGCCTGATGGTGGGCATCGGCGTGGCGCTGCTGGCGCTCTTTGCCGCCGCCTTCCTGCAGCTGTGCCGGGGCAGGCTGGTGCAATCCCCGCGGCTGCTCAGGGCCCTGCTCTGGTCTATTCCGCTGCCCTGGATTGCCATCGAGGCGGGCTGGTTCGTGGCGGAGTTCGGTCGCCAGCCCTGGACCATCAGCGACGTGCTGCCGGTGTCGGCCTCCGTCTCCCTGCTGCAACCGGGGCAGCTCTGGTTCAGCCTCATCGCCATCTTCCTCATCTACAGCAGTCTGCTGGTGGTGGAGTTGTTCTTGTTGCGTCATGTGATCCGCAAAGGGCCTGCCAGCCTGCAGACGGGTCGTTATCAAGGTGAAGTGTTGCAAAACGGGAGTCCTGCCTGATGGATTACGAAACCCTGAAAGTGATCTGGTGGGGGCTGGTGCTCTTCCTGCTGGTCGGCTTCGTGGTGATGGATGGCTTCGATCTCGGGGTCGGCATGCTGCTGCCCGTGGTCGGCAAGACGGATGACGAGCGGCGGGTGCTGCTCAACAGCGTGGGGCCGGTGTGGGAGGGCAACCAGGTGTGGCTCATCGCCGGTGCCGGCACCCTGTTTGCCGCCTGGCCCCTGGTCTATGCCGCCGCCTTCTCGGCGCTTTACGTGCCCTTCATGTTCCTGCTGTTCGGTCTCTTTTTGCGCCCGGTGGGCTTTGACTATCGCAGCAAGCTGCCGGACCCGGTCTGGCGCCGCTGGTGGGACCGCGCCCTGGTGGTGGGCGGTCTGCTGCCGACCCTGGTGTTTGGTGCCACCCTTGGCCTGGTGCTGCAAGGACTGCCGTTTCGCTTCGATGCGGCCCTTCGCATCCACTATGGCGCCTTTGCGTTCCACTGGCCGCTGCTGTTGACCGCCATGGGGACGGCGCTGGCGCTGCTCTTGCTGCACGGTGCCAGCTTCCTGCAGTGCAAGACCCAGGGAGCCATAGCGGCGCGCAGCGCCCGCCTCGCCCTCTGGCTCGGCCCCCTGGCGAGCGCCCTCTTTGCCCTTGGCGGCGTCTGGCTTGGAGAGATGGCGGGGTATCGCATCACGGCCATCGGCGATCTCAACGGCGCCCTCACTCCGCTGATGAAAGAGGTGGTGGCGGTGCCGGCGGGCTGGCTTGGCAACTTTGTCGCCCATCCGGTGCTCTGGGCCGTGCCTGTGCTCGGGCTCCTGCTGCCCCTGGTGTGCGCGCTGGCAAGCCGCTTCGGCAAGTCCGGGCTGGCGCTCGTTGCCAGCGGCGGTGCCTGCGCCGCCATGATGCTGACCGTGGCCATCGCGCTCTTCCCCTTCGTGCTGCCCTCGTCCCTGGAGCCGGCCAGCAGCCTGACCCTGTGGGACAGCACCTCCAGCGAGCGCACCCTGCTTATCATGCTGGGGATCGTCGGAGTACTGATGCCGGTCAACATCGGCTACACCCTCTGGGTATACCGGGTGGTGCGCGGCAGGGTCAGCGCCGAGCAGGTGCGCCAGCACGGCCACAGCCTCTACTAATCCGCTTCAACACAAGGATCAACGCGATATGTGGTATTTCACCTGGTTGCTGGGGCTGGGGTTCGCCTTGCTCTGCGGGCTGGTCAACCTGCTCTGGCTGGAGGCGCGCTGGGCTGCCGATGAGGATCTCAAGGAGCCCTGAGTCTCGCATCTTGCCCATGAAAAAGGCCGACACAGGGTGTCGGCCTTTTGCTTGCCCGGGGGTCAGGCAAGGGCGGCGCGGCGCTCGCCCGCTTCGCTGACATGGGTGAGGCCGTAGGCCAGCAGCACGATGAGGGCGCCAATCCAGGGGGTGTGCATCAGGCCGAGGTGCTCCACCACGAAACCGCCGACCACGGAGCCCAGCGCAATGCCGACGTTGAAGGCGGCGATGTTGAGACCGGAGGCCACATCCACGGCATTGGGGGTGTGGCGCTCGGCCTGTTTCACCACCAGTACCTGAAGACCCGGTACGTTGCCAAAGGCGAAGGCGCCCCACACCAGCACGGTCAGTACCGCCAGCACCGGGTGCGGCGCGGTGAAGGTGAGCACCAGCAGCACCACGGCGAGCCCGGCAAACAGCAGCTTCAGCGCAGGCAGCGGGCCCATCCGGTCAGCGAGCTTGCCGCCCCAGATATTGCCGACGGCGACCGATACCCCGTACACCAGCAGAATGAGGCTCACCGCGCCGGCGCTAAAGCCGCTCACCTGTTGCAGGATGGGGGCGAGGAAGGTAAACGCCGTGAAGGCACCGCCGTAACCGAGCGCCGTCTTGGCGTAGACCAGCAGCAAGGGCTTCCTGGTGAGCACCGAGAGCTGCTCGCGAACGCTGGAGGCGGCCCCCTTCGGCAGGTTCCCCGGTACCAGCAGCATGCTGCCCACCATGGCGACGAGGCCGAGCAGGCTCACCACCAGGAAGGTTTCGCGCCAGCCAAAGACCTGACCAATCCAGGTGCCAAGCGGGACGCCGGTCACCAGGGCGACCGTGAGGCCGCTGAACATGATGGCGATGGCGCTGGCCGCCTTCTCTTTGGCCACGAGACCCGTGGCGATGGTGCTGCCTACCGAGAAGAAGACCCCGTGGGCCAGCCCGGTGAGGATGCGGGCCACAATCAGGCTCTCGTACCCGGGGGCCTGCCAGGCCAGCAGGTTGCCGACGGTGAACAGCGCCATCAGCCCCACCAGCAGCCACTTGCGCGGCAGCTTGCCGGTGAGCGCCGTGAGCACGGGGGCGCCGATGGCCACCCCAAGGGCATAGAGGCTGACCAGGAGGCCCGCCGAGGGGAGCGAGACATTGAGCTGCTCGGCGATGGTGGGGATGAGCCCTACGATCACGAATTCGGTGGTGCCTATAGCAAAGGCACTTAAAGTGAGGGCAAATAACGCCAGTGGCATAACAACTCCTTCGATTGGGACTCCCGACGGGAGAATGGCGCCAGTATGCCGAGGGTGTTTGTTGGTAAAAATGACGGCAACGTCAAATTACTTTTGCCAAATCAGCAGCAATGGGGCCGTGAAAGTGGGAGTGGCCGAGGCCGCGAGGACAAGCGCGGCCATGCAGCACAAGTTTGAATGCAGAGGCAAAGCGTACAGACCGAACTGGGAATAAAGAGGGAAGGGCAGCGGAAGGTTCCAGGGGAGGGGGCCAGCGGCGCGGGTGGCAGTGACGCGCGGTATTGGGGACAAAAAAAGCGGGAGGCATTGTGCCTCCCGCTGGTGCTGAAGAATGTCATTGAGCCTTATTTGCTCCCTTCTCCCCTGGCGGGAGAAGGGCTGGGGATGAGGGGGATCAATCCCAATTCGGCGCAAAGTCCGGGTTGGCGCAGCGCTCACCCCGATCCAGGGTGGCAATCTGCGCCATCTCGTCGCTGCTAAGCCGTACCTTCAGCGCGGCCAGGTTGGCGGCCAGATTCTCCCGCTTGGTGGAACTCGGGATCACCGTCATGCCCTGGGCCAGCAGCCAGGCCAGCGACACCTGGGCCGCCGAGACGCCGTGGCGCTTGCCGATCTCCATCAGCAGCGGCTCGGCGAGCACCTTGCCATAGGCGAGCGGCATGTAGGCGGTGATGGCGATACCGTGGGCCTGGCAGAATTCGACCACCTTGCGGTTTTGCAGCAGGGGGTGGATCTCCACCTGCTGGTGGGCGATGGCGCCCGGCCCCAGGATCTCGACCGCCTGTTTAAGCTGGGCCACGGTGAAGTTGGAGACCCCGATCTCCCGGGTCAGGCCCCGGGCTTTGGCCTCGGCGAGCTGCTCCAGATAGACCGCCATCGGCACCTCATCCAGGGGGGAGGGCCAGTGAATGAGCGCCAGATCCAGATAGTCGGTGCCGAGTTTTTCCAGGCTCACTTCCAGGCTCGGGATCACCTTGCCCGGACCGAACTCGCTGGTCCACACCTTGGTGGTCAGGTAGATATCCTGGCGGGGCACGCCACTCTCGCTCATCAACTGGCCGACTTCGGCCTCGTTGTCATAGATCTGGGCGGTATCGATATGGCGGTAGCCAAGTTCCAGCCCCTGGAGCAGGGAGTCGCGAAGGGGCTGATCTTTCAGGCGGAAGGTTCCAAGACCCAGGTTGGGCATCTTCATCATCAAATTCCTCAGGTTAGTGTTTCTACGCTCAATGCTTTGTCTGTTTGCCGGGCCTGCGGTGCAGATCCGGCGGGGAGGGCGCCGGCAGCCTCAGACCCTGTGATAGCGGCGCACCAGGCTGCTGGCAAACCACTCCTGGGGGTCGGCCACGAAGGCGAGAAAATGGGGCTGCTGCTGGTGGGCGCTGAGGGCTGCTTCACTCTCCCACTCCTCGTACAGCATCCAGCCGTGGGGGCTCTCCAGGCTCTGATGCAACTGGTAGCGAAGGCACCCCGGCTCTTGCAGGGTAGCGGCGATCAGCGGCTCGAGGGCAGCGCGAAACTGGGCTGCGAATTCGGGTTTGGCGTCAAGCTGGGCAATCACAATCAGGGGGGATGGCATCTGAACCTCCTCGTTAAGACGGGAGTCAGTATGCCCGCCCCAGACTGGGGGATACAGGGCAGCAGTCGCAAAACACTATTGAGGTGAGTGCAGCAATGGGGAGATCTCATAAACTGGAGTTGATAAGGAGACCGGATAAACACCGGTCTCTGATGATAATAGGAACTGTACTATTTACATTAATGCTCATTACAAAATTTAGCCAGATAGCTGGTGTTGCCTTTCAAGTACGGAGGCATGATGCTGATCAATTTTAACGTTGACGTAATTGTCGGTGACCTTAACGAGATCTTTTATAAAGCGAATCACCTTTTCAAGTTCATCACGTTTTATAAGATGCGCAGATGGTATTCCAGAATTTATTGGTTTTGAACGATGTGCAGCATCACCGCGTTTTTTAATCCATTGATTTAGAGTGGTTCTGGCTTTATCTGGTTCATAGTTAGACCATCGCCATCCCTCTGTAACATCAAAACCTAGATAGTCTTGAAATATTCGTTTGGTTTTGTCAGAACTTGGATTATGGAACGTTTTTAAGTCTGCATGCAGTTTCTTGAGGATAAAATCGCCTAGGTAGCTGCCTTGTACAACAGTCAATTTTTTGTGCATTTCTTCGACTAGGCGATCCTCTACATATGTTTCCCATGCTGTGAGAGCCATCACTAGGCCAGCTCGTTTTAATACTTCACTATTCGTAGGTGGGGGATTAGCATTGATACTATCAAAATGAGCCAATAACTCTTCAGCATCTTTTATTGCGTATTCAAATCCTTGAATTGCTTTTGACATATTATTCTTCCAATGAAGTTCATTTAGATAATATATTTTGTTTTATTGGTGGCAATATAAATAGGCGCTGGCCGTATAGTAGTAGGTCATTCTCCCTTAATCTGACAGCTTCGCGATCATAAAATAGGTGTTTTATCCGTGAATTTAAAGCTAAAAAAGATAAAGGTAAGCTTTGTATATGACTGGGAGCGAGAGACTGTGCATGTCTGCCCCTCGCTATCAGAGACAGACAGCCAGTTCGGACCAGACCGCAAATTCATTGCCGCTGGGCTCGACAAAGTGAAAGCGGCGGCCACCGGGGAAGTCGAACAGGGGGCGCACTATGGTGCCCCCTGCGCCGGCTACCTTGCTCTGGGTCGCCTCGATATCGGCGCTGTAGAACACCAGCAGGGCGCCCCCCTGCTCCGTGTGGCTGCAGAGATCCGCGCGATAGAAACCGCCATCCAGCCCTTCTCCCTCGAAGGCGCAATAATCGGGGCCGTAGTCGGCAAACTGCCAGCCAAAGGCGGCGGTGAAGAAGGCCTTGGTGGCGGCAAGATCCCTGGCCGCAAACTCCACATAGTTCAGTTTTTCATGGGCCTTGGTCATGGGCTCTCCTTGTCGGTGATTATTTCGGTTGTCAGCGTTTTTGCGGGCGGATCGTGGAGTGCGGCAAGGCGTCCCAGGGGGTCAGCTTGAGCTGCTTGCGCCTAAACCAGAACCAGGTCCCCATCAGCAGACCGAGCCCGATGCCAAACAGCAGGCTCTGGCGCAGGGCAAACCCCGAGCTCACCTCATCCTGCCAGCCGAGGCACCACATCAACACCCCCCAGATAGCGCCGATGGGGAGTCCCAGGGCAAGAACGTTGATCAGAAAGCGTTCGTAGTGGGGCGGCCTGATGGTGAACCCCGCCTTTCGCAGCAGCCAGATGATCGGCGGGTTGTAGTTGAGCGTTTGCACGCCCTTCTCGGCCAGCTCCCGATGGGCGGCGGCCAGCCTGTTGTCGAATGTCATGGATCGTCCCTGTCATAGTGTGGCGCCATACGGTGCCGGTTGGCGGCATTGTACTGGCAAGGGCGCAGATAAAACAGGTGGTGCGTCACGATACGAAGCGACGCCTGTCTTGCCAACTCCCGGCCATTGCACCTATAAAGACCCATTACTCTTGCCAGGATGACAACAATGAAGACCCATTCCGATGAATTGACCCTGTTTGTGGCGGTGGTGGAGGCGGGCAGCTTTCGCCAGGCGGCGGAGAATCTCGGCATGGATAATTCCGTGGTGAGCCGCGGCATCAAGCGTCTCGAAGAGAAGCTCGCCACCGTGCTCCTCAACCGCACCACCCGCCGGGTCAGCCTGACCGAGGAGGGGAGCTGGTTCTATCAGCGGGCGGTGAAGATCCTGACCGAGATGAGCGAGGCGGAAGGGTTGCTGCTGATGCGCCGGGAGCAGCCGGAGGGCATATTGCGGGTGGACGCCGCCACCCCCTTCATCCTGCATAGATTGGTGCCCATCATCGGCGAGTTTCGCCGCCGCTACCCCGCCATCGAGCTGCAACTGCACAGCTCCGAGGGCTTCATCAACCTGATGGAGCGGCGGGTGGACATGGCCATTCGCATCGGCGAGCTGACGGACTCCTCCCTGCGGGCCCTGCCGCTGGGCCGCTCGCGGCTGCGGCTGCTGGCTTCCCCCGACTATCTGAAGGCACGCGGTACCCCGCGCCAGCCGGCTGACTTGCTGGCTGGCCACGAGCTGCTCGGTTTTTTGCACCCCGATCACCTCAATCATTGGCCCCTATTGAGCGAGGAGCAGGGGGACAGGTTCGCCATCACCCCGACCCTGCGGGCCAGCAGCGGGGAAACCTTGCGTCAGCTGGCGCTGGCGGGGCAGGGGATCGTCTGCCTGTCGGACTTCATGACAGGGGATGACAGGGCGAGCGGGGCGCTGGTGGAGGTGCTGGCCCGCAGCAACAGCGGCGCTTCGCGCCCCATCCATGCGGTCTTCTACTCCGATGCCCAGCGGGACATCCGGCTGCGGGTCTGGCTCGATTTCCTGAAAGAGCAGCTCGGCAACCACGCGCTCTAGGCGTGTTCCGACAGGGCCAATCCCCTCCCGCCCTTCCCCTCCACGAGAGGGAGGGGCCATCTTTTCCCACTCCTCAAGGGGAGGGGGCCGAGGGGCTTGCGAGCGCCAATATAAAGAGGCCGACATCGCTGTCGGCCTCTTTGCTTTTTTCATCTCAAGGATGCGTCGGTTACCCCATCACTCCTCTTCGGCCCAGCGGCGTGAGCGTTCCACCGCCTTCTTCCAGCCGCTGTAGCGCTTGGCGCGATCGTCGCGGTCCATCTGCGGAATGAACTCGCGGTCCACGCTGAACTTGTCTTCCAGCTCTTCGGAGCTCTTCCAGAAGCCCACGGCGAGGCCGGCCAGGAAGGCGGCGCCCATGGCGGTGGTCTCGATGCGGGTCGGACGCACCACAGGGGTGTGCATCATGTCAGCCTGGAACTGCATCAGGAAGTCGTTGGCCACGGCGCCGCCGTCCACCTTGAGGGCCGCCAGCTTGATGCCGGAGTCCTGCTGCATGGCATCCAGTACGTCGCGGCTCTGGTAGGCGATGGATTCCAGCGCAGCGCGGATGATGTGGTTGCGGTTGGCGCCACGGGTCAGGCCGACCATGGTGCCGCGAGCATACGGATCCCAGTAGGGGGCGCCCAGGCCCACGAAGGCCGGCACCAGGTAGACGCCGTTGGTGTCGCCTACCTTGCTCGCGAAGTAGTCGGTATCGCGGGCATCGTGGATGATCTTGAGCTCATCGCGCAGCCACTGGATGGTGGCGCCACCCATAAATACCGCACCCTCGAGGGCATAATTCACTTCCCCTTTCGGGCCGATGGCGACCGTGGTCAGCAGGCCGTTGCTGGAGCGAACCGGCTCGGTGCCGGTGTTCATCAGCATGAAGCAGCCGGTACCGTAGGTGTTCTTGGCCATCCCTTTTTCGAAGCAGAGCTGGCCGAACAGGGCGGACTGCTGGTCACCGGCGATACCGGCGATGGGGATGCGGGCGCCGCCGCCACGGGTGGTGTAGCCATAGACCTCGGAGGAGGGTTTGACTTGCGGCAGCATGGAGGCGGGGATGCCCAGCTCGTCCAGCATGCGCTCATCCCACTTCAGGTCGCGGATGTTGTAGAGCATGGTGCGCGAGGCGTTGGTCGGGTCGGTGACGTGCACCTCGCCGTTGGTCATCTTCCACACCAGCCAGGTGTCGATGGTGCCGAACAGCAGCTCGCCGTTCATTGCCTTCTCCCGGGCCCCTTCCACGTTGTCCAGGATCCACTTCACCTTGGTACCGGAGAAGTAGGCATCCAGCACCAGGCCGGTGTTTTCGCGAACGTACTCTTCAAGGCCCCGGGCCTTGAGTTCTTCACAGATGGCCGCGGTGCGGCGGCACTGCCAGACGATGGCGTTGTAGATGGGCTTGCCGGTGGCCTTTTCCCAGACGACGGTGGTTTCACGCTGGTTGGTGATGCCGATGGCGGCGATCTGCTCGCTGTGCAGGCCGCTCTTGGCCAGCACTTCGGTGAAGACGGAGGACTGGGTCGCCCAGATCTCCATGGGGTCGTGCTCGACCCAGCCCGCTTTCGGGTAGTGCTGGGTGAATTCGCGCTGGGAGGTCGCGACGATGTTGGCGTCCTGATCGAAGACAATGGCACGGGAGGAGGTGGTGCCCTGGTCCAGCGCAACGACAAATTTCTTTTCAGCAGACATGATGTTCTCCACGTTTTTATTTTCCACGTTGTTACACGTTGGGGAGGGCCGCTCTCAGGCGGCGGCCTCTTCTTTGTTAGACAGCTTGGAGGCTTCTTCGGTGGCGACGCGGTTGCCCGGGACGCAGGGAGCCAGCACTTTCACATACAGGGCGGTACCGATCTGGGCGCCGACGATGGGGCCAAGGATGGGGACCCAGAAGTAGGGGTTGTCACGACCACCGGTCAGGGCCACGTCACCCCAGCCAGCCACGAAGGCGAACAGTTTGGGGCCGAAATCACGGGCCGGGTTCATGGCAAAGCCGGTCAAGGGGCCGAGGGAGGCGCCGATCACCGCGATCAGGATGCCGATGAGCAGGGCGGCGGCGAAGCCTTTGGGGGCGCCGTTGTTGTTGTCACCCAGTGCCATGATGCCCAGCATCAGGACGGCGGTGATCACCATCTCGACCGCGAAAGCCTGCATGTTGGAGAGCAGGGCATTGGGGTAGGTGGAGAAGATGCCTGCGGTGCCGAGGCTCTCGACGCTGCCGCGCACCACGTTGTGGGTCAGCTCCCACTGGGTGAACAGGTTGCTGTAGAGGGCGTAGACCAGGGCGGCGGAGGCGAATGCCCCGGCTATCTGGGCGATGATGAAGGGCACCACCTTGCGCTTGTCAAAGCCGCAGAAGGTCATCAGTGCCAGGGTCACGGCAGGGTTGAGGTGGGCACCGGAGATGCCACCGCTGACATAGATGGCGATGGCGACACCCAGGCCCCAGGTAATGGAGATTTCCCATTGCCCGAAGTTGGCGCCAGCCAGCACCAGGGCGGCCACGCAGCCGACACCGAAGAAGATCAGCAGGCCGGTGCCGATAAACTCGGCGAGGCACTCGCCAAGCAGGGTATTGGGTCTTTGTATGCTCATAGTTGTTATTCCTTATATCCACCCACAGTAGGTTTGATGTTCCGTTTTGTTATCTTTCATTCCCATTCATTGCGCCCGAAAACGTTTCTTCTTGTTTTTTGAGCTTGCGCAAACGTTATGCTCGTTTGCGCTCGTTCTTGGACGAGAGAGAAAATAAACCTTCTGCGTCAATTCACCATACCCCCGCCACCGGAAATGTGGGCAAGATCCCATTCATTGCTAAGAAAATGTGACGAAAAGCAACAGTTGTCGGCCATATTACTCCTTAGTGAGTAGCCAAAAGCCACGCCATGCGTGGGCTGACCCTGGATGCGCGTTCACTCACTGCGTCACAATTTTTGTAATAAAACTGCAATAATTTAGCGCTCATCACAGATTAAATGTTCACAAATGAGCACAATAGGCTCGCTTGCGAATTAAGACGCGTCTGATCGCCGGCATGAGCGGGGCGTCCTCAACCGCCCAGAACAACAATAAAAGGAAGCAGAACATGCTTAGTCTCTTCAGGCCTGCACCCCATATCGACCGGCTGCCGGCCGACAAGGTGGATCCCTTCTACAAACGCATGCGTTGGCAGGTGTTCTTCGGGATCTTCTTCGGGTATGCGGGTTACTACCTGGTACGGAAAAACTTCAGTCTGGCGATGCCCTACCTCATCGAGCAGGGCTTCTCCCGCGGGGATCTGGGTCTGGCCCTCTCCGGCGTCTCCATCGCCTACGGTCTCTCCAAATTCCTGATGGGGAACGTGTCGGACAGATCCAACGCGCGCTACTTCCTCTCCGCCGGTCTGCTGCTCTCGGCAGGCATCATGTTCATGATGGGGACCATGCATTGGGCTACCTCCAGCATTGGCATCATGTTCGTGCTCCTGTTCCTGAACGGCTGGGCACAGGGCATGGGCTGGCCCCCCTGCGGCCGTACCATGGTGCACTGGTGGTCGCAGAAGGAGCGGGGTGAGATCGTCTCGGTCTGGAACGTGGCCCACAACGTGGGCGGCGGCATGATAGGCCCCCTGTTCATCCTCGGCATGGGCTGGTTCAACGACTGGCGCAGCGCCTTCTATGTGCCTGCGGCGGCGGCGGCGGCCATCGCGGTGATCGCCTTCTTCGTGATGCGCGATACCCCGCAGTCGGTCGGTCTGCCTCCCATCGAGGAGTACAAGAACGACTACCCGAAGGATTACAACGAAAGCCACGAGCAGGAGTTCTCCGCCAAGGAGATCTTCATGAAGTACGTGCTGCACAACAAGCTGCTCTGGTACATCGCCATCGCCAACGCCTTCGTCTACCTCATCCGTTACGGCGTGCTGGACTGGGCGCCCACCTATCTGAAAGAGGCCAAGGACTTCAGCGTGGATCACTCCTCCTGGGCCTACTTCCTCTATGAGTGGGCGGGGATCCCGGGCACCCTGCTGTGCGGCTGGATCTCCGACAAGATGTTCAACGGCCGCCGCGCCCCGGCAGGCATCCTGTTCATGGTGCTGGTGACCCTCTCCGTGTTGGTCTACTGGTTCAACCCGGCGGGCAACCCGACCATCGACATGATGGCCCTGGTCGCCATCGGCTTCCTCATCTATGGCCCCGTCATGCTGATCGGCCTCTACGCCCTGGAGCTGGCGCCCAAGAAGGCGGCCGGTACCGCGGCGGGCTTCACCGGCCTGTTCGGTTATCTGGGTGGCGCGGTCGCGGCCAACGCCATGCTGGGCTACACCGTTGACCACTTCGGCTGGGACGGCGGCTTCATGGTTCTCACCGTCTCCTGCGTGCTCTCCATCATCCTGCTGGCCATGACCCTCAAGCACGAGAACGAGTCGATTGCCGCCAAGGCGGCTGCCCATAAGGCATAAAACGTGATCCTGACCTTATCGATTGGAAAAGGGATCAGGTACACTGCCAAAGGCCCCGCACCTGCCGGGGCCTTTTTTCGTCTCATCTGCGGAGTGCAAGCGTGAAGCAAACCCAACGACATCTGGAGATCCTGGACGTCCTGACCCGGCAGGGTTTCGTCTCGACCGACGATCTGGTGACCCATTTTGACGTCAGCCCCCAGACCATTCGCCGGGATCTCAACGATCTCGCCGAACAGAACAAGATCCGGCGCCATCACGGCGGGGCCTCACTGCATTCGAGCACCGTCAACACCGCCTACAGTGCCCGCAAGGTGATGCAGCTCAAGGAGAAGGAGCGCATCGCCCGGGAAGTGGCTGCCAACATCCCCGACGGCTCGTCGCTCTTTATCGACATCGGCACCACCACCGAGGCCATCGCCCGGGCCCTGCTCGACCACCGGGAGCTGCGCGTGGTCACCAACAACCTGAACGTCGCCAGCATCCTGACCGCCAAGGATGACTTCACCGTCATCATCGCCGGCGGTGAAATTCGCAACCGGGATGGCGGCATCGTCGGGGAGGCGACCCGCGACTTCATCGGCCAGTTTCGCATGGACTACGGCGTCATCGGCATCTCGGGCATCGACAGCGACGGCTCCCTGCTCGATTTCGACTATCACGAGGTGAAGATCGCCCAGGCCATCATCGCCCACTCCCGCCAGGTGTTCCTTGCCGCCGACCACACCAAGTTTGGCCGCAACGCCATGGTCAACCTCGGCAACCTCAACCAGATCCACGCCCTGTTCACGGATCAGGAGCCGCCGGAGAAGCTGATGCGACTGATGTCCCAGCATCAGATCGCCTGCCATATCTGCTGAGCTTCCCCGTACAGGCATCAGGCCGCCTCGGGGCGGCCGCTTTTTTTTCTGCCCCCTCCCGGCCTGCGGCGTCTCCCTTGCGGCGCCTAAGCGGCCAGTTCCTGGCGCTGACACACCTTCTTTGACCCCTGATGTTGTCCCCGCACTCGGGCACCCGGTTTGCACCGACGCCAGGCGCCTGCGAGGGATTCACGCCATCGCGTTCATCACCTTGCCCCATGGGCGCCCCCATCCGGGACTCTTTGTTCTCCTCCCTGCCCGAAATGGCTGTTTCCGGCAGACCTTAGCCTGGCTAGGCCGTCACCGACTGGCAGCATTTTTAGCATTGTGAAAACAATCGCGATCACATTTCTCTCACGAAATGTTCGTTTATTGGTTTTTCATGTTCTAATATGAGCGAAATCAAACATTGCTGTCATGGCAAACACAAAATAAGAAAGTAGGTGAACATGAGCGAACATTATGATCTGGTCGTCGTCGGCGGCGGCATCAACGGGGTCGGCATCGCGGCAGATGCGGCGGGGCGGGGGCTGAAGGTGGCGCTGTTCGAGGCGAGCGATCTCGCCTCTGCCACCTCGTCCAACTCCAGCAAGCTGATCCACGGCGGCCTGCGCTATCTCGAACATTACGAATTCCGGCTGGTGAAAGAGGCGCTGGCGGAGCGGGAGGTCCTGCTCGGTATGGCTCCCCACATCGCCCGTCCCATGCGTTTTCGTCTGCCCCATCGCCCGCACCTGCGTCCGGCCTGGATGATCCGAGCCGGTCTCTTCCTTTATGACAACCTGGCCAAGCGGGACAAGCTCAAGGGGAGTTGCGGCCTGCGCTTCCTGCCGCAGGACGGTCTCAAGAGCGGTATCAACAAGGGCTTTGAATACTCGGACGCCTGGGTCGACGACGCCCGGCTGGTGGTGCTCAATGCCATGCTGGCGCGGGACAAGGGCGCCGATGTGCAGACCCGTACCCGCTGCGTCAAGGCGGTGCGCGGATCCAAGCACTGGACCCTGACGCTGGAGCGGGAAGGGGGCGAGCAGTTCACCGTCAGCTGCCGTGGTCTGGTCAATGCGGCGGGCCCCTGGGTCAAGACCTTCTATGACGAGAGCCTGAGCGAGAAATCCCCCCGCGGCATTCGCCTCATCAAGGGGAGCCACATGATAGTGCCGCGCATCCATGAGCGCGAAGAGGCTTACATCCTGCAAAACGAGGACAACCGTATCGTCTTCGTCATCCCCTACCAGCAGGACTATTCCCTCATCGGCACCACGGACGTGGAGCACAAGGGCAGCCCGCGGGAAGCCAAGATCAGCGATGCCGAGATCAACTACCTGTGCAAGGTGGTCAATGCCCACTTCACCAGGCAGATAAGCCCGGCAGACGTGGTGTGGACCTATGCCGGGGTGCGCCCCCTGTGTGACGACGAGTCCGATTCACCCCAGGCGGTGACCCGAGACTACACGCTCGAGCTCAGTGGTGAATCCGACGGCGCGCCGCTGTTGTCGGTGTTTGGCGGCAAGCTCACCACCTACCGCAAGCTGGCCCAGGCCGCCTGCAACAAGCTCAAGCCCTGGTTCAGCCAGATGGGAGATGACTGGACCGCCTCCTGCCGGCTGCCCGGTGGCGAGTTCGACTGCTCGGTGCGTGAACTGGCGCGAGCCTTTGCGCTGGAATTCGACTGGCTTGACGATCGCAGCGCCCTGCGCATCGCCGAAGCCTATGGCGCTCATGCCCGCCTCTGGCTGAAGGAGGAGCGCGGCCAGCACTTTGGCGCCGGGCTGTATGAATCCGAAGTACGCTATCTCATCGCGCGCGAATGGGCTCACTCCCTGGAGGACATCCTGTGGCGCCGCAGCAAGCTGGGGCTGCGCCTGTCGGAGTCCGAACAGCAGCAGCTCGGTGCCTGGCTGCTCGAGCACCACCACGCCCTGCCCGAAGCCTGCTGATGACCCATGGCGGGCGGCCTTTGCCGCCCGCCGTCAAACTGCAATAAACCCCTGCTATAACAATTACCTGCATCCTACACACCATAACAACGAGACCTCTTGATGAAGCAACCTCACCGTACCCTGATAGCCCTTGGCCTCGGGGTCGCCCTGGCGCTGCCCGCACTGGCGGCCGACGAAGGCAAAATCGTGATCGCCCACCGTGGCGCCTCCGGTTACCTGCCGGAACACACCCTGGAGTCCAAGGCCCTGGCCTATGGCATGGGGGCCGACTATCTGGAGCAGGACCTGGTGATGACCAAGGATGATCAGCTGGTGGTGATGCACGATCACTTCCTCGATGGCATCACGGACGTGGCCGAGCGCTTCCCCGGCCGGGCCCGCCCGGACGGACGCTACTATGTGGTGGATTTCACCCTGGACGAGGTGCGCTCCCTGCGCATGACCGAGCCGTTCCAGCTGGTGGACGGCAAGCAGGTGCCGGTCTATCCGGCGCGCTTCCCGTTGTGGAAGTCCAGCTTCAGGATCCACACCTTCCAGGAAGAGATCGAGATGATCCAGGGGCTCAACAAGAGCACCGGCAAGCACATCGGTATCTACCCGGAGATCAAGGCTCCCTGGCTGTTTCGCCACGAAGGCAAGGACATCTCCAGGGCGGTGCTGAACGTGCTCAAGGAGTACGGCTACACCAGCAAGAGTGACAAGGTCTATCTGCAGTGTTTCGATGCCAACGAGCTCAAGCGCATCAACGGCGAGCTGATGCCCGCCATGGGCATGGATCTCAAGCTGGTGCAGCTGATGGCCGAGACCGACTGGAACGAGACCATGGTCTACGATGCCAAGGGCAAGGCAACCCCCTATGACTACGACTGGATGTTCAAGCCGGGGGCCATGAAGACCATCGCCACCTATGCCGAGGGAATCGGTCCCTGGAAACCCATGGTGGTGACCGAGCCGGGCACTCCCGGCAAGCCGGTCTTCACCGGCATGGTGAAAGAGGCCCACGCGGCCGGTCTCAAGGTGCATCCTTATACCTTCCGTCAGGATGAGGGGCAGATCCCGGCCTATGCGAAAGACTTCACCGACCTGCTCAACATCTTCCTCTACCAGGCCGATGTGGATGGGGTATTCAGCGACTTCCCCGACAAGGCGGTCGAGGCTATCAAGGCCCACGGCAAAGAATAAAAGAAGAGCAACACGGGAATGCAAGCGGGGCCAGGTGCCCCGCTTTTTTGTGCCCGGCGTCATCGCCGGGATGAGGGGCCGGATAAGGGGCCATGAGAGGGGGCAGAGAGATGATATTGAAATGGATGAGTGTAACCTAATGTTTACGATTTGGGGCTGGTTTTGCCTCGCGAGTCGCTACTTTTGAGTTGTTTCACTCTGCATTCTTGGTCATTTATCCATCTATCAGCGTGCTAAGACGCTAGTTTCACTTGATTGTTTGTTTTTCCTTGGTAAGGTGGGGGCGGTTGCGTAACAAAGCGCTGACTTGTGTAAATAAAAATGAACGGTCAGCGCCCTTGGCTTTAAACAGTAGAGAGAATGAGAAGATGCAAAGAGATCCCCTGAACAACATCCATATCCAGTCCGAACAAGTGATGATCACGCCTGCCCAGCTCAAGGAGAAACTGCCCATCTCCGATCGCGCGCTGGCATTCGTGCAAGGGGCCCGCAATACCATCGCCGACATCATCCACCGTCGCGATCACCGCTTGCTGGTGATCTGTGGTCCCTGCTCCATCCACGACATGGACGCCGCCAAAGAGTTCGCAACCAGACTCAAAGCGCTGCATGACGCCTATCAGGACTCTCTCTACATTGTCATGCGGGTCTACTTTGAGAAGCCACGCACCACGGTCGGCTGGAAGGGCTTTATCAACGATCCGAACCTGGACGGCACCTTTGACGTGGAGCTGGGTCTGCACCGCGCCCGCGAGCTGCTCTGCTGGCTGGCCGAGCTGGAGTTGCCGCTGGCGACCGAGGCGCTCGACCCCATCAGCCCGCAATACCTGGCGGAGCTCTTCTCTTGGTCGGCCATCGGTGCCCGCACCACCGAATCCCAGACCCACAGGGAGATGGCCTCCGGCCTCTCCATGCCGGTCGGCTTCAAGAACGGCACCGACGGCAACCTCGGCACCGCCATCAATGCGCTGCAGGCCGCTTCCAGTCCTCATGCCTTCATGGGGATCAACCAGCAGGGTCAGGTCGCGCTGCTGCAGACCCAGGGCAACCCGGATGGTCACGTGATCCTGCGCGGCGGCAAGCACCCGAACTACGACTCGGTCAATGTATCGCTGGCGGAAGAGGCGCTGGAGAAGGCGGGCCTGCTGCCCGGTCTGGTGGTGGATTGCAGCCACGGCAACTCCAGCAAGGATCACCGGCTGCAGCCCAAGGTGGCCGACAACGTCATTCACCAGATCCAGGAGGGCAACCGCTCCATCATCGGGGTGATGCTCGAATCCAACCTGTTCGAAGGCAACCAGTCCAGCGAGCAGCCCAAGTGCGAGATGCGCTACGGCGTCTCCATCACCGATGCCTGCATCGACTGGGAGACCACGGATGCGCTGCTGGCCCGCTGCCACAGCCAGCTGGCGGCACCACTTTTGGCCAGAACATCGGCATAAGCCGTGGTATCTTGTTGTAACTGATTGAACCATCGAGGTATCACTGCCCACGCAGTGATACCTTGTTGCCTCTTGAATGACAGGGCGTCGCTGCGGGCGGCGCCAGCAGGGACTGGACATGGCGGAAGAGTTGAATGCCCTCAGGGACAAGATAGATGCGGTGGACAAGCAGCTGATTGATCTGCTGGCTGCCCGTCTCGCCCTGGTGGGGGAAGTGGGGGAAGTGAAGAGCCGGCACGGCCTGCCCATCTACGCGCCGGATCGGGAGGCGAGCATGCTGGCCCGCCGCCGCGCCGAGGCCGAGGCACTGGGGGTGCCGGGGGACCTTATCGAGGATGTGCTGCGCCGGGTGATGCGCGAGTCCTATATTCTGGAGTCCGCCAGCGACAAGGAGCACCACTTCAAGTGCATGAAGCCTGAGCTCGGCAAGGTGGTGATCATCGGTGGCCAGGGGCAGCTTGGCCGCCTGTTCGGCAACCTGTTCAGCCTCTCGGGCTACCGGGTCGAAACCCTGGGTCAGGCCGATTGGCCACGCGCCGACGAGATCCTGCACGGCGCCGGGCTGGTGATGGTGGCGGTGCCCATCGACGTCACCTGCCAGGTGATCGACCGGCTCGGCAACCTGCCGGCGGACTGCCTGCTGGTGGACGTGACCAGCGTCAAGAGTGAACCGCTTGCCCATATGCTGGCGGTACACCAGGGGCCGGTGCTGGGGCTGCACCCCATGTTCGGGCCGGACGTGGCGAGCCTCGCCAAGCAGGTGATCGTCTGCTGTCAGGGGCGCGAGCCCGCCGCCAGTCAGTGGCTGTTGGAGCAGATGACCATCTGGGGGGCGCGTTTGCAGCAGGTGGAGGCCAGGGCCCACGACGAGGCGATGACCTTCATTCAGGCGCTGCGCCACTTTGCTACCTTCGCCTACGGCTGGCACCTCTCCCGGGAGCAGGCCAACATCGACCGCCTGCTTGCCTTAAGCTCTCCCATCTACCGGCTGGAGCTGGCCATGGTGGGACGGCTGTTCGCCCAGGATCCCCACCTCTATGCCGACATCATTCTGTCGTCGCCGCAGAATCTGGCGATGATCCGCCGCTATTACCAGAACTTCGGCGAGGCGCTGGGTCTGCTGGAGCGGGGGGACAGGGAGGGCTTCATCGAGGCCTTCAGCCAGGTCTCCGGCTTCTTCGGCGAGCGGGCGGAGGAGTTCCTGCGCGAGAGCCGCACCCTGCTGGCCCAGGCCAACGACCGTCGCCATCACGGCTGATGCACAAAGACATCCATACAAAAGGGGCCTGATGGCCCCTTTTTCATGTTGTTTGTGCTGCACCGATAACCACGGCAGATGAAAACACAGGTCTGGGCGTGAAATCGCCCTGTTTCATTCGGCAGGCGGTTGACGCAAGTCGGCGTCATGCCAGCCCAGCGGCAGGGTCAGCAGCTGATCGATCAGCTCCCGGCGGTCGGATTTCTCCAGATAGGCGAGGTAGAGCGGGCGGCTCAGGGATTGGCCCCCTTCCACCAGATGAAGCTGCCCCTGCTCCAGGAAGGGGCTCACCATGCGCCTTGGCAGGTAGGCGGCGCCGCCGTTGGCCAGCACGAATTGCAGGGCCATGCTGGCGGAGCTCGAATGCAGCACGGGGGTCTTCTGCAGGCTCTGCAACCGGCTCGATGGCGGTTCGAAGCTGGTGCCCCAGTCGAGATGAATGTGGGGCATCTGCATCAGGCTGTCGGCGTTTGCGGCTGGCTCCCGGCTCACCAGTTCGAATACCAGCTCGCCGATGGGGTGCAGGGCAATCTCGTCGATCTTGGTCGGCTCGGAGAGCAGGGCCAGATCGAGGGAGCGCTCCAGCAACTGGCGACAGAGGTGCTCGCGGGAGGCCGTTTCGAGGCGCACCGCGAGGCCGGGGGCCAGGGCATAGACATGGTTGAGCCAGTCGTTGAAGTCGAGCTCCCAGAAGACGGCGGGGGCGCCGATGGCAAGCTGCTGGCTGAAACCGGGGGAGAGGGCCACGTCCTGCTTGGCGCGCCCCAAAGTATGCAGAATGGCGTCTGCGTAGGGCAGCAGACGCTCACCGGAGGCAGTCAGGCGGATGTTGTTGCGATGACGGGCAAACAGGCTGACCCCGAGTTGCTGCTCGAGCTGGCGGATCCGGAAGCTCACCGCCGACTGGGTCAGGTAGAGATTTTCAGCCGCCCGGCCAAAGTGCCGGGTCTTGCTGACCTCGATGAAGGTCCGAAGCAGCTCGGTATCCATTAATCGAGGGACTCGTCGCTGCCGCCACCGCCGCCTTCAAAGCTGCCACCCGCATCTTCATTGGCGCCGCCTGCGACGGTGCACAGACGGTGCACGCGCTTGGGACCAATCACCTTCAGGTATTTGAACCACACCTTGGCGTGGGGGTTGTTGCCGGCTGCGCCGGATTTGACCTGTTCGATAAAGGCACTTTCTACGTCATCGCGCGGGGCCAGGTTGCCCTGATAGAGCGCCAGCATCACGGTGCCATATTTTTCCAGACTGTCCGCTTCGGCCACGGTGAATTCGCCACTGCGACGCAGGCCACGGGGAAAATGTTTGAAGTCGTTGAAACGCTTGTCTGATTCGAAGCTCATAGTGCTCTTGTTCTGGTTAGTTTGACCTTTGCGGGCAAGTATCATCAGGCCGTCGCAGAGTGCAAAATCAATTTTCTTACTATGTTAATAAATATCTTTTATCGAACAGGGTTTGTCGCATCCCGAGGGGGCATTTTGCGGTGCGCTGCACAAAAAAGCCTGAAAAATAGTGGAGTTATGTCAGATTTTGTACAGGAAAAACCGCTCAAGAACGGGCTCGGAAGCTAAAAATAAGGCGCCGTATGGCGCCTTTTTATCATCATGACTGAGCTGAACCCGAGTGCGCGGCACTCACTCAATCATGGCTGGCTGTGCCAGGTTGTCGGCACGCCACAGACGATAGCGCACCTCGTACTCCTGGGGCACATAGATGACGAAGGGCAGCTTGGAGTTGTAGTTCACGAAGAAGCCCTGACCGTAGATCTGGACGAAACTCTCCTTCTTCTGGCCGTCTGGGCAGGCCATCAGGGTGCTGACGGGGCCGGTGACTTGGCCCAGGGTCAGGTAGTTGTAACCCCAGCCCTTGACGCTGTGCTGTTCCAGATTGCCCGCGAAGCGGGGCAGGTTGCAGTCGACCAGCATCTTCTTGCCGACTTGCAGTTCGACCATCATGTCGGCTTCGTTCTCGACTTCCGGCAGACGGATCACGACACGTTCCTGGTTCACTTCGGCGGCGGGGAACATGCTGATATCAAATTTTTTCGGTTCGGCGGCGAAGGCATGGCCACCCAATAACAAGGCGCCCAGCAGGCTAAAACGCAACACGGTTTTCATCTGTACCTCTTGGGATTGGTTCAACGCCGCTAGACTAACCGCTCTGCCGGTTTCATGCCAGCGCTGCGGCGTGCAAAACCGCTCTGAACAGGCATCACATGACGCAATTTGATGCTTTTTTGACGGCCAGGGTCACCCTGGCGCTTCTTGCCTCGTGTCAAGCAGGGGGCCGGGTGGCCCCCATGGTCAGGCTGTCACCTCACCAGCAGAACCTGTTTCGCCCAAGAGCGGGGGGCGCGCTGGGCGACGGAGCCGCTGGTGATGTCCAGGTAGGCGACGCCCTGAAGGGCCGGCACCGGGGTAGAAGACCAGAGATAGACATAGCCGTCATTCACCTCCTTGCCATCCCCGGCCATGGCGCGGGGGAAGATGGTTTCGTTCAATGCCGGTTTGTAACAGGCGGACTCCAGAATGCTGGCGAGCTCCTTGATGGTGGGCAGGCGCCAGTCGTGATGACCACCAAAGCCATACAGGGCATGGCTCGGTTCGGTACGGATCCGTTCCGCCGTCTGCAGTGCCTGTTGCCAGTAGAGGCGGGTGGGTTCCCCCTCGCAGCTCTGGTTGCGCCAGGTCTGGCCGAGCTGGCAGCGCATCCAGGTCAGACCGGTGCCCCTGTCGGTGACGGTGCCGTTGCCGTGATCCTGGAAACGGGCGGTGGGGCTGGTACGGGGTAGGGCGTCGTCGCAGATGGCGATGGCCAGTGCCAGGGGGCTGCACAGGGTGAGCAGCAGGGTCAGAAGATACTTGTTCATCGGGTTACCTCGGCCACCAGGCGCAGTTGCAGACCGTTGGCGTCATTGCTGTTTTGAACTGGGGTGGGATAGTCGGCACCGGCGTCCTCGCCGAGGAAGATGTGGGCGATGGCGCTCAGAGGCGCGCTCTCCAGCCGGCGGGACGGGGTCAGGGTCTGGCTCCAGTAATAGCCATCGAAGCCATTGAGTCCGGTGCCGACATCGGGGAAGTAGCGCACATCCAGGGTGACGAGCTGGCCATCCTGGCGGGCGAGGGAGCCGTAGTGCTGCAAACTCATCAGCTCACGGGCGTGGGGCAGGCGCCAGTGGGTGATGCCGCACAGTTGCTGTGCATTGAGCCACTGACGGTACTGCTCCGTGGTGCAGATGGCCTCCCCTTCGGGGCAGGCGTAATCCCGCTCCTCCTGGGTCGGGTGATATTCGTCGAACTCCCAGGCGAAGGTGCGGTGCAGATCCCTCGGACTGTCCGGATCCGCCAGCTTCTTCTCCCAGACGAGGCCGGTATTGAGATCCTCCACGCACTCCCAGTTGGGGGCGTTGTCCGCCAGGGGCTGCCCCTTGCCATCCAGCTTGCGATAGCGCAGGGGCGCCTGGTCCAGGCTCGCCTCCTGGCCCGGGTGATCCGCAGGCTCCTGGTCGAGCAGATAATCCACCCCGTCCGTGTAGGTGGTGACGCCGCTGGCGGTCACCAACGCCCGGGGTTGCTGCTGCATCAGCACGGCGGCGAGTCTGGCCTGCTGGCTCAGTAGCTCGGGGCTGGCGGCAAAGTGCCGGGCGAGCTCGGGCAGCAGGGTGACAAGGCCTTGCCAGATCTGCTGACGGCGTTCGCTGGCGGGCAGGGTGGCCTCGTCATCGAAGGCGGCGAGGGCCAGCTCGGCGAGGGCGCGGTTGAAGTCGCCCAGCTGCGCTAGGGCCGCCAGATCTGGGCCGGGGTGAAGGGGCGCCAGGGCGAACAGCACGTCCGTCAGGGCCTGAGCCGGTGGCAGCCCGTCCGAGATACGCGTCTGCAGCAGGGTGCTGAGGGGGCTGGGGGTGAGGTGCTGGTTGTCCTGACGCGCCGCCGGGTGGGCCAGGGGCAGGGCGGCGGGATCCGCCGGAATGAACAGCAGGGGAGTGGTGAGCAGATCAGGGTGGCGCCGGGTCAGAGTGTGGGCACCGGCCTCGCCGCTGACGGCGGGCTCATTGGCTTCGCAGTCGTCGTTCTGGTTCAGGTTGATGCACAGGGTGCCCGCAGCGGGCAGGCTGACCGTCAGGCGGTAGTCCGGCGCGGTCAGGGGAGCCTCGTCCGAACCGCCGCCACAGGCGCTGAGCAGGGGGGCCAGCAGGCAGACGATCGGGGTCATTCTCATGGTCATGGTGTGTCCTTGGAGGGGCCTTGGCCCCTCTCTTCTTTATATAGGGAGAGTCAGAGGCGACGCAGACGGCGCCACAGGGCCAGCGGCAGCAGCCAGAGCAGGGAGAAGGTCCCCCCGCCACTGCTGTCCGAGGTATCGAAGCGGATGATGCCGTCATCCGGCACGGGCACGGTGTTGCCGCACTGGGCGCCGGTACGCTGGCTGATGCTCCACCCGTTCAGGAAACCCTGATTGCCCGGTTTGCTGTCCACCACCTCCAGGGTCCAGCGACCGGCCAGGGGTTCTCCTTCGAAGGCGCTGAAGGGTTGCAGGGACTGCAACTCGGTGGGGAAGACCCCTTTCAGGCTCGGCAGGGGGCTGTAACCCTTGTCCCAGATCTGGACCCGGGTGCCGGCGGGGGAGCTGAGCCAGATCTCCAGCTCATCCAGCGCCTCGTGCTGCAGATCCAGGCTCAGTTGCAGCCTGTCGCTCACACGGGCATCGCTCTTCTCCAGCAGTAGGCTGGTTTCGCTCAAGCCGCGCACCTCCTCGCTCTGGGCATCGTTCAGTCGCTGTGACCGACCACTGGCCCGGCTGATGACGGGGGTGCCGATGGGCAGGGTCAGGGATTGCTGCCACTGGCGCTCGGTGGGGCTGGTACCGCTCATGGCGAGATTCACCGAGAGGCTCGCCTCGTCGCCGCAGGCGAGCGGGCTCTGGGCCAGCAGGCGCAGGGTGGTGGTCATGCTGGCACCGGCGGCCAGGGTTGCTGGTTGCCAGTTGTCAGGATCGGCCTGCAACCCGGTTGGCAGGGTGAGGGCCAGCTCGTTGAGGGTCACTTCCCCTTTGCCCGGGTTGCTGAGGGTCAGCTGCACCGACTGGCGCTGCCCCAGCGGGATGGCGCTCCCCTCGGCGAGGGCGATATAGACGGGAGCTTGCAGCAGCCCGTGCTGACGAAATGCCTGCTCAAGCAGACGGGCATAGGCTCGCGTCGGGTAGAGACGGGCGGCGGTATCCACGGTGATCCGGGCCAGTTGCGGCATGCGAATGGCCGGCCCCAGGCCGAAGTGGGATTCGATGATGACGCGATCAAACTCGTCCCTAGCCGCCTCGCCGTGCTCGGCCACCGCCGTCAGCAGGGCCTGGAACAGCGGGGTGCCCCAGAGCTGATCCCCGTTGCTGCCGTTGATGGTGCGGTGGGCGGGGTAGCGGTAGTCCGGATGGTAGCGGGCGCGCAGATCGTCGAGCTGGCGCGGGGTGCGGTCGGTGAAGCGGGCATCCCAGTTGAACACCATGGCGGGTTCGAACTGGCGACCGGCTTCGCTGCGCTGGCGATGACTGGCGGCCAGGTAGTCGCCAAAGCCCTCGCCAATGGCCCCCCAGTATCCCTCTTCCCCGAGATCCGGCAGGATGTGGTGCTGCACCCCGTGGCCGAACTCGTGCCAGATGACCATGGGATCCTCGGCATCGGGCACGCCGCTGCGACCCAGCTCCAGCCTGCGTTCGAACGGATCGTAGAGGGAGTTGTCCTGATAGCCCGCGTCCGTGTCGATGCCGAGTGCCCCGGGGATGAGATCGGTGAAGCCGAGCGCCTTGAGGTGGCGCTGGGCGAGATCCAGATGGTAGTAGGCGTTGATGTCCGCAAAGCCGCGATCGTCCCGGGTCAGGCGAAAACCCTGCACGTCACTGCTGCTGTAGGGGGCCGATTCGGGGGCCATGGCATCCACCACCCTGGCATGGGGGCCGCTCAGGCGATACTGCCCGGCTTGCAGGCTCACCGGCAGGGGAACCGGATCCTGATAGGCGGCCTCTGCCAGCACCAGCGTGTCGTGCCAGACCAGGCTGGCGTCCTGCAGGCGGGTGCGGGGATCGGGGTCGAACACCCTGGCCTGAACCTGCATATCGCCAGCGTCGGCGACATGCAGAGGGTGGGTAGTTGCCTGATCCCCGAGACGGCCAAGCTCCTGCTCCCCGTCGCAACGGGCAAACAGCTGCACCTGGCTGGCCTTGGCATTGCCTGCCTTGTGCTCGCGCACCCGCTGGCGCAGGGCAGGCACCAGGGTATCACCGTCTCGCCAGTACCAGGCTTCAACCGGCCCCAGCGTCTCTATCTGGTTGCCGTCGGTGCGCAGGGTGGCGAGCAGGGGATCCAGGGTGCCGCTGGCATCGCAGCCGGGCGCTGTGCTCTGCAAGGGGCGCAGGTTGTGGTAGAGGCGCCAGGGGCGGCCGTCCCCGTCGACACTGACTGCGGCCTGGGTGGCGGCCACCGGCAGGCCGTTCACCAGCTGGCGAAAGCTGTAATGGTGGCCGAGCAGGCTGGCCCTGTCGTAATCGGGGGCGAGGAGCACACCGAGGCGCTGCTCGAGCCAGCGCTTCGGCGTCGTGGTCAGGGGTGGTTCATCGACAAACTGCAGATCGGCCGCCAGCAGCGGTGATGAGATCAGGGTTGCCACCAGCCAGAGGGCCAGAGAAGAGGGTTTCATGGTTCACTCCAGAAAAAGAGGGCAAGGTGTCAGTGATTGACGCCCGCCAGGGTGAGCAGGAAGGCAAACTCCTGCGCCGCACGCAGCGCCGCCGTTCGGGGGGCGCCCAGATGGCCGCCGTCGAGTTCGGTGCGCAGCAGATAGGGGCCTGTTCCCGTGCTATGGGATCGCAGGCGGGCTATCCACTTGAGGGGTTCCCAGTAGGGCACCTGACTGTCGTGCAGGCCGCCCGTCACATAGACGGGGGGATAAGGGGCCTTGTGCAGGTTGTCGTAGGGGCTTAGGCGGCGCATCGCGGCATAGTCACCCGGGATGGCCGGATTGCCCCACTCGGCGTACTCCTGCCGGGTGAGGGGTAGCTCGGGATCCTGCATGGTGCCCAGCAGGTCGACGAAGGGAACTTGCAGCACGGCCCCGGCGAAACGGGTGGGCGCCTAGTTGAGTGCCGCTGCCACCAGCAGGCCGCCGGCGCTGCCGCCCATGGCAAACAGCCGGGCGGGATCGATGGCGGGATCCCGTGCCAGGGCATCGGCCACGGCGAGAAAATCATCCACGCTGTGCTGTTTGTCACGGCCACGACCCTCCCGGTACCAGGGTTCGCCGAGCAAACCGCCCCCGCGCACATGGGCGATGGCGTAGACAAAGCCGCGATCCAGCAGGCTCAGCACCCGGGGCTGGTAGTAGGGACGCATGGGGGTGCCGTAGGCCCCATAGCCGTAGAGCAGCAGTGCCCTGGGGTGGGTAATGCCCTTGCGCCAGACCAGGGAGACAGGCACCTTGACCCCATCCTTGCCCGCGATCCAGCGTCGCTCGCTCTGATAGGGGGAGGTGTCCCTGCTCTCGGGTGTCCCCTCCCAGGCGCCGGAGGCGAGATCCAGCCAGCGCTGGTGAGGTGGCTCGGCCATCCCCTGGCGGCGAATGAGCACCTTGTCGCTGGCCGGTTGCTGGCTGCCCTGGATCCAGGCCGTGCCTGCGCCATCGGTGAGCGGCAGGCTGTGGGTCAACGCACCCTTGGCATCCAGCACATCGAGCCAGTCATCCCCTTCCTTGCGGTATTGCAGCACGGTGTGCCGGGCAAAGAGGCGCCACTTCTCGAGTTCCCGGCCCTCGCCGGACCAGAGCCGTTGCCACTCTCCCTTCGCCACCAGGCTCAAGTCGGCCACCTGATAGAGGCCGAGGGCGCCGTCCCGGTTGCTCTTGAGCAGCACCCTGTCCCCCTGGGTATCCAGGTAGTACTCGAGGCCGCGCTCGCGCCCCTTGAGCAGGTCGGCCCGACCCGCGTCCAGCAGGTATTGCTCGGAGCTGTCGTGGTTGTTGCTTTGCAGCACCAGGTGGCGGCGATCCGTGGTGTGATAGAGGCCGAGCAGCCAGGCGGGATCGCGCTCCTCATACACCAGGGTCTCCTTGCCATCCTGCCAGGCCAGCAGTTGCCAGGGGCGCAGGGTCTGGCGCTCGTTGGCGAGGGTGTAGAGGGTCTTGCCATCCAGACTCCAGAGCAGATCGCCGGCGCGGTGAGGCAAAGAGGCCAGTGTCTCGCCACTCGCCAGATCCAGCAGGGTGATGCGGTAGTCCCGATCTCCCCTGCGGTCTTCGGCCAGGGCAAGCAGTTGCCCGTCCGGGTGCAGGGCCCAGGCGGCGAGCTCGTAATACCCCTCGGCAGGTTGGCGGGGAGCCAGCCGCTTTCGGGGAGCGTCATTGGCGTCGCTGCGTTGCCACAGGCTGCCGTCCGCCTCCATGCGCCACTGGCTGCCAGCCTGGCTCAGCCAGTCGTCCGGCACTGGTTCGCCCCGCTCCCGGCCCTGCCACTCCGTCTGCAGGCGCTGCACCAGTGGCGCCTGGCCGGCGAGCTGCTGCTCGGTCCAGCGGTTCTGCTCGCGCAGCAGCGTCAGGAGGGCGGGATCCTGGCGGCTGTCGTCACGCCAGCCACCATAGGGATCGAGACGGGCTATCTCCCCCTTCATCAGTTGCGGGCGCTCGGGGATGAGGGGCGCGGCCTCCAGGGTTGCCTCAGGCAGGGGAGAGGCGGGGGCCAGCGTGGCCAGCAGGCTGGCCAGGATCAATAGGCTGTGCATCAGATCCCCACGAAGGTGTAGCGCAGGCTGGCACTCAGGGTGCGGCCGCTCTGGGTGAAGAGGGAAGCATCGGTCCCGGCTTCCAGCCCGGCCACATCCTGATAGCGGGTATAGCGGGTGTCGAACAGGTTGTCGAGCTTGAGGTTGACCTTGAGGGAGTCGGTGACCAGCCAGTCGGCCGTCAGGGCGAAACTGAGCCAGCCGGCACTTTCGAGGCAGTCCCCCTGGCGGCCGGTCAGGCTGTTGCCGCAGGTGGGCACCCGGTTCATGGCGGCGGCATAGTCCGCCTGAATGCCCAGACTCCACTCATTGGCCTGATAGCTCAGACGGGTGTTGCCCTCGAGGGGCGTCAGGGTGCGCAGCGCTTCACCTTTGTTGTCCTCGCCATCGACCCAGCCGAGCTTGGTGGCGAGCTCCCACTCCTGGGTCAGCCAGTAGCTGGCGGCGAGTTCGGCCCCCCAGGTTTCGGCCTTGGCGACGTTGCGATATTGGCGCAGGATGACGCCATCGCTCAGGCGCAGCCCCACCTCGCGCCAGTCGATGAAGTTGTAGTAACGGTTGTAGAAGAGCGCTGGCTTGATGCTCCAGTTGTCCCCCTCGCCACTCAGCCCCCACTCGATGCTGTGGCTGGTTTCCTCCTTGAGCCCTGTGTTGGCGATGATCTCGAAGGGCGGCAGAGCAAAGTAGTGGGGGATGTTGCCGTACACCTTGTCGTAGGAAGGCGCTCGGAACCCGTTGGCATAGCTGAGCCAGCTGCGCCACTGGTCGTTGAAGCGGTAGCTGGTGGCCAGGCTCGGGGAGAGGTGCCAGCTGTGGTTGCTGTCGTGGCTGCCGTCCAGCGGCGTGAGCCACTGGTGATCCATGCGCAGGGTGGGGGTGAACTGCCACTGGCCCAGGCTGGCCACGTCGCCGAGCCAGACTCCGGCCCTGTCGGTACGGGCGCGGCTGAAGGGGGCGGACTGGCCGGGTTGGGGAATGCCGGCCTCCAGACTCAGCTTCTCCACCGGCCGCTCGTGGGTGGTGCGCTCCAGCTCGATGCCGTAACTGAGCTGATGGGAGATATGCCCGGTGGCGAGATCCCGGCGCACATCCAGCTCGGTACCGATCCTGTCTTCGGTGAAGGTGGCGAGTTCCCGTTCGCTGCGATAGCGCGGATAACCGCTCAGCAGATCGTTTTGCAGCAGGCTGCGCTTGTTGGCGGTGTTTTTCGAGTGATTGCCGTAGGCACTCCAGGTGAGGCTGTCGGCCAGTATTGTGTCGAGGTTGCTCGCCTCCCAGGCCAGCTTGCCCCCCTGGGTGCGTTGGCTGCCCTGCTCGTGGTACTGGCGCACCTGCCACTTGCCATCGGGCTGGGGCACTTCGCGCGGCCCCTGATCCCGCTCGGCGTTGTCCTCGAAGTAGTCGAGTTCGAGGCGCAGCAGATGATGTTCGTTCAGCTGGATGCGAGAGCTGGTGGAGGCGCTGAGGCCATCCAGAACCGCCGGGATGCGGCTCTCGTCGTAGTTGGCGGTCTCATGTCCCTGCCAGCCGGAGAGGCGCAGCAGGTGTTCGGTATCCCGTATCCGGGCGGCGCCGGTGGCGCTCAGCTTCTGCTTGTCACTGCTGCCATCGTGCAGCACCTTGCTGCTGAGATAGGCATCCTGGCCCTGAAGGTAATCTTCCGGCTGCTTGGTGCTGATGACGATGGTGCCGCCGATGGCATCGGAGCCATGGAGGGAGGAACCGGCTCCCTTGGCCACCTCTATCTGTTTGACGTCCTCGAGATCGAAGCTGAAGCGGCCCACCTTGTCGTTGAGGTCGTCGGCGCCAAAACCGTCGCTGACCCGCACCCCGTCCTTGATGATGAGCACCCGGTTGCCGCCCATGCCGCGGATGATGATGTTCTGGGGGCGGCCGGCGGAGCCGGTCACCGAGACGCCGGGTTCGTTCTTGAACACATCGGTGAGCTCGGTGGCAACCTGGCGATCCAGATCCTCCTCCGTGATGACGGTGATGGAACCCGACACGTCGGAGAGCTTCTGCTCGATGCGCTGTCCCTTGACCACGATGGTTTCGCGCCCCTTGAGTTCGGGGGGCATGTCCGTTGTGTCGACCCCGGCGGGATCGCTGGCAGCCAGCGCCGTACCGGACAGCAGCATGGGCCAGTAGTGAAGAAGTCGAATTTTCATATTTGAGAATAATTATCATTTAAGCCTGAGGGCGCGGATTATTGCAGAGGGAGTCAAGCAGATCAATAAATGACAATCATTATCATTTTGTTTTTATGATATTGATCGAATTGAATTTTTTGAGAGTTAAATCAGTAAGGTGGTGGCATACGTTTGCGAATGACGCCATGAGAAACAGGAGGACGGGTGTGGTGCGGGCAAGAAAAAGCCCGCCATAGGGGCGGGCTCAAGGAGGTGGACTGGCGCAGATCAGGGGGCGCGATAGAAGCGATTGAGCTCGTTCATCACCTGGATCAGGGTGCCCATGTCCGGGGTGCCGTGCTTGATGGGGCGATAGGTGTCACGGTCCAGCAGCTCGAAGTCCCCCTGCTTGTTGAACTGGGTGATGGTGTTGCCCTGATAGATGGCGAAGTCATTCTGATCCCCCGCCAGCAGCCAGGTGCGTGTACTGGCTTCGAACAGGTTGCGCCCCGTGCTGTAGTCACGATAGGGGTTGCGTACACCCAGCATGTTCTTCATCAGGGTCGGTACCAGATCCAGGTGGCTGCTCGCCTGCGCCTGGGGCGCAGGTTCGGCACCAGGCCAGGCCAGCACCAGGGGGACCTGCACCTGATAGGTCGAGTAATTGCTGCCATAGCCCCAGCTGTTGCTCTGGGTCTCGTTGAACTCCTGACCGTGGTTGGAGGTGACCACGACGATGGTCTGATCATCAAGCCCCTGCAATTGCAGTTGGGTCAGCATCTGCTCCAGCAGTTGATCGGTATAGAAGACCGCGTTCTTGTAGCGGTTCTCCAGCTTCTGCAGGTTCTCGGGCCGATAGGCAGTGGCCGGGTTGAAGCGGGTCAACTCGGGCTGGAAGGGGCCCTTGATGCTGGCTGGCACCTGATAATCCCCCGGGCTAGAGAGATAGACCAGAGAGAACCAGGGTCTGTCCGCGGTGCGCGTGCCAAGCCACTGCTGCCAGTCATCGATGAGCCTGCGGTCATCGGTCTGGCGGGAGACGAAGACCTGCTTGCGCAGACCCGCAAGCAGACTTTGGCGATACTGCTTGGCATCTTCCAGTGCACCGAACAGGCCGAACTGGTAGTCCTGACGCAGCATCTCGTCGAACAGCACAGGGGGGCGCTTGTCGGCCCGGATGTCCCCGTAATAGTGGCCGGGCAGCCCGTAGAAGAGGCTGAACATCCCCATGGCTTCATCATTGCCACCACTCATGTGCTGGCGGAAATTGAAGTGGTTGTCCGCGTAGCGTTGCAGATTGGGCATGTTGATGTTGTTGAGCATGTCGGCTCGCAGGGAGTCGACCACCACCACCAGCAGGTTCTTGTGATCGCTGGGTGCGCTCACGCTGAGGGGGCGCAAGGGATAGAGCAGACGGTGCTCAGCGCTTCCCTGATCTTCGGCCTTCTTCTCATACTGCTCGAGGTCGAGCCAGCCATGCTTGGCCAGGAAGCTCCTGGCGGTCATGGGGTAGGAGAGGGGGAAGTTGGCCCGCTGCATGGTGATGGGTTGATACAGGGTCGCATCCGCCCAGCTGTTGACCAGATGGGTCAGGATGAAGCAGACCAGCAGGGCCAGTCCCACCTGATTGCCGTACTGGCGGCGTTTGCGCTTGTTGATCTTGCGCCACACATAGGCCGACAGCAGCAGTTGCAGCAGGAAGATGGCGGGCACCGCCACGAAGATGATGCTCCAGATAGAGCCCTCTTCGGTCTGCGCCTGATCCAGCAGCAGTTGCCACACCTGGCCATTCAAGTGGAACTTGAACAGCTGGAACACCTGGGTGTCGATAAGCAGCAGCACCAGAGCCAGGGTGGCGATGATGGATGAAATGAAGCGCAGCGGCTTCTCCCTGGGCAGGATGAAGCTCAAGGGGAAGATGGTCAGCAGATAGGTGACGAAGCTCAGGAACGAGAAATGACCTATCCAGCTGATGACGAGATAGGTCACGCCGAGCGTGGTCGACGGCCAGCTGATGGCGCCCAGGTAACGGGTCGAGATCAGCATGGCCAGGATGATGTTGAAGAAGGAGAACCAATGCCCCCAGGTGATCAGGCGAGAGACATTATCGCGATAGGGGTTGCCGGTTTCGACCATAATGATCCATCTGCTTGAAAAACATCAAAGAATGCGAAGAAACTCAGTGCGCATCGTGGCGATGGCCCACCGAGGCGGTGAGTGCCTGGATGAACTTCTCGGTGATCGCCTGGCGCTGGGCCGGGGCCATGCCGTTGATGATGTTGGTGGTCAGGTTGCCAAGGACCATCAGACTGAGATCCACCGGTGCCTTGTGTTTCTCCAGGGCGGTGATCAGGTCGTTCATCAGGGCGTCAAACTGCTCGTTATTGTACTTTGATACGATCGGCATAATCTTGGGTTCACCTCGGTTCAAAGCGCCTTATAATACTTCACCCTTTCGGCTAACACTATGGCTTTGTGACATGAGTCTCGATATCGACAAGATCATTCTTCACTCCCTGCGGGCGGGCAACGATGGCCAGCCCCACGCCGATACCCGCAGCCAGACCCTGCCTGCCGACGAGGCGGTACAAGGGCTGATGGCGGAGCTGCATCGCATCTACAACGGCAAGGGGGGAAAGGGCTTTGGCTTCTTCGCCGATCCCGAGGCCGCCGTCGCCGAGCTGGCGGAGGGGGAAGACGCCCCCAAGCAGCCTTCCCCCGCCTTTCGCATCGCCCTGGAGCAGCTGCTGGCGGAGCAGACCGAGTTCGTCCCCTTTTCCGTCAACCTGACCCAGATGCTGGTCAAGCAGCTGGTGGAGCATGCCCTGGACGAGCAAGGGGTGTTGCTGATTGCCAAGTACAACTATGTGGGGGTGGATTACCTGATGATCGCCCTGCTGGAAGGCAAGGAGAGCGTCACCGTGAGCGAGGCGCTGGAGCTGCGCCACATCCAGTACCTGGATATCGGCAAACTCAATCTGGTGGCCCGCATCGATCTCACCGAGTGGAAAACCCAGGGGGATTCGCGTCGTTATATCACCTTCAGCAAGGGCCGGGTCGGTCGCAAGCTGGGGGATTTCTTCATGGATCTGCTGGGGGCCCGGGAGGGCATGGATGCCAAGATCCAGAACAAGGGGTTGCTGCAGGCGGTGGACGATTACTGCGACAGCCGCCAACTCGAACCGGCCGAACGCAATGACTACAAGAAGCAGGTCTTCAAATATTGCACCGAGCAGGCCAGCGCCGGCGAGGAGATCGAGATCAAGGAGCTGTCGGCGGAATTGCCCGGTGATGGGGACCTCGATTTTTACAGCTTCATCGGTCAGGAGTACGAGCTGGAGGAGCGCTTCCCGGCGGACCGTTCCACCCTGCGGGGCTTGACCAAGTTTGTGGGCTCCGGTGGCGGCCTGACTCTGAGCTTCGAGCAGAAGTTGCTCAACAGCCGGGTCTTTTACGATCCCCAGACCGACACCCTGACCATCAGGGGAGTCCCGCCCAATCTCAAGGATCAATTGCTGCGCCAGTCGTAATGTGATCCAGCCGTCATTTCTTGCAAAAAGGCACCGGAGTCCGCTCCGGTGCCTTTTTATTTAAGGGGGTGATGTAGATGGAAACCACCTCAGTACTTTTGTTAACACATTGAACAAAATATCGGGAATGAAAGGGTTTTCAGTGGGGTGAAATCCCTTTCAATGACGTAAATTGATTTCCTTTCTGTAATTTAATTTCCATATCTTGGCAAAAATATGGGGATATCCCTTCCTAAGTCGCTGAAATAAGAAAATGTTTTCATAACTTTCTGGAAGAAAATACGTAATTGCATTTCAAAAATGCGAGGCGTGTCATGTGAGGCATTGACTGCTTGGGATAATATGCATCTGCACACAATGCTCTTACAGCGCGGAACTAATACAAGGAAAGGCTCATGAAAAAGAAATTGCTGTCATCCCTGATCGGTCTGGCTACCCTGGGCGTGGCCTGCTCTGCCACTGCTGCCATTGATGAAGGTCAGCTGACCATCTGGATCAACGGTGACAAGGGCTACAACGGCCTGGCCGAAGTCGGCAAGAAGTTTGAAGCCGAAACCGGCATCAAGGTCACCGTCGCCCACCCGGATCAGGTTGAAGTCAAATTCCAGCAAGCCGCCGCCACCGGCAACGGCCCGGACATCTTCTTCTGGGCTCACGACCGTTACGGTGAGTGGGTCAAGTCCGGTCTGCTGGTTCCCGTGACCCCGAATACCGCCACCAAGGCCAAGTTCGAGCAATTCGCCTGGGATGCCATGACCGTCGATGGCAAGACCTATGGCTACCCGGTCGCGGTAGAAGCCGTCAGCCTGATTTACAACAAGGATCTGTTGCCCAACCCGCCGAAGACCTTCGAAGAGATCGCCAAGATCGACGAAGACCTGAAGAAAAATGGCAAGCGCGCCATCATGTGGGCCTATGACACCCCCTACTTCAGCTACCCCCTGGTGGCTGCCAACGGTGGTTACGCCTTCAAGAAGACCGCCACCGGCTATGACGTCAAAGACACCGGCGTGAACAACGCAGGTGCCAAGGCCGGCGTCGGCTACATCTCCGAGATGATCAAATCCGGTCACCTGGAGAAGGGCATTGACTACGGTGTGATGGACGCCAAGTTCAACAAGGGCGAAGTGGCCATGATGATCAACGGTCCCTGGGCTTGGAGCAACCTGGACAAGAGCGGCATCAAGTATGGCGTAGCCCAGCTGCCGACCCTGAAAGGCAAGCCCGCCAAGGCCTTCGTTGGCGTACTGGGTGCCACCATCAACGCCGCCAGCCCGAACAAGGATCTGGCCATCGAGTTCCTCGAGAACTACCTGCTGACCGATGCCGGTCTGGCGCCGATGAACGCCGACAAGCCGCTGGGTGCCGTGGCCCTGAAGTCCTTCCAGAAGACCCTGGAAGCCGACCCCAACATCAAGGCCACCATGCTGAACGCCCAGAACGGCGAACCGATGCCGTCCGTGCCCGAGATGAGCCGTTTCTGGTCCTCCTTCGAAACCGCCCTCAAGAACATCACCTCTGGCCGTCAGGGTGTTGACGAAGCCCTGGATACCGCTGCCAAGCGTATCGTCCAGTAAGCATGCACTACCCGGGAGGCCTTCGGGCCTCCCACTCTCTCAATCTCTCTTGGCGCAATAAAGGTTAATTGGCATGGAAGTAGTACCTTCTATCGAATCCTATGCCGGTCCGAAGAAAGACAAGTACGTCTGGCTGAAATGGACCATGGCGGCACTGATCGCAGTGCTTAATGGTTATGCGGCCGTGATGATGTATGCCAGCGGCGAGTGGGTATTTGCCCTGCTCGATCTGGTGGTCGTCTCCGTCGGTCTCTATGTCTTCATGAACAAGAAGACCTATGCCCACCGTTATATTTTCCCCGGTGTGGCAGGCATGGTTGTTTTTATCATCTTCCCTCTTGCCTACACGATCGGCATCGCCTTCACCAACTATTCGGGATCCAACTTGCTCTCCCTTGAGCAGGCACGGGATTACCATCTGAAAAAAACCTACAAGGTGACCGGCGGTGAATTCGATTTCACCCTCCTGGGTGGTGAGAACAATCAGTTTCAGCTGCTGCTGAAACAGGACGACCAATCCTTTATCAGTCAACCCCTTACCTTGCTGAACAACAAGGCGCGTACCCTGGCCGTCCGTGAAGGACGGGTCCGTGACGAGCCCCAGGTTGTTCAGTTGCAACCCCTGGCCGGGGAGGCGACCGACAAGGCGGCACCCATTCGTGCCATCGTCGATCACCGCACCCACCTGAGTGCCCTGGATGTGGTACTGCCCGAAGGCAATATCCATCTGACCCTGAGCAGCCTGCGCAAGTTCGCCGCCCAGAAACAGCTCTATACCCAGCTGGTCGACGGCGCCGTGCTCAAGTCCGGCGTCATGATCAAGGACAGCAACCTGCTGCGTGACAACCAGAGCGGCGAGCTGATGCAGCCCAACGGTGACACCGGCTTCTACCAGTACATCGATGCGGAAGGTCACTTCGTCGGCAAGGGCATTGCCCCCGGTTTCGTGGTGAGCGTGGGTTGGAAAAACTTCATGCGCATCATGACGGACCCGGGTATCCAGAGTCCCTTCATGCAGATCTTCGTCTGGACCGTGATCTTCTCCGCCTGTTCGGTGGCGTTCACCCTGGCGATTGGCATGGTGTTGGCGTGTCTGGTGCAGTGGGAGCAGCTCAGGGGGCGTGGTTTCTACCGGGTCATGCTGATCCTGCCCTATGCGATACCGGCGTTCATCTCCATCCTGGTGTTCAAGGGCTTGTTCAACCAGAACTTCGGTGAAATCAACCTGTTCCTGGAAGCGGCCTTCGGCATCAAGCCGGACTGGTACACCAATCCCTTCCTGGCCAAGGTGATGATCCTCATCGTCAACACCTGGCTCGGTTACCCCTACATGATGATCCTCTGCATGGGCCTGCTCAAGGCGATTCCGGAAGATCTCTACGAGGCGTCTGCCATGGACGGGGCGGGGCCGGTACAGAACTTCTTCAAGATCACCGTACCGCTCTTGATGAAGCCGCTGACACCGCTGTTGATTGCATCCTTTGCCTTCAACTTCAACAACTTCGTACTTATCCAGTTGTTGACGAACGGGGCGCCGGACATCATCGGGGCCACCACGCCGGCCGGGACCACCGACTTGCTGGTGAGCTACACCTACCGGATCGCGTTCCAGGGCTCGGGTGGTCAGGACTACGGTCTGGCCAGTGCCATCGCCACCGCCATCTTCCTCATCGTGGGTGCGCTGGCCTTGCTCAACCTGAAATTGTCCAAAGCCGACAAGCAACTGTAAGGAGGCTTCAACATGGCAATCGTACAACCCAAATCAGTCAAATACCGGGTGTGGGCAACCCACCTGGTGATGTGGGGCTTCCTGGCACTGATCATCTTCCCGCTGATCATGGTCATCGCCATCTCGTTCCGTAACGGCAACTTCTCGGTGGGGGAGATCATCCCCACCAATCCGACCCTGGATCACTGGAAGCTGGCGCTCGGCATGTCCATCACCAACGCCGATGGCAGCATCACGCCGCCGCCGTTCCCGGTGCTGACCTGGCTGTGGAACTCCATCAAGGTGGCGGGCATCACCGCCCTGATGATAGTGGTGCTCTCCACCACCTGTGCCTACGCCTTCGCCCGTCTGCGGTTCCGTGGCAAGTCCACCATCCTGCAGGGCATGCTGATCTTCCAGATGTTCCCGGCGGTGCTGGCACTGGTGGCCATCTACGCGCTCTTCAACAAGATCGGTGACTACATCCCCTGGCTGGGTCTCAACACCCACGGCGGCCTGATCCTGGCCTACATGGGGGGCATTGCCCTGCACGTCTGGACCATCAAGGGCTACTTCGAGACCATCGACTCTTCCCTGGAGGAGGCGGCGGCCATCGATGGCGCTACTCCGTGGCAGGCGTTCCGCCTGATCCTGCTGCCCCTGTCGGTGCCCATTCTGGCGGTGGTGTTCATCCTGGCCTTCATCGGCTCCATCACCGAGGTGCCCATGGCCTCCATCCTGTTGCAGGATGTGAACAATCTGACCCTGGCGGTCGGGGCCCAGCAGTACCTCTATCCGCAGAACTACCTGTGGGGTGACTTCGCCGCAGCCGCCGTGCTGTCAGGCTTCCCCATCACGGTCGTCTTCCTGCTCGCCCAGCGCTGGCTGGTGGGCGGTCTGACCGCAGGCGGCGTGAAAGGTTAACGGTTCATGGCCGGGGGAGCTGGCTCCCCCCGTCATCACGATTTGCAAAGATTCAAGAGCGGAGCTCGACATGGCTGAAGTAGTACTCAACAACGTTCGCAAAAATTACGACCCGGCTGTCCACAAGGACACCCTGCGCAGCATCAACCTCGACATCAAGGAAGGGGAGTTCATCGTCTTCGTCGGCCCGTCCGGCTGCGGCAAGTCCACCCTGCTTCGGATGATCGCGGGTCTGGAAGACATCACCAGCGGCGAGCTGACCATCGGCGGGCGCTACATGAACGACGTGCCGCCGGTGGAGCGCAACGTGGGCATGGTGTTCCAGTCCTACGCCCTCTACCCGCACATGAACATCTACGAGAACATGGCTTTTGGCCTCAAGCTCAAGAAGATGGACAAGGAGAACATCCACAAGCGGGTGATGCGCGCCGCCGAGATCCTGGGTCTCGAGCCTTTGCTGGACAGAAAGCCCAAGGCCCTTTCTGGCGGTCAGCGTCAGCGGGTGGCCATCGGCCGCTCCATCGTGCAGCAGCCGCAGGTGTTCCTGTTTGACGAACCCCTGTCGAACCTCGACGCCGCTCTGCGGGTCAAGATGCGCATCGAGATCGCCAAGCTGCACAAGGAGCTCAACTCCACCATCATCTACGTGACCCACGACCAGGTGGAGGCCATGACGCTAGCCAACCGCATCGTGGTGCTGAGCCCGCTCAAGGGCGAGGCGGCCACCAACCTGGAGCAGTTCGGCACCCCCCTCGAGCTCTACCACAACCCGGACAACAAGTTCGTGGCAGGCTTCATCGGCTCCCCCAAGATGAACTTCCTGGCGGGCGAGCTGGTGGAGATCGGGGAGCAGGAGTGCGTGGTCAAGCTCACCTCCGGCGATACCGTGCGTGCCCGGGTGGATGCCCGTCGCGGCGCGGTGGGCGACAAGGTGGAGCTGGGCATTCGCCCCGAGCACCTGGTGCCGCTGGGTCATGCCCATGCCGACAGCCGCGTGAGCGGCGTGGTGCAGGTAGCCGAACACCTGGGGGCAGAATCCTTCGTCTACATGGACGTGGATGGTCATGACTTCACCGTCAAGGCGAGCTCCGACATCGACGTGGCCACCGGCCAGGAGTACAGCGTCGGCATCCCGGCCGAAGCCTGCTACCTGTTCGATGCCAAAGAGCAGGCGTTCCCGCGCACGGCCAAATATATCCGCGCCTGAGAGGGCGAGAGTGCCAGGTTTTCCTTTCTATACGTTCAATGCCTTTTGCCGGTCGCAAGACCGGCTTTTTATTGCCCGTCATCCGAGGCCCGGGTTCCGGCCAGCGGGTGCGGCTGGCCGGGGCCCGTCACTGTCCGTGCTTGTCTGACTCGAGGGCGGCGGTGACGTCCGGCACGAAGTGCTGGCTGGTGAGCGGAGGGCGCTCATACCCTTCGGTCTTGATGGGAGGCAGGGTGATGGGCTCGTAGTGGATCGCCTCGTAGGGCACCTTGCCAAGGAGGTGGGAGATGCAGTTGAGGCGGGCGCGGCGCTTGTCGTCGGCGTCCACCACGAACCAGGGGCAATCCTCGGTATCCGTGTAGGTGAACATGTCATCCTTGGCGCGGGAATACTCGACCCAGCGGGAGCGGGATTGCAGATCCATGGGGCTGAATTTCCAGCGCTTGATGGGAGTGTTGATGCGCTCCTTGAAGCGTTTCTCCTGCTCTTCGTCGCTGACCGAGAACCAGTATTTGATGAGGGTGATGCCGGAGCGGATCAACATCCGCTCGAATTCGGGGCAGGCGCGCAGGAATTCGCGATACTCGTCGTCACTGCAAAAGCCCATCACCCGTTCGACCCCGGCCCGGTTGTACCAGGAGCGGTCAAACAGCACCATCTCGCCCGCCGAGGGCAGGTGCGCCACGTAGCGCTGGAAGTACCACTGGGTGCGCTCCCGATCCGAGGGGGCGGGCAGGGCGGTGACCCGGCAGACCCGGGGGTTGAGGGGTTCGGTGATCGCCTTGATGACGCCCCCCTTGCCCGCGGCGTCGCGCCCCTCGAACAGCACCACCACTTTGAGCCCCTCCTGCTTGACCCACTCCTGCAACTTGACCAGCTCCTCCTGCAGGTGGGCGAGGTGATGTTCGTAGGTCTTCTTGTCCAGACGGGGGCGTTTCTTGCTCTTTTCCTTGGCCATCATCCTCTCCTTGGTGACTCCTCGTTGTGAGTCTCTCCAGCTTGCACCAGGCGGGCACCCCTGCCAAGGGTGGCGTGTTACACTGCCGCCTCATCAGCCGCTGGCAACAGAAAAACAGGAAAGCCAGTTTCATCGCCGCTGGCAACAGGAGAAAACATGAAGCAGTTTATGGAGATAGCGGGCCGCCGCATGGCCTATCTGGACGAGGGGCAGGGTCCGGCACTGCTCTTTGGCCACAGCTACCTGTGGGACAGTGCCATGTGGGCACCGCAAATCGAGGCCCTCAAGGAGCATTATCGCTGCATCGTGCCCGAGCTCTGGGGTCACGGGGATTCCGATGTGCTGCCCGAGGGGCCCTGCACCCTGGCGGCCCTGGCCCGGGATCATCTGGCGCTGCTCGATGCCCTCGGCATCGACGAGTGCGTGCTGGTGGGGCTCTCCATCGGTGGCATGTGGGGCGTGGAGCTGGCGCGCATGGCGCCTGCTCGCCTCAAGGGCCTGGTGCTGATGGACAGCTTCGTCGGCCTTGAACCCCAGATTACCTGCGAGCGCTATCTCGGCATGCTGGCGATGATCGAACAGGTCGGCGCCGTGCCTGCGCCCATCGCCGATCAGGTGGCGCCGCTCTTCTTTGCCCATCAACCGGACGCGGCCCTGATGGCCGGTTTCAAGGCCCGGCTGGCCCAATGGCCCGCCGACAAGGTGGCGAGCCTGGTGGCGGTGGGGCGCAGCTTCGTGACCCGGGAGGATCGCATCGACTGGCTCGAAGAGATGAGGCTGCCCGCACTGGTGATGACGGGGTGCGAGGACAAGGCTCGCCCTGTGCTGGAGGGGTATCTGATGGCCGAGGTGCTGGGGTGCCCGTTCAGGGAGATCCCGGGGGCCGGTCACATCTCGACCCTGGAGAACCCCGCGTTCATCAACCGGGCGCTCGCCGAATTTCTCGCCGAAGTGGCAGGGTGACGCTGCGCCGGATAGCCGTAAAAAAGGAGCCATGGGCTCCTTTTTTGTTGCCCAGTCGGGGCTACCAGATGTAGCCCACCCCGAAGCCTGCATAGAGTTCTCCCTGATGCTGGACGATGGGGCTGTCCGCGATGTCGTCGTCGTAGCGCTCGTAGTTGATGCCAAAGCCGCCAATCCAGTTGGCGCTGAAGCGATAGCTGCCGATGAGGGAGACCATGGGGGAGAGGGTGGTGCCCGTGTTCCACGCCGGCCTGTCCGCCCTCGCTTCGTCTTGCGAGACACCGCCGAAGTAGTAGTTGGCGAGGTTGTGGCTGCGCAGCATGACGCCGGCTCCCGGCATCAGCAGCAGGGGACCGCGGATGATGGGGAAGTTGGCCCACAGCATCAGCTCCTGACCGTTGCTGGTGCCGGTCACATCCGTGGTGGCCCGCACGCTCCAGAGGGCGTAGGGAGTGATGAGATCGGCCCCAACACCGGCCTCGAACTGCCCCTTGCGCTTCTCCATGCCATGGAGGAAGGGATCGTCGTCCGGGTCCAGGTTGCCAAAGCGCATCCGGCCGAAGGCATAGGTCGAGAGGTTGCCATTGCGGCTGAGGTAGTAGCGGGCCCGATCCCCCAAATACATCAGGTTGTCACCAAAATAGAGGGCCCCCGGGATGGGCATCAGGGTGTCGTCCTGGTGCTGGTAAAGGGCCTGACCGCCGATGACGGCCCCGCCCAGCACCAGCCCCTTGGGAATGGGGCTGTCAGGGCTGTCGCTGGAGAAGGCGCTGAGGGCCCCTATATCGAGGTCTGCCCGGACGGGAGAACAGAACAGCAGTGCCAGAAAGGCACCCAGAGAGGCATGGCGCAGGGCAGGGACTGGGGACATGACAGATCCTTGTCGGTGGGTGGGCAGTGGGAACGAATCAGACCGGCGTAGCAAGTCAAAACGGATGTCGGTTTTCAATTAAACCCGACAAGGCAAGCATGAGCCAGCGTCACGGAGGTGCTGCTGGTGGCCGGTATCTGGAAGGGGCGAGACCCGGCCTCGCCCCTTGCCAGGGTCAGGGGGCGGGGCGGGGGAGATCTTCCCGCTTGGGCCAGGCGTTGAGCACCGCTTTGACCAGGGTGGCGAGGGGAATGGCGAAGAAGACGCCCCAAAAGCCCCACAGACCGCCAAACACCAGCACGGCGATGATGATGGCCACCGGGTGCAGGTTGACCGCCTCGGAGAAGAGCAGGGGGACCAGCAGGTTGCCGTCGAGGGCCTGGATCACGAAATAGGCCACCATCAGCCAGGCGAAGTCGGGGGTCAGCCCCCACTGGAACAGGGCCACCATGGCCACCGGCACGGTCACCGCGGCGGCACCGATATAGGGGATGAGCACGGAGAAGCCCACCGCGACCGCCAGCAGGGCGGAGTAGCGCAATCCCATCAGGGCGAAGGGCACATAGGTGGCGATGCCGACGATGACGATCTCGATCACCTTGCCGCGGATGTAGTTGATGATCTGGTCGTTCATCTCCACCCAGACCCGGTTCACCAGGGTGCGGTTGCGGGGCAGGAAGCGGCGCAGGCCCCCCATCAGCACCTGTTTGTCCTTGAGCATGAAGAAGACCATCAGGGGCACCAGGATGGCGTAGATGAGGATGGCCACCACGTTGATGAGGGAGCTCAAAGAGGCGCTCACCAGTTGTTCGCCGCCGGTCAGGATGCGCTGGCGAATGTTGTCGATGATGGTTTCCACCAGGCTGACGTCGATGATCTCGGGGTATTTTTCCGGCAGGGTGCGCACATAGTCCTGGGCATGGGCCAGCATGGCGGGGGCCTCCTTGGCCAGGTTGACCCCCTGGCTCACCAGCGTCGGGATGAGGCCCAGCAGCATCAGGGTCGTCACCGTGATGAACAACAGCAGGACCAGGCTGGTAGCGACGGTGCGAGAGAGGCCGCCTCGTTGCAGGCGACTCACCGGCCACTCCAGCAGATAGGCCATCACCAGGGCCACCAGCAGCGGTGCCAGCAGATCCCCAAACAGCCAGAGCACGGCAAAGCAGAAGACCAGCAGCAGGAAGAGGGTGACGGCATCGGGGTCGGAAAAACGGGTCTGATACCAGCGCTTCAATACATCTAACATCGAGGCTTCCTTGAATGGCGGCTCACGGGGTGGGTGGCATGGGCTCGGGGGCGAGCAGGGCGTCCCGGGGGGGACGGGCAACGACGAGCAGCAGGGAGAGGCGGGCAGCTGACTCTTCCCGGGTCTGGACATGGTGACCCTGACGGCGCAGATAGGCGGGAATGTCCTGCCGGGAGCCTGCATCCCCGAGCTGGATGCACACGGATTGACCGGGCCGGGCCTGGCGCAACCAGAGCTTGAGCCGGATGAGGGGCTCGGGACAACGCCAGGGGGTCAGGTCGAGCTGTTCCATGAGAACTCCATCGCGTGCGTGGCGGTCATTATGGCCGTGATGAGAGGATGAAACAACGCTTGTGGGCCTTGAATGGCAAGGGTATTCTGCCGATGCCCGCTGGGGTCTGATTGGAGATAGAGATAACGTGGCACGTTTTTCCCCCCTGATAGCATCGCTTCCCCTGTTGGTCACCCTGATGGGGGCGACCTTCCACGCCCAGGGGAGCAACCAGTTGCCCGACATCGGTACCGCCGGGGTCGCCGCACTGCCCATCGAGCAGGAGGTGCGCTACGGCAACGCCTTCATGCGTTTTGCCCGGGCGGGCCTGCCCATCATCGATGACCCCGTGCTGAACGAATACATCGACGATCTGGGCCAGCGGCTGCTGACCAATGCCGACGGGGTGCGCTTCCCGTTCACCTTCTTCCTCATCAACGATCCCAGCATCAACGCGGCGGCCTTCCTCGGTGGCCGGGTCAAGGTGCACACCGGCCTCTTCCTCTACGCCGAGAGCGAGAGCGAGCTGGCCTCGGTACTGGCCCACGAAATCACCCACGTGACCCAGCGTCACATCGCCCGTTACATGGAGGCACAGGCGAGCAGCTCCGCCATGACCCTGGCCGGCCTGGTGGGCTCCATTGCACTCGCGGTGATCAACCCCACCGCCGGCATCGCGGCCTTGCAGACCACGCTTGGCTTGTCGATGCAGTCGGCCATCAACTACACCCGGGACAACGAATACGAGGCGGATCGCATCGGCATGAAGACGCTGTATGACGCCGGGTTCGATCCCATGGGCATGGCCAACTTCTTCCAGAAGCTGGCGGCGGAGTACCGCTACGCCAGCAAGCCGCCGGAGATGCTGCTGACTCACCCCCTGCCGGAGACCCGGATCAGCGAAGCCCGTGCCCGGGCCGGGAGTTATGGCGCGCGCGCCCTGCCGCCGAGCCTGGACTTCTGGCTGGCCAAGGTGCGCATCCAGGTGCGCTATGGCACCGAGACGCCCCAGGCGCTGCTCACCTACTTCGACAGCCGCCTGCAGAAGGGGGATTACCCCCTCAAGGATGCCGCCATCTATGGCAAGGCGCTGGCCCTGTTGCAGCTCAAGCGCACCGACGAGGCCGACACCCTGATGCAGGAGCTGGCGACCCGTCACCCGGAGGATCTCTTCGTGGTGGATGCCCTGACCGACATCGATCTCGCCAAGGGGCGCAGCGCCCAGGCCATCGCCAGACTGGAGCGCTTCCGCACCCGGATGCCGGACAACGAGGTGGTGGTGGTGAACCTCGGCAACGCCTATCTGGAGGGGGGCAACTACAAGAAGTCCATCGCCATCCTGGACCCTTATGCCCGGGAGCACGACGAGAACAGCCTGGCCTGGAGCCTGCTGTCGGACGCCTACCGCAAGGCGGGCAGGATGACGGACCTGCACATGGCACGGGCGGAGACCCTTTCCCTGCGCGGTGACTATCAGGCGGCCATCGACGAACTGATCGTGGCGCGGGGCACCACCAGCGACAAGCTGACCCTGGCCCGCATCGAGGCGCGCATCACCCAGCTGGAGCGGGCCAAGAAGGATCTGGACAGCCTCAAGGGCTGAGTCCGGAGCGGGTTGATGGCAGGCGGGGTGCTCCTTTGGGGGCACCCCGCCTTGTTTTGCAGGCTAAAATAGGGCCTTTCATCGGTTTCAACGCATCTTGATGATGAAGAAATGAATGTGATGGATGGCTCTGCTATTGGGCGCTCGCCAGGCGGCGTTTTATCTCGCCTATCTTCTGCTCGTCCAGCTCCCCCACCAGGGTCTCCAGCAGCGTGCCCCTGGCATCGAGCAGATAGCTGGTGGGCAGCGCCCCGGGCCTTGGGAACGGGAGGCGGGCGTCGTCATCCGGGATCATCAGGGGAACCCTGATGGCGTGGCGCTGTGCCAGCTCGGTCAGTTCGGTGGGGGAGGCGGGGTCATAGTTGATGGCGATCACCCGGATCTGGCCTTCCTGGTGCAATGTTGCCAGCAGGGGCATCTCCCGCAGGCAGGGGGCGCACCAGGGGGCGAAGTAGTTGACCAGCAGCGGCTTGCCACCGAGATCCGCGAGGCTGACCTTCTTTCCCGCGCCGTCGGTGAAGTCGGGTGCCGGGCTGCAGGCCCCCATCAGGGTTGCCACAATCAGCCAACAGATCCGTTTCATTTCCATAGCCTTCCCGCTTACCCTGACCATCCGTTTCCCCTACAATAGCGCCATTTCTTGTCCCATCTTGCGATTAATCAGGGAGTTATCATGAGCGAGACCCAAATCTACCACAATCCGCGCTGCTCCAAGAGCCGTGAAACCCTGGCCTTGCTGGAACAGCACGGGGTCGCCCCCGAGGTGGTACTCTATCTGGAGCAGGCCCCGAGCGAGGCACAGATCCGCACCCTCCTGAGCCAGCTTGGCTTCACGGATCCCCGACAGCTGATGCGCACCAAGGAAGATCTCTACAAGGAGCTGGGGCTCGGCGAGGTGAGCGGCGATGACCTCATTCGTGCCATGCACCAGCACCCCAAGCTCATCGAGCGCCCCATCGTCATCAAGAACGGGCAGGCCCGCATCGGCCGTCCGCCCGAGCAGGTGCTGGAGATCCTCAAGTGAGCACCCGCTTCGCTCGCCTGCTGACCCTGGCCGGTTTTTTCGGCCTGCTGGCCTGGGTGCTGCTCTGGCACCTCTGGCTCTCGCCCCACCCGGACCTCAATCCCTGGCTGTTGCCGGTGATCTGGACGGTGCCGCTGCTCTTCCCCCTCAAGGGCATAGTGCAGGGCAATCCCTACACCCACGCCTGGGGCAATTTCGTGCTGATGCCCTACTTCCTGCACGCCCTGACCCTGATCACCACGGATGAGGGGGAGCGGTGGCTGGCGGTGGTGGAGCTGGTGCTCACCACCCTGGCGTTTGTGGGCACCATCTATTATGCCCGCCTGCGTGGCCGCGAGCTGGGGCTGAGTATCCGCAAGAAGGAAGGCTGAGCCCCTCCCTGTCCGCCTGCTGGCGGGCAGGGTATGTGTCTGAAACCGACGCAAGCCAGCGAATGGCATCTGGCGGTATCGCCCCGAAGTGGCTTGCTTATCTCTTTGATTAATTTATGGATATTGATCGCTGATTGGCAGGGAAGCGCCTCTGTTGGCAGATCTGTCACCTGGTTTGCCAGCCTCAGTCAGCCCCTGTTATGCAAAAAGGGGTATGCTTGTGTTTTCACCAGACTCGAGTGATCCATATGACAATCCTGCGTTCCCCCCTGTTGCACAAGACCCTACTGGCCCTGACCGTCTCCCTCTCCGTCAGTTCCCTCGCCGATGCCTGTACCCGCGCCGTCTATCAAGGGGAGGGAGCGCTGGTGGTGACCGGTCGTACCATGGACTGGCGCAGCGCCATGCCGACCAATCTCTGGGCGCTGCCCCGTGGCATCGCGCGGGAAGGGGAGGCCGGTGCGCACTCCATGACGTGGACGTCGCGCTTCGGCTCCGTGGTGGCGGCAGGCTTCGATGCGGGCACCGCCGACGGCATGAACGAGAAGGGGCTGGTGGCCAACCTCCTCTATCTGACCGAGTCCGAGTATGTGACCCCGAGCGACAAGGATCCGCGCAAGACTCTCTCCATCTCGCTCTGGGCCCAGTACGCGCTGGACAACTTCGCCACCGTGGCCGATGCGGTCGCCGCCCTGTCGAAGGACGAGTTCTATGTGGTGACCACCCTGACCCCGGATGGCAAGCCGGGCCAGCTGCACCTCTCCCTCTCCGATGCGAGCGGCGATTCCGCCATCTTCCAGTACGTGGGGGGCAAGCTGCAGATCTACCACGATCGCAGTTATCAGGTGATGACCAACTCGCCGACCTTTGACAAGCAACTGGCCCTCAACGACTACTGGGAGGAGATTGGCGGTCTCACCATGCTGCCCGGCACCAACCGCTCGGCGGACCGTTTTGCCCGCGCCTCCTTCTACATCAAGACCCTGCCAAAGACCGACCAGGCCAACGAGGCGGTGGCCGGGGTGATGAGCGTGATGCGCAATGTCTCGGTACCCATGGGGATCAGCACCCCGGATCAGCCCAACATCTCCACCACCCTGTGGCGCAGCGTGGCAGATCAGCAGCATCGCCGCTATTTCTTCGAGCTGACCCATCTGCCCAACACCTTCTGGGTGAGCATGGACAAGCTGGATCTCACCGCGGGGGCCCCGGTGCGCAAGTTGCCCCTGACCGAGCAGCAGCTCTATGCGGGGGAGACGGCGGAGAAATTCGTCCCGGCCAAGGCGTTTCGCTTCCTGCCGGCCAGCCCCAAGGCCTGAGCATTCCCCCGATGACAACGCCCCGCTCGGGGCGTTTTTTATGGTGGGGATGAGGTGGCCGTGCGGTGGGCGGCGATCTGCGCCTCGCAAAAGCGCATCAGCTCCGGGTAGAAGTGCAGGAAGGCGTGCTCGGCCTCGATCCAGCGAGCCTGATCCAGGGCGTGGAGCGCCTCCCCGAGCGGCACGGGGCGGCGCAGCCGACGACCGATGCCGTTGAGGGCCGCCCCCACCCCTTCCCGGTACAGGTAGGAGGCCAGCCAGTCCTGCTCGGCCATGTGCCGCAGGGCCATCGGCAGGCCCTGTGGCAGGCTGTGATGATCCAGGAGAAGTTGACCATAGCTCTGCGCCAGAAAGCGGGGCAGGGGGGCTGCGCTGAACCTCTGCCAGTGCTGGCTGAGCCAGTGATCGTAGAGCATGTCCACCACAATGCCGCCGAAGCGGCGCCAGGGGGGGTCGAAGCTCGCCACGGCGGCCCGATGGGCCGGGTGGGCATCGGTGAAGGCGTCTATCTTGCGGTGCAGCCAGATCCCCTCGTCGAAGTGGTCAGCCAGACCCGTCGGCAGCGGGCCCTTGATGAAGTCCCCCAGCAGGTTGCCGGTGAGGGAGCTGCCGGTATGGGCCGCCAGATGGAGGTGGGCGAGAAAATTCATGGGATGGGGCTCGCGTGCCTGGGCGTGAACGGGTGATCCGAGCCTAACGAATCGTGGCCGGATTGACCATGGGCAGGATGTTTCATCCCCAAGTCCCCTTGCCGGGCAAATTTGAGGCGTGGTAAGGTGCTTGCCATCTTTGTCACAGGACGCGACAAATCACCATGATGCGCAAAGCCAGAGGCTTTTTTCTGGCCTTCTACTTCAAGCCTTTCTATCTCTCCGAGTGGTTCGACGAATAGGTCGAGGCCCCGGAGCAGTTCATTGACGCCCATGGCGGCGTAATCCCGCTCATCTGCAATTTGCCGTTTGTTGGCCATCGCTTGCCTCTGCCTGCGATGCCTTGACCGCGCCTGTGCGCTTTTTATGTAATGGAGTACTCACGATGAAGACCACACTGACCCTGTCAGCCCTTGTTGCTGCCTGTCTGCTCGCCGCCCCCGTCACCGCCAAGGAGTGGAAGACGGTACGCTTTGGCGTGGAGGGGGCCTATCCGCCCTTCTCATGGACCGATGCGTCCGGAGAGATCAAGGGATTTGACATCGATCTTGCCAACGCCCTGTGCCAGCAGATGGCTGTCAGGTGCGAGCTGGTGGCCCAGGATTGGGACGGCATGATCCCGGCCCTGCTGTCGCGCAAGTACGACGCCATTATCGCTGCCATGTCGATCACCGACGAGCGGCGCAAGAAGGTCGACTTCACCGAGAAATATGCACACATTCCCAACCGCTTCGTGGCGGCCAGGGGCACCGAACTGACGCTGACGCCGGAAGGGATGGCGGGCAAGCGCATCGGCGTGCAGCGGGCCACCACCCACGACAAGTACCTGACCGACAACTTCGGCTCCAGCGTCACCATAGTGCGTTACGGCAGTGCCGATGAAGCCTACCTCGATCTGAAGGCGGGACGGGTGTTGGCCCTGCTGGCCGACGCCTCGGCCATCGAACAGGGGTTGCTTGGCAAGGAAGGGGGCGACAAGTTCGACTATGTGGGGCCGGCCCTGACCGACCGTCAATGGTTTGGCGACGGCATGGGGATCGCGGTGCGCAAGGGGGATCCGGATCTCAGGGCCAGGCTGAACGACGCCATCAAGGCCCTGCGCGCCAACGGCAAGTATCAGGAGATCAACCGGAAGTACTTCAAGTACGATATCTATGGCGGTTGATGGGTAACAGTCGGAGGGAGCCTGCTCCCTCCTTTTTCATGCAGCAAGGAGAGACCCCATGTTGACCCTGATCGAGGGTGCACAGATCCATAGTCCGGCCCCGCTCGGCCAGCAGGATCTGCTGGTGGCGGATGGCCGCATCGCCTGGATGGGCAAGGGACTGACGGTTCCGGTCGACTGGCCACTGACGCGGGTGGACGCTGGCGGCCGCTATCTGGTGCCCGGACTGGTAGACCCGCTCGCCCATATCACGGGAGGGGGAGGCGAGGGAGGCTTCGGCTTTCGCACGCCGGAGCTCTCGGCAAGGGAAGCTCTGGCGGCGGGGGTTACCACGCTCGTGGCGGCCCTCGGCACCGACAGCCTGACCCGCAGCCCGGCCCAGGTGCTGGGGAAGGTGCGCGAGTTTCGCGCCGCCGGGGTGAGCGCCTTCATGTACACCGGCTCCTACCACCTGCCGGTCAAGACCCTCACCGGCACGGTGGAGTCGGACATCATGCTGATCCCCGAAGTGCTGGGGGTGGGGGAGGTGGCCATCAGCGATCACAGGTCCAGCGCCCCCACCCACGACGAGCTGGCGCGCCTGGCGAGCGAGGCGCGGGTGGCCGGGCTGTTGTCGGGCAAAAGTGGCGTCAGCTTCTTTCACCTGGGAGATGGCCGCGGGGCGCTGGCGCCCCTGCGGGCCCTGCGCGATGACACCGACATCCCGCTTCGCCAGCTCTACCCCACTCACTGCAACCGCAATCCCTGGCTCTTTGCCGAGGCCATCGAGTGGGGTCGGGCAGGCGGCTGGGTCGACCTCACCACGTCGAGCTTCCCGGACCTGCTGGATGACGGGGAGCGGCTCGCGGCCGACGCCCTGGTGGCGTTGCTGGCGGCTGGCGTGCCCGTGGATCGCATCAGCTTCAGCTCGGACGCCAACGCCAGTCTGCCGCGCTTTGACGGCGAGGGGCGGCTCATCGAGCTGCGCTGCGGCCAGATAGGGAGCCTGTGGCAGGAGGTGGTGGCGGCCTGCGGCAAGGGGGTGGCGTTGGAGACGGCACTGGCGGTAGTGACGGCCAATCCGGCCAGGGCGTTGGGGCTTGCGAGCAAGGGTACCCTGGGGGTGGGGCAGGATGCGGATTTGCTGCTGATCGATCCTGATACGTTCACCATCGAGCGGGTGATGAGTGGGGGTCGGTGGCGCACCTGAATACCGGCGCCTGTCATTCAGCCCGCTCAGTTCATCAACAAAAAGCCCGGCAGCAGTGCCGGGCTTTTTCGTGCCATGGGGCTCAGATGGCCAGGAACCCCAGGATCAAAATGGGGCCGAGCAGGCTCAGGATAAAGCCGGAGACGATGGCCACCGGCACCACCTGGATGCCGCCGGATTTCTGGATGACAGGCAGGGTGAAGTCCAGCGCCGTGGCGCCGCCGTAGCCGATGGCGGCGCTGGGGTGGCGGCGCATCAGCACCGGGATGATGAGGATGGCGATAAGCTCGCGCCCCAGATCGTTGATGAAGGCGGCGGAGCCCAGCACCGGGCCCAGCTTGTCCGCTACCAGGATGCCGGAGAGCGAATACCAGCCAAAACTGGAGCTTATCGCGAGGCCATGGGCAAAGGGCATGCCGAGCAGCTGGGCGGCCAGCAGGCTGCCGAGCCAGCTGCTGAGGATGACGGTGAGCGCGATCTTCATGCCCCAGGGGTTGAGCAGGATCTGGCGCAGGCGCATGCCGGAGTTGCGCATCTGGATGCCGATGAGCAAGAGCAGCAGCATCAGGGCCCACTCGCTCCACTTGTCGATGGGCAGGGCGCGCAGGTCCACCACCAGCCCCAGCAAGACGCCCCCCAACACCACGAAACAGAGCTGGAGGGATTCCCACAACAGGTGCAGCTTGCTCGGCATCTTGCCGTCACTGGCCTCGTGGGTGGGGGGGCTGCGTTTGTCCAGCCACCACAGGGCCAGCAGGTTGCAGAGGGTAATGGCTGCGAGCATCACCCCTGCCACCTTGAAGATCACTGCCAGGTTGCTGCCCAGGTTCTCCACATAGGCCAGCCCCAGCCCCATCAGGAACAGGATGAGGTAGACCATCTTGCCCAGGGACTGGTTGACCAGCTTGATCAGACGGGCGGAAGAGAGGGGAACCAGATAGCCGATCACCAGCGGCAGCAGGATCAGCAACACATTGAGCAACATCGGGGCCTCGATCACAAAACGTGGAAAAACGGCACCTTATCACGACTTGTTGCACCTGTGTCACGGATCTGTGCATCAGCATGGCCCATACGGGACTTTTTTATCATATTGTTGTGTTTTTTGATGACAGTCGGCTCTGTATGCAAACAGAGAAAGAGGGCCACATCACCTGAAAAATCAATTTCATCCCCATGAAATGACGAGAGAAGGGGAATCTGCCTGGGTGAATAAAGTCCTTTTGGGTGACATCTGGCGGATATGGTGAAATATGCTTGCTACCAGTGCGATGCGGGTATAAAAGAGCGGTAGGGAAGGTGCGACAAAAAATGGATTTTATGCAGACAAAGTGCTGAAAAATACTCAATAGGCCAATAAAAATACAGATAAAACACCAAATACCTCGGTTCTGTATTGTTTTTTCACTACCTCAATGATATTTTCGCTGAAGGTTGCCATCGGTTAACGTTTTGTTAAATTAACGATGGTGGAGTCACGCCGAAGCGGCGTCTAGGGACAGACAAGGTTGTAATGGATGAGCGACGTTGCCGCACTGGAAGTTCGTGATCTGCACAAGTATTTTGGCACCCACGAAGTGCTCAAGGGCATCGATATGACGGCCCACAAGGGGGATGTGATCTCCCTCATCGGCTCCTCGGGTTCGGGGAAGTCGACCTTTCTACGCTGTATCAATCTGCTTGAAACCCCCTCATCGGGCAGCGTCTCCCTCCATGGGGAGCTGATCCGGATGAAAACCAGCCGTTCCGGCGAACGCCTGCCGGAAGACATGCGCCAGGTGGAGCGTATCCGCAGCCGACTGGCCATGGTGTTTCAAAGCTTCAATCTCTGGTCCCACATGACCATCATGCAGAACATCATCGAAGTGCCCATCCAGGTGCTCAAGGTGCCCCGTGCCGAGGCCATCGCCAAGGCGGAGCATCTGCTCAACCGGGTGGGGCTGTGGGAGCGTCGCGACTATTATCCCGGTCACCTCTCCGGCGGCCAGCAGCAGCGGGCCGCCATCGCCCGGGCGCTGGCGGTGGAGCCCGAGGTGATGCTGTTTGACGAGCCTACCTCGGCCCTCGACCCTGAACTGGTGGGGGAGGTCCTTGGCCTGATGCGCGAGCTGGCGGAAGAGGGGCGTACCATGATGGTGGTGACCCACGAGATGTCCTTCGCCCGCGACGTGTCGAACAAGGTGATGTTCCTGCACCAGGGGCGCGTGGAGGAGGAGGGGAATCCCAAGGAGATCTTCGCCCATCCCAAGTCGGAGCGATTCAAGCAATTCATCTCGTCCATCTATTGATGGACGGGATTCAATTTAAACCATCCGTACTTTCAACGATCGACGTGTTTATCAAGGAGAGATACATGAACAAGCTGATGCTGGCGACTGCCGTGATGACGGCCCTGTGTTCCGGTAGCCTGATGGCCAAGGAGTGGAAAGAGGTCCGGATCGGGGTGGAAGGGGCCTATCCCCCCTTCTCCTGGACCGAGCCGAGCGGCGAGGTGAAAGGCTTCGACATCGACATCGCCAACGCCCTGTGTGAAGAGATGAAGGTGAAGTGCACCCTGATCAAGCAGGACTGGGACGGCATCATTCCGGCGCTGCTGTCGCGCAAGTATGACGCCATCATCGCCACCATGGACATCACCGAAGAGCGCAAGAAGAAGGTGGACTTCACCCAGAAGTACCAGCACATCCCGGCGCGCTTCGCCGCCAAGAAAGGGACCGAAATCCAGCTCGACAAGGCCTTCATGGACGGCAAGACTATCGCCGTGCAGCGTGCCACCTCCATGGACACCTACATCACCGACAACTTCCCCAACGCCACCATCAAGCGCTACGGCACTGCGGATGAAGCCTACCTCGATCTGAAATCCGGCCGTGTCGACTACGTGATGGCCGACTCCGCCGCCATCAGCGACGGCCTGCTGAAGAAGGAAGGGGGCGATGCCTTCGAGTTCATCGGCCCGAAACTGACCGATCCCAAGTGGTTTGGCGAGGGTGCCGGCATCGCGGTGCGCAAGGCTGACAAGGATCTGAAAGAGAAATTCAATGCCGCCATCCTGGCCCTGCGTGCCAATGGCAAGTACAAGGAAATCAACGACAAGTACTTCGACTTCGACGTGTACGGCGAGTAAGCCGACGTCAGGCGAACAACGACAGGTTGATCCCGTCAGTAGTCATCGGGCCCGTTGCCTTCCGCTGGGAGTGACGGGCCCGATTGCGATGGAGCTGCATTGCATATGTTTGATTTGAAAGGATACGAAACCTCTCTGCTGGAGGGGGCCTGGATCACCCTGGAGGTGGCGCTCGCCTCCCTGCTGCTGGCCCTGGTGCTCGGCATGCTGGGGGCCTTGGCCAAGCTCTCTCCCTACAAGTGGGCACGCGGCATCGCGGCGGCCTACACCACCGTCATTCGCGGCATCCCGGATCTGGTGCTGATGATGCTGCTCTTCTTCGGCGGCCAGGTGCTCATCAACGGGATCTGCACCTGGGTCAACGAGGCCTACAACAACCACCTGCTGGCGAGCAACCCGAACCAGGAGTGGGTCTCCCTGCTGCCCGATTACATCGACATCAGCCCGTTTGCGGCCGGGGTCGCCACCATCGGCTTCATCTTCGGCGCCTACATGACCGAGACCTTCCGCGGCGCCATCCTGGCGGTGGACAAGGGGGAGCTCGAGGCGGCCCGTGCCTTCGGTATGCGGGCAAGCCAGGTCTTTGTGCGGATCCTCTTTCCCCAGATGATGCGCCACGCCCTGCCCGGGTTTGGCAACAACTGGCTGGTGCTGCTGAAAACCACTGCCCTGGTCTCCATCATCGGGCTCGATGACATGGTGCGAAAGGCGTCGCTCGCGGCGGGCTCGACCCAGCAGCCTTTCACCTTCTACATGGCGGTGGCGCTGATCTTCCTGGTCTTCACCGCAGTCTCTACCTCGGCGCTCAAGTGGGCCGAGCGTCACTACGCCATCAAGACGAGGTAAGCCATGGATTTCTCGATCATTCTCAAGGAGTGGCCCACCTACTGGGAGGGGCTCTATACCACCATCTGGCTGGTGGCCGCCTCGCTCATGCTGGGGCTCATGCTGGCGGTGCCCATGGGCATACTGCGCAACAGCCGCAACTGGTTGATAAAGGGGCCAATCTGGGCCTATATCTACTTCTTCCGTGGCACCCCGCTTCTGGTGCAGCTCTTCATCATCTACTACGGTGCCGCCCAGTGGGAGTGGCTCAAGAACAGTGCGGCCTGGTCCCTCTTCTCGGAAGCCTGGTTCTGTGCCCTGCTGGCGTTCACTCTCAACACCGGTGCCTACACCGCCGAGATAGTGCGTGGCGCCGTGATGAACATGCCCAAGGGGCAGATCGAAGCGGCAAGCGCCTTTGGCATGACCCGCTGGCAGACCCTCACCCGCATCATCCTGCCCAACTCGTTTCGCCGTGCGCTGCCGGCCTACAGCAACGAGGTGATCTTCATGCTGCAGGGGTCGGCGGTGGCGGGCATCATCACCATCGTCGATCTGACGGGGGCCGCGCGGATCATCAACTCCCGCTACTACAGTCCGTTCGAGGCGTTCCTGACCGCAGGTCTGCTCTACATGCTGCTCACCTTCGTCATCGTCTGGTTGTTCAAGAAGTGGGAAGCCCGCTGGCATGCCCACCTGCGCCCGCGCAGCGTCTGACTGCCAGCAGAGAAAAAGCCCGCAACTGCGGGCTTTTTTTATGGACTACGGGCAGGTTCAGCGCCCCAGGTACTCCCTGTCGAAGAAGGTGTTGACCCAGTGGGGGCGATAGACGGCGAGCAGGGTCATGGTCATGCCGTTGAGGAGCGCCTCGGGGAAGAGCAGCAGCGGCCAGATGGAGAGGTAGTCGGCGCTGATGGTGTGCCAGGAGTAGGTGCCGCTCACCCCCATCAGCAGGGCGCTGGCGAGCACCTTGGCCGAGATGCTCAGCGCCCCCCCGAGAAATGCCGCCACGAACAGGTAGACGAAGAGGTGGCGAGGCAGCCAGGCCCAGCTCCCCAGAAACAGCAGCCAGCTGGTGGCCACCGGCAGGGCAACGCCGATGAGGGCCTGCCAGCCGATGTCGGCCAGGGGGATGACCCCGAAGTAAGCGAGGAGCAGCAGGGTGAGGCAGGGGGCGAGCAGGGCGAGGCGCCAGCCCAGCAACAGGGTCAGGCTGGTGAGGCCGAGAAAGTGGATCTCGAGCCCCTCGTGCAACCCGGCCCGCAAGGTCCACAGCGGTACCAGCACGATGGCGCCGCCGAGGCAAAGATGCTGATAGAGCGGGTGGGCGCCAAGGGTGCGCAGCAGGGAGGCGTTCAGACTGAAGGCGAGCAGCACCAGCCAGAGCAGGAGGGCGGCGACTTGTCCTTCACTCATGAGCGGTTCCCCCGGATGCGGCTGTCGGTGATGGCGCCGTGGCGAATGCCGGCGCAATGAAAAGAGGCCGCCCTCTGCCGGGCGGCCTCCTGTCTCAATACTTCACGTTGGGGTGATACTTGCCAAGGATGCCCTGGACCCTGTCCATGGTCTCCTTGCTGGGGGGCTTGATGCCGACCAGATCGTAGGTATCTCCCAGCACGTCCCACTTGTGCTTGCCAAGTTCGTGGTAGGGCAGCAGCTCCACCTTCTCGACGCACTCCCCCAGCTCGGCGATGAACTGGCCGAGTCCTTCTGCGCTCTCGTCATCGTCGGACCAGGTGGGTACCACCACGTAGCGGATCCACATGGTCTGGCCGCGGGAGGCCAGGTAGCGGGCGAACTCCAGGGTGTACTTGTTGCTGACGTGGGTGAGGGGAATGTGCTTCTCGTCGTTGATCTGCTTGATGTCGAGCAGCACCAGATCGGTGTTGTCCAGCACCCGGTCGAGCAACTCGTCGTAGTGACGCACGAAACCGTTGGTATCCAGGCAGGTGTGGATCCCCTGGGCCTTGCAGGCGGTGAACAGTTCGGCGATGAACTCCTGCTGCAGCATGGCCTCGCCGCCGGAGGCGGTCACGCCACCGCCGGAGGCATTCATGAAGTGACGATAGCTGGTGAGATCCTTCATCAGCTCGGGCACGGTGACCTCGCGGCCGCCCTGGGTGTCCCAGGTGTCCCGGTTGTGACAATACTTGCAGCGCATCAGGCAGCCCTGCATGAACACGATGAAGCGGATGCCGGGGCCGTCGACGGTCCCGCAGGTCTCGACGGAGTGGATCCGGCCAATGATGTCGGTAGTGCCGGTGTCGCTGGCTTCAACGGTCGGGATCCGCTGCGTGCCGGGGGTGGCAGGTCCCTTGGATTCAACGGCGGGGATCCGGTTAATGACTGACATAGACGACTCCAATGGTGCGGACAAGGTTCGAGCGGTCGTTATTTTATGACAGAAAGCCCTATAAATCCTACCAGTTTAGCCCGCAGGGGTGGCACCCAGCAGGCTCTCCAGTGCCTTGACGGGGAGCGGCCGGCTGGTGAGGAAGCCTTGATAATGCTGGCATCCCAGGGCCTTGAGCACGGCGAGCTGCTCCTCTTCCTCCACCCCTTCGGCGGTGACGGTGAAACGAAACACCCGGGCGAGATCCAGGATGGCCTTGACGATGGCCTTGTCCTGTTCGCTGTGGACCAGGGTCTGGATGAAGCTTCTGTCGAGCTTCACTTCGTCGGCGGGCAGATCCCGCAGATAGGCCAGGGAGGAGTAGCCCGTGCCGAAGTCGTCGATGGAGATGAGCAGGCCGAGGGCCTTGAGCTGGCGGATCCTGGCGATACTCTCCAGCCGGTTTTCCAGCACCACGGACTCGGTGATCTCCAGCAGCAGGCGCGACGGGGGCACCCCGGTGTCCCGCAGAATGTACTCCACCTGCTGCACGAAACCGGCGGTGTGGAACTGGCGGGCGCTGACGTTGACCGACAGATGGGGGATGGCGAGACCGTTGTTGAGCCAGAAGCTGTACTGGGCGCAGGCGGTCTTCATCACCCAGTAGCCTATCTCCTGGATCAGGGTGGTCTCCTCGGCGATGGGGATGAACTCCCCGGGTGGCACCATGGTGCCGTCGGCCTTCTGCCAGCGCAGCAGCGCCTCTATGCCCGAGAGCGTGCCGTTGTCGACCCGGTATTGGGGCTGGTAGTGCAGCACCAGCTCGTTGTTGCGCAGGGCATCGCGCAGCTGGTTGTTGAGAGAAAGCTTGCTCTTCTCTTTTTCCGCCATGGCTTCACTGAAGAAGATATGGTTGCCCTGGCCCGCGCGCTTGGCCATGTGGACGGCGGTATCGGCCTGCTGCATCAGGACAAGGTGATCCTTGTCGTCATCGCTGAACAGGCTGATCCCCACGGAGGCGCTGCAGTGCAGCTTGTGATCGCCGATGTCGAAGGGGGCACGGAAGATCCCCATCAGCTCCCGGGCAAAGTGCTCCGCCAGGATCTTGGCGGTGATATAGCCCTGGCCCAGTGCCGTGAAGAGCAGGGCAAATTCGTCACCCGAAGTGCGGGCGAGCACCAGGTTCTCCTGGGGCAGGGACTTGAGTCGCACCACCACGGCCTGGAGCAGCAGATCGCCGCAGGCGTGACCGAGGGAGTCGTTGATGGATTTGAAGTTGTCCAGATCCAGCAGCAGCAGGGCCCCCCACTGACCACTCGGGGCCTGCAGGGTGCGCTGCATGATGTCGGTCAGGCTGCGCCTGTTGTAGAGATCGCACAGGTCGTCGTAGTAGGCGAGGCGCTCGATGTGGCGGGCGGTCTCCTTCTCCTGGGTGATGTCGTGGAAGCTGCAGACGAAGTGACTGATCTCCTCCTCCTCGTCCTTGACCCCGCTCACCATGAGCCGCACCGGGAAGAGGTGTCCTTCCCTGTGCAGGCATTGTTCCTCCCCGAGCCAGTATCCCTGCCGGTTGACCGCCGCGATCACCTCCTCCTTGAGGGTGTCGCCATAGTAGGTGGGCCTCAGGGCGTCGATGTGCAGGCCCAGCATCTCCTCGCTGGCAAAGCCGGTGATGCGGCTGAAGGAGGCATTGACCTTGAGGATGATGCCCCCGGGATCCATCACCAGCAGGCCGTCGTGGGTGTTGAAGGCCACTTCGGCCAGGCGCAGGGCATCGTCATTGGCCAGGCGCTGCAACTCGCTGGCGGCCCGCTCGCGCTGTTCGTAGAGGACGTCCAGCAGGGGCGCGGGATCGGCCAGAGGGGTGGCGAGCAGCAGGGTGAGCTGCCCCAGGGGGAGACCGTTTGGCCCCGGGAAGGGGATGCCGACATAGGCCTTGGCGTCGAGGGCCAGCAGCTGGCTGGACTGGGGATAGCGCAGGGCCAGATCTTCCACGTAGAGACTCTGCCCGTGCTGAAAGATCTCCCGGCCCGGGCCGATGTCCATGGGCATGGGTTTGACGACGGCGAAAGCATCCCCCTCCACCACGCAGCGGGGAATGAGCCAGAGATCCTGGCCGCGAGGCTGAAACTCGCCGATCCAGCCCCTGTGGGCACCGCTCAGGCCCATGGCCCAGCGCAGCAGGGCGCGGCAGTAATCGTTGCCGGTCAGGTTGGCAAGCCCCGGGGGAGGCGCGAGGTCCGGGGCGTCGGTCGCCACGGGGTCCGGCTGCCAGTGGCCGAGCAAGCGGGCACAATGACGCACCAGTTGCAGGGTGTCATCGCTGATGAGGGTGCTCTCGGCATACTCCAGGCTGAGCACGCCGATGAGCTTCTCCTGCTCCAGCAAGGCGCCGTCCAGGCGGGAGCAGACATTGGCATCGGCCAGATAGTAGTGCTGGCTCAACATGGGCTGGTGGGCCGCCTCCGAGAAGCTCAGGGCGCCCCGGGCGCGCAGGGCCCGGATGTAACGGCTGTCTCCGCGAATGGCACCGAGCGCGTCCACCCCCAGGGTGAACACCGGGGTCAGCTGTTCGCCGCCAAGGGCGCCATGGGCCTGGTAGTGCCAGAGGATCAGGCGATCGGCCCCAAGGCACTCCTTGAGGCTCTCCAGCATGGCGTCATACTGCTGCTGGCTGGCCATCTGGCTCAGGCGCGGCAGTTGCAGGGACAGGCTGGCGGCGCTCTCCTGGGACTGAGTCTGCAGGCAGATGAGCCAGAAGGCGTCCTGCTCGTGGGAGAGGGAAATGTGCCAGAGGAGGGCGTCAAAGCGCAGCACCAGCTTGCCCCCCTTGCCGCTGGCCAGCCGCTGCTCGATGGGTTGGCGCAGGGCGTCCGGCAATTGGGCCGGCCAGGCACTGCGGGGCTCGTCGAGCCAGTGGAGCGGCGTCTGCATCACATCGGTCAGGGCGACCAGCCGTTGACTACGGGTATCCAGGCGGAAGAACAGGGGCGCCTGGCTGGCGGTCGGAAGATGGCTGAGCGCGGTAGACGACATGAACTGACACTATCCTGTTGAGCAATTGTCGGAGGGCAAGAATACTGCAAATCCGTGGCAAACAAAATTTCATTGAATTCTAAATTAGATAAGTCTAATTTATTGGTCATTTCCTGTTGAGTGGAGTCTTGCAGATGAAACGGATCCTGATAGTGGGTGGTGTGGCCGGGGGGGCGTCCGCCGCCGCCCGTGCCCGCCGTTTGAGCGAAGAGGCGGAGATCGTGATGTTCGAGCGGGGCGAGTTCGTGAGCTTCGCCAACTGCGGTCTGCCTTATCACATCGGGGGGGATATCCCGGATCGGGATGCCCTGCTGCTGCAGACACCGCAAAGCTTCAAGCGCCGTTTCAACGTGGATGTGCGGGTGTTTCACGACGTCATCGAGATAGACAGGGCCGGCAAGAGCCTGCTGGTGCGCAACCTGCTCACCGGCGAAGAGCGGCGCGAAGCCTACGACGTGCTGCTGCTGAGCCCGGGCGCTGCCCCCATCCGGCCTCCCTTCCCCGGCATCGAGAGCCCGGGGGTACACACCCTGCGGAGCATTCCCGACATGGATCGCATCCTGGCGGCGCTGGCGCACGACAAGACCCGCCACGTCACCGTGGTGGGGGGCGGTTTCATCGGGCTGGAGATGATGGAGGCGCTGCACCAGCGCAAGCTGGATGTCACCCTGCTTGAGCTCTCCGATCAGGTGATGGCGCCGGTGGACAAGGAGATGGCCAACATGCTCCATGCCCGTATCCGGGAGGAGGGCATCGATCTGCGCCTGCGCACCGGCCTCTCGGCCATCGAGAGCCTGGAGGTGCCTGCCGAGAAGACCGCCGCCGTGGCGACCGCCCAGCGGGGTGGACTGCGCCTGACCCTCAATGACGGCTCTCATCTCGACACCGGCCTGTTGATCCTCGCCATCGGCGTCAAGCCCGAGACTCTGCTCGCCGCCAAGGCGGGGCTGGTGCTGGGACCGCGGGGCGGCATCAAGGTGGATGCGGGCATGCGCACCTCGGATCCCTGCATCTTCGCGGTGGGGGACGCGGTGGAGGAGACCGACTTCGTCACCGGCGAGTCCGTGCTGATCCCGCTGGCGGGCCCCGCCAACCGGCAGGGGCGCATTGCCGCCGACAACATGCTGGGGCGAAGCGAAACCTACAAGAAGACGCAAGGGACCGCCATCTGCAAGCTGTTCGATCTGGCGGTGGCGAGCACGGGGCTGAACGAGAAGCGGCTGGTGCAGCTGGGGCTGCCGTTCGAGAAGGTCTATGTCCACCCGGGCAGCCACGCCGGCTACTACCCCGGTGCCCACCCGGTCAGCCTCAAGCTGCTGTTTGCCCCCGATGGCAAGATCTACGGCGCCCAGGCCATCGGCAAGGATGGCATCGACAAGCGCATCGACGTGCTGGCGGTGGCCCAGCGCGCCGGCCTCACCGTGTTTGATCTGCAGGATCTGGAGCTCACCTATGCGCCGCCCTTTGGCTCGGCCAAGGATGTGATCAACATGGCCGGGTTCGTGGCGAGCAACCATCTGAAGGGGGACACCCTGCTCTGCCACGCAGCCGAGGTGCAGGCTCGCCACCCCCATCAGCTGGTGGTGGATGTGCGAAATGGCCCCGAACTCGACAAGCTGGGGCGCATTCCGGGGGCGCTGCACATTCCTCTGGACGAGCTGCGTGGCCGCCTCCATGAGCTGCCCAGGGATAAAGAGCTGCTCATCAGCTGCCAGGTGGGTTTGCGCGGTCACGTGGCCTGCCGCCTGCTGAGCCAGCACGGTTTTCGGGTGAAGAACCTCTCCGGCGGTTTCAAGACCTGGCAGACGGTGATCGCCGAGTAGATCCTCCAGGCTGAAATGGCCCGATTGATCACTCTGTATGCAAACGGGCCACTCCAGTGAGTGGCCCGTTTTGTTGCCGCACGGGTTTGCCGCAGGTGGCCCCCTCGCTCTCAGGGGGGGCTGTCAGCGAGCTGATTGCGAATGTGGTGCTGCAAGACCGCGAGCATGGAGGCGCCGGAGAGGCCTATCATCAGGGCACCGTTGACCGCCTCCAGGGGGCCGAGCAGCTTCCACTGCGGGCTCATGACGATGTCGCCATAGCCCAGAGTGGCGAAGTTGACCCCGGAGTGATAGACGGCCTCCTGCAGGGTATCGAACTCCCCGAGCCACAGGAAGAGCACTCCCCAGACGCCGATCTGGGCCAGGTTGCCCAGCATCACCAGGGTGATGATGCCAAACAAAGCCAGCATGCCGGCCAGGGCCCCCTCGCGTCGATTGAATCGCTTGACGTAGAAGCGGATGCACCAGACGGATACCAGGGATTGCAGCAGCATGTTGACCAGGATCACCGGGATGCCGACCAAAAAAATCGTTAACATATCAATCTCCTAGCTTGGCTTCTGCCAGTGGGCGGCCGACTGGCCACCACTGTTCGAGCAGCAAGATACAGAGCCAGCCATAGCCGGCCACCACCAGATAGAGGCCGCAGCGCATGGCGGCCGCCAACCACACATCCTTGCCGGTGGCGCTGTCCTCGATGGCCGGGCCAAACAGGATGAGCGCCGTGATCCAGGCGTTGCTCCAGAAGGATGGCGGGAAACGCCCCGCCACCAGCCGCACCAGGCGCCGCGCCAGCCAGAGGGTCATCAGGGCAAGCATCAGCACCAGCATCAGGAGCGAGGGCCAGAGGCTGAGCCCGAGCCAGAGTGCGAACGCCAGCAGGGCGCCCATCAGGGTCGAGAGCACCAGCTCCTGGCCCGCCTGTCTGGCGTTGAGGGAGGTACTCTGCTGGGCCAGGGTCACCGTCTTCATCACCGCCGGAATGTAGAACGCCGGATTGCCGAGGGCCATCAGCCACACCGGCAGCACCATGGCGACGGCGCGCAGCGCCAGCCGCTCGGGGTGTTCGGGGGGCAATGGCACGGGCCTTGCCGCCGCCCCGGCCACCGGCAGGGGAGGGAAGAGCGCGTGGGCCAGGCGGTTGACCAGGGTGCCTATCAGGATCCCCAGTCCCATCATCTGGGCAAGGGCGATGGCAAGGGACTGCTCGATGAGACCGGCCACCGGGATCACCGTGATGGCCATGATGAGCAGCATGGCGGCGGCCCCCTTGCCGGCCATCGCCTGCTGCATCAGCAGGTAGAGCAGCAGGGCGACGAGCAGCACGGCCGCCAGGGCATAGTGGGTCAGCAGGGGCACCAGCAGCACGCCGCCGACCATCACGGCCAGCAGCAGAGCGCCACCCAGCAACCCTTTGCCAAGGCTGAGCGGCTCGCCGGGTCGGCACAACACCACCCAGGCCATGATGACCCCGAGGTGGGGCATGGGCAGCGCCAGGCCGTAACAGATCCCCGTCGCGAGCCCGATGCCCGTGCCAATGCGCAGTACAGCCCTGTCGGCGTTATGCATCTGGCGTCTCAATAGAGGAAGGAGAAGAGGCTCATCAGGCGGATATAGAGCGTCCCCAGGAGGTGCATCACCCCGCTCTCGCCGGTGTAGACCAGCACGTCGGCCTGACCACCGATCCGCAGCGCCTCGACCGGTGGAAAGTCGTCGCCCATGAAGGCGACCTTGACCGGGAAACGCTGGGCCTGGCGCAGCCAGTCGCGGTTGTTGTCCACCGTGGGAAGGGTACCGGCGGGCTGGTTCTTGCCATCGCCCACCCCGTAGCCGACGCTGCGGATCTTCCCCTCGAATAGCTGTCCAGGCAGGCTGTCGAGCAGGATGGCGACCTTGTCCCCTGGTCGAATGTTGCCGAGGTTGTTCTCCGTCAGATCCGCCGATACCCAGACGTCGTGGATGGCGATCAGGGTCATGGCCGGGGCGCCGGCCCCGATGAACTGGCCTGCATCCGTGCTGAGGTCGGTGATGAGCCCCCGGCCCGGCGCCACCACGCGGGTGTTCTGGCGATCCAGCTCGGCCTTGTGCACCGCCGAGCGGGCACTGAGCAGCTGGGAGTTGTCATCGCCGCTCTCCCCGGCGGCCTCGATGGCGCGGCGAACGTCGGCTTCGGCCGCCGCCACCTGGCTCTTGGCGGTCTCGCGGTTGGCCTGGGCCACCTCCAGGCGACGCACCGAGATGGCCCCCGGATCCTCCCGATAGAGCCGCTCCTGGCGCTCGGCATCCTTGGCCGCGTTGTCGTAGGCAGCGCGCATGGCCATCAGTGAGGCCTCGGCCGCCTTGACCCCTTCGGTATTTGCCTTGACGCCGCTCAGCACCGTCTGGTAGTCGGATCTGGCCTTGGCCAGGGCGATGTCATAAGGCTCGGGATCGATCTCGAACAGGGGGGCGCCAGCCTCCACGTCCTGATTGTCGTGGACATAGACCCGCTTGATCTGGCCTGCCACCTCGGCGGCGACGGGAACCACGAAGGCCTGCACCCGGGCCTGGGAGCTGTAGGGGGTCAACCTGTCCGCCAGCAGATACCAGGTGAGCAGGAGGAGGATCGCGGCCAGCAGCCCGAGGGTGGCGCGGCGGCTGGCCTGACCGGGAGAGGCTGTGTCAGTCATGGGTGTTTGCCTTCTGTGTCATGGGGGAGTGGGCTGCGTCGAGCAGGGGGGCCCAGTCGGCGCGCGTGCGCAGTTGAGCCTCCACCTTGGGGGTCACCAGGGGACGTTCGCGCCCCTGTTCCCAACCGCCACCCAGTGCCTTGTAGAGGGTGATGAGGTCGCGCATCCGGGCACCACGGCTGTTGACCAGGCGCTCCTGCTGGTTGAACAGGGCACGCTGGGAGTCGAGTACCCGCTGGAAGTCCGCCATCCCCTCGCGGTACTGGGTGTTGGCGATTTCGAGGGAGCGGCGGGCGGCTTCGCCGGTCTGGGTCAGCAGGGCGATCTCCTCCTGGCCGTTGGCATAGGCCACGGCCGCGTCATCCACCTCGCGGGCCGCCTTGAACACGCTGTCGCGATAGCGTTCGTGAAGCTGCTGGAAGCGGGCGTCCTGCACCAGGATCTGGTTGCCGAGCCGCCCCTGATCCAGCAGGTTCCAGCTCAGCGAAGGACCGACGGCCCAGGAGAAGGTGCCACTTTCCCCGCCGCTGGCATTGACTCCCAGGGTGCCGAGCAGGGTGATGGAGGGGTAGAGCTCGCTCTCGGCCACCCCTATGAGGGCAGACTGGGCGGCCAGCTGACGCTCCGCCACCCGCACGTCAGGACGGCGGCGCAGCAGATCCGCCGGCATCTCGGTGACCAGGGCCAGCTCGCCCTGGGGGATCTTGCCGGTGTCTGAGGCCATCTCGGGCAGGGGACCCGGGGCTCTGGCGAGCAGGGTGGAGAGGGCGTTCTGGTTTTGGCGCAGGCTGGTCTCGAGCTGGGGAATGCCGGACAGGGTGCCCAGGTACTGGGTCCTGGCCTGCTGCACGTCCAGCTCGGCGCTGTTGCCGCTCTTGAACAGTCGCTCGGTGATCTCCAGGCTGCGCCGCTGGATGCGGGCATTCTCCCGGGCGATCTGGAGCCTGGCCTCCAGGGTACGGATGCTCACATAGAGCTGGGCCACCTGGGCGGCCATCAACACCTGGATGTCGTCATATTGGGCCAGGGTCGCGAAATAGCTGGCATCCGCCGCCTCGACTCCGCGCTGGAACTTGCCCCAGAAGTCAAGTTCCCAACCGAGGTTGAAGCCGGCGCCGTAGCTGTTGCCCGCGCTGCTGTGGCCGCCCCGGGTCTGACCTGCCTGGAGGAATTCTGCCGTTCCCACCGTCGCCTGGGGGCCGAGCAGGCTCTCGGCGATGCCAAGCTGGGCCTGGGCCTCGAGGATCCGCAGGCCGGCGATCTGCACGTCCGGATTCTTGAGGAAGGCCTCCTCCACCAGGGCGCTCAGCACGGGATCGTGCAAGTTGTCCCACCATCGTCGGTAGTCGGTCACCGTCACCGCCTGCTGACCCTCGCTGGCGCTGTGCCAGTTGGCCATCTCCTCGACACCGGGGGCCTGATAATCGGGCCCGAGCAGAGTACAGGCACCGAGCAGCAGGCAGGTGCCCCCTGCAAACAGGGGGCGAAGGAGAGAAAGTGCGTCGGCCATGGGGTTATTTTTCCGCGTTGGCCAGACCGTCGTTGACCCAGGCCATGAAGATGCGATAGCCGATGGAGAGCAGGGTGGCACCGATGAACATGCCGAGGATGCCATTGGTGGCCATGCCGCCGAGGGCCCCCAGCAGCACTACCGGCATGGGCGCATCGACACCACGTCCCAGCAGCAGCGGCTTGAGCACGTTGTCGGCCATGCCGGCCACGACCAGCAGCACTGAGTAGATGACGTTGAGCAGGGTGCCGTGATCCCCCGCCATCCACATGAAGGCGATGGCCGGTCCCGTGACCAGGATGACGGGGACCTGGGCGATACCCAGGATCAGCGCCAGGACGAAGAAAATGCCGACCGCCGGGATCCCGGCGAGGGACATGATGACGCCAGCCAGCAGGGCCTGGATGAAGGCGACCCCGATGACCCCCATGGCCACGGCCCGGATGGTGCTGGTGCACAGCTTGGTCAGGGCGAGGCCCTTGCGCTCATCGGTGATGCGCATGGCGATGCGCTCGGCGCTGATGGCACCCGGCGCCCCCCAGGCCATGATGATGCCAGCCACGATGAAAGAGGCGACGAAGCCCAGCAGGCCGCCCCCCATGCTGGCGAGCATGGTGACAGTCTGCTTGGCCATGTCGCCGAGCTGCGGCTTGTAGCTGATGAGGAGGCTCGGCAGATCCACGGATGCCTTGGTCCATAAGGCGTGCAGCTTGGCACCGATCAGCGGGATGCTGGCGATGTCGGCGGAAGGCGCCGGAATCACCAGAGTGTTGTTGTTCACCTTGTCTATCAGGGCGCTGACGCTGTCTCCCAGGGAGCCGAGCATGGCAACGGTGGGGGCCACGATGAGCAGGATGCCCAGCAGGACCAGCAGGGTGGACGACTGGCCCTGTTTTCCCCCGAGTCGGGCGGCAAAGCGCTGATGGAGGGGGTAAAGGGTGACCGCCAGGATCAGGGCCCACAGCATCATGTTCATGAAGGGGGAGAACACGGTGAAGCAGAACGAGCCTAGCGCCAGAATAAGGCCAAATTTGATGAACATGTCCAGGAATCGGGCAACCAATCTTTTTTCGACGAGGGACAGATCGTTATTTTCCATGCTGATATGACTCCAGAGAGGGATGGATGCATGACCCCGCTGACCCTGTGTGAACTCAAGGTCGGCATTCTGGTCGATGGACAATTAATAAGTTTGTTTTCAATGGTTGAGGCATACATCGAGCGCACCTGCACGTTATGTATGGCACAGGTGTTCAAGGCTTAAAAAATATTTATCTGCTTGATATGTCGTTGATTGGAAGGCCTGCGTTGAGCAGGGCCGAGAATAATGAATGGCCCGATCGCGCACAAGTGAACAGTGGTGCCCGGTTTAGCCTGGGTTCAGAAAATCACGACAATCCTCTTTCATGGAACAGGACATCGCATGCAGGGTCTCGAATAAACCTCGCGGTTCACGGGGCGTCGCGCTCCCGTTCGAGGCGATGCGCCCATCTCTGTTGGCCGATGCCGCCCGATATGGCAGTTGGTGTTCCCGGGAGTGACGCTTTATTCTATTGGCTCCTGCGCTGCGGCGATCCAACCCGGGATGAACACCATGCACCTCTCTCTCTCCTGCCCCGTGACTCGTCTTCCCCGTGTGGCCTGGCTGGCGGCGCTGCTGCTGGCTGGTTGCGGCCCCGACAAGCCTGTCAGCCAGGTTCCGACGACAGAACCGATGGCCCGGCAGGAGGCGGGAGCGCCCGCCTCCGTGGTGCAGGCCAATGCCCGCCAATATAGGGATGCCCCTGCGCTGGCGCTGGTCTTCTCCGGCCCCTTGGTGCCCAAGGCAAACTGGCAGAGCTGGCTTTCTGTGAGTGAAGGGGGCAAGCAGGTGCAGGGGGAGTGGATCCTGGCCGACGATGGTCGCACCCTCTATTTCCCGAACGTCCAGCCCGACAAACGCTACGAGGTGAGCCTCAAGGCGGGGCTGGGCCCATCCCCCCAGAGCTGGACCCTCAAAACCCGGCCGCTGGAGGCGGGGGCGTCGTTTACCGCGAGCGGCATGGTATTGCCGCTGCGCGACGAGCTGCGCCTGCCCATCAGCGCGGTCAATGTGGACGAGGTCAATATCGACTTCTTCCGGGTCGATGCCGAATACCTGCCCCGTTTCCTGGCCGAGTATCGCCCCGGTGCCGGCATGGGCAACTGGGAGCTTGAGCAGATCACCAAGCGGGCCAAGCGGGTGTTCAGCGGCCGTTACGCGCTGGAGCTCGATGCCAACCGGCGCGAGACCCGCCTCATCAATGTGAAGGAGCCGCAGCTGGCGGAGGCTGGCGTCTACTTTGCGGTGATGTCGCCCCTTGGCAACTACGACTGGCGCAAGGAGACCACCTACTTTGCGGTGAGCGACATGGGGCTCAGTGCCCGCCGTTACCGCGATGAGCTGGAGGTGTTCGTCAGCTCCCTGGCCAGCGCCGACCCCCTCAAGGATGTGCAGCTCTCCCTGCTCGACCAGAAGGGCAACCGGCTGCAGGTGCAAACCACCGACCCCCAAGGTCATCGCCGCTTCGATCAGGTGCAGGGGGCTCGCCTGCTGCTGGCCGAGCAGGGCAAGCATCTGGCGGTGCTGCGCCTCGACGGGGCGGCGCTCGATCTCTCCACCTTCGATCTCGGCACCCAGCCCTGGCAGGCCCAGCAGCTCTATCTGTTCAGCGGGCGCGATCTCTATCGTCCCGGCGAGCGGCTCGACAGCGAGATCCTGCTCAAGGGGCAGGATGGTCAGCTGCTGCCGGGGATGGCGGTAGAGCTGGAGGTGAAACAGCCGGACGGCCAGCTGCTCGAACAAAAGCGGCTGCTGCCGGACAATTTGGGCGCGGCCCACTACGGTCTGCGTTTGCCGGATGATGCGCCGCTCGGGCGCTGGACCATCAACCTCAAGACCGCTGCCGGTAGCCGCTTCGAGTGGCCTTTTCTGGTGGAGGAGTTTCTGCCGGAGCGGCTGAAACTGCAGCTTGGCAAGGGGCCGGATGGGGAAGTGACGACTCTGGACGCCGCCCTCACTTTGCCGCTGCAAGGGGACTATCTCTACGGCGCACCAGCCAGCGCCACCAAGGCCAAGGCGGAGGTGAAGTTAAGCCGCGCCACCATGCCTTTTACTCAGTGGCAGGAGTTCACCCTGGGTGACGTGCTGCTCGCCGAGCAGGCCAGGGATCTCGAGCCGCTGAATCTCACCCTGGATGCGCAGGGGCAGGGGACTTTTTCGCTTGCTGATGAGCTCGATGGGGTGCGCGCCCTCGGGCCGCTGGAGGTGGCTTATCGGGTGTCGCTCTCCGAGCCCGGCGGTCGCGCCGTCAATCGCAGCCGCACCCAGTATGGCTGGCCCGCGGGCAGCCAGTGGCCCGCGCTCAAGGCCGATTTCGTAGCGGAGCGGGTAGAGGGGGGCAAGCCGCTCCCCTTCCAGATCCTCAACCTCGATGAACAAGGCCAGCCGGTGGCGGGGGCGGTGAAGGTGCGCCTCATCAACGAGTACCGCGACTACTACTGGCACTACGCCGATGGGGAGGGGTGGAAGTACGAGTTCAACAGCCAGCCCTATCTGGAGCAGGAGCAGACCCTGCAGCTGGATGGCAAGGGGCCGACCCCGCTCACGCTGCAACTGGCTGCGGGCTGGTATCGGTTGGAGGTGGAGAACAGTCAGGGCCATCAATCCAGCCTGCGGGTGGAGATAGGCAGTTACGCCTGGGGTGGCGGTGGCGAGCAGGCGCGGCCTGACAAGATTGCCATCACCCTCGACAAGCGCGCCTATCTGGCCGGGGACAAGGCCAAAGTGACGCTGGTGGCCCCTCGACCCGGCAAGGGCTTGCTGCTGGTGGAAGATGGCGACGGCCTGCGCTGGTGGCAGCGTATCGAGCTCATGGGGGCCGGCGGCGATGCCAAGGATGCCCGCGGCGAGTTCGAGATCCCGGTCAGCCCCGAGTGGCAGCGTCATGATCTGCATATCTCGGCCCAGATCGCCGCGCCAGACAGTGACTCAAAGCCGGTGAGCCAAAAGAGTGTGCAGAGCCTGCGCTCGGTCGGTCTGGTGCCGCTCACCCTGGATCGGGAAGCGCGCCGTCTGCAGCTCACCCTGAGCGCGCCTGATAAAGCGGTGCCGCTCACCCGGCTGGAAGTGACCGCAACCTCCACCCCCAATAGCCAGGGGCGGGTGGTGCTGGCGGCGGTGGATCGGGGCGTGCTCAACATCAGCGACTACCAGCCGCTCGACCCGTTCGAGATCTTCTTTGGTCGCAAGCGCTTCGCCCAAGATTTGTTCGACAACTACGGCCAGGTGATCCCGCCGCAGGATGGCAAGCTGGCCCGCCTCAACTACGGGGGCGATCGGGCGCCGCTGAAAAAGGGTGGCGCGCTGGAGAGCCGGGTCGAGATAGCCGCACTGTGGAGTGGCGAGGTGAGCTTTGATGAGAGCGGCAAGGCGGTGATCCCGCTCGATCTACCCAACTTCAACGGCGAGCTGGCGCTGATGGCGCTGGCCTGGAACGAACAGCAGGTCGGTGAGGCCGAGCGCGCCGTCAAGGTGGTGGCGCCCTTGGTGGCCGAGATTGGCTGGCCGCGCTTTGGCGCCAGAGGCGATGAGACCCGGGCGCTGGTGCAGCTGCGCAACATGAGCGGTGAGGATCAGACCCTCTCCCTTGCCTGGACCCTCAACGGCGGGCTCAAGGCAAATGGCGAGCTGCCCGGCACCCTTTCCCTTAAAAACGGCGAGGAGCAGTGGCTGACCCTGCCGCTCACCGTGACCGGGGCGAGCGGTGTGGCGAGCCTGCAGTTGGCAGCCAGCGGCAAGGATTTTGCCATCAGCCGCGACTGGTATCTGCCGCTGCGCTCCCCCTGGCCGGCCGAGACTCGCCAGCGCTATCAGATGCTGTCCCCCGGCCAGCAGATGAGCTTTGCGCCAGCTGAGCTGGCCGGGCTGGATCGCGCCAACCTGCAGGGGCTGCTCAGCCTCTCCGGCACTCCCCCCTGGGATCCGGCAGCCCAGTGGCAGGCGCTGGCCGACTACCCCTACGCCTGTCTGGAGCAGACCCTGTCCCGTGCCTGGCCTTACTTGCTGACCACGGCGGATGAGCGGGCCGCCTGGAGTAAACCCGCAGCGGGCAAGAAAGCGGCGAGTGAGGCGGATGTGCAGCGCGCCCTGCTGCAACGGCTGCAGCGGTTGCAACTGCCAAGCGGCGGTTTTGGCCTGTGGGATGGTCGCTCCGACGAGGAGCAGTGGCTCACCGCCTATGCCGCCGACTATCTGCTGGCGCGCAAGGAGGCGGGCGACTCCGTGCCGGAGGCGATGCTCAATCAGGCGCTGAACCGGTTGCAGAGCTATCTTACCGACAGTCAGTATGGTGAGCGCTGGAGCAGTGCTCCCGAGCACAGCCGGCTGGCCTATCAGGCTTACAGTGCCTATGTGCTGGCCCGGGTGGGCAAGGCGCCGCTCGCTACCCTGCGCCTTGTCTGGGAGCAGCAGGCCGATCACGCCCGCTCCGGCTTGCCGCTCTTGCACCTCTCGCTGGCGCTCTCGGCCATGGGGGATGAGCAGAACGCCGCCAAGGCCCTCAGCCGGGCATTGGCGACCGAGCGCGGTGATGACTATCTGGGTGATTACGGCTCGCCGCTGCGCGATCAGGCCCTTGAGCTCTCCTTGCTGCGCCAGCACAAGCTGGCTGCGGAGCGCTGGCCTGATCTCAGTGCCAAGGTGGCCGATACCCTGGCTCACCGTCAGTGGCTCAGCACCCAGGAGCGGCTCGCCCTGCTGCGACTGGCCCGCGTCGATCCGGCCGCCGACTGGCAGGCCAGGGTAACTTCCTCTCTTGGCAGTGGATCCCTGAGCGGTTCGGCTCCGCTGCATCAGGGTGCCTCAGAGGCACTGGCCGCGAGCACCGTCACCAACGAGGGCAGGGGATCCCTCTATGTGCAGCGCACCCTGGTCGGTTACCCCGAACAGGCTCCTACCAGATTGAGTCAGGGGATAAGCGTGACCCGCAGCTGGTTCAACAGCGACGGTCAGCGTTTTGACCCGACCAAGGTGAAGGTCGGCGATCTGGTGGTGGTGCGGCTCAATGTCAGCAGTGAATCGGCGGTGCCCGATGCCCTGCTGGTGGAGATGGTGCCCGCCGGCTTCGAGCTGGAGAATCCGGCCCTTGGCAACAGCATCAAGCTCGAAGAGCTCTCCATCGAGGGGAAACCGGCGTGGCAGAGCGAGTGGAACGACTACCTCAAGCATCAGGAGTTTCGTGATGACCGCTACACGGCAGCGCTGGATCTGAGCGAGGGGAGCAACCAGCAACTGGTCTACCTGATGCGGGCGGTGACGCCGGGTCGCTATCAGGTGCCGCCGACCCAGGTGGAGGATATGTACCGACCCGAGATCCGGGCTGTGGGTGAGGATATCCACGAGGTGCTTATCTCTGAGTAACACACCCTCCCTTGAGCGGGTTCGCCCGCTCACCCGTTGGCAGCGTTGCTGGCTGAGCCTGGGTCGCACTGGCCACGCTGGCTGGCGCTGGCTTGGTGGCCTGCCACGCTGGCTGCGCTTTTCGGTGCTGGGCGTTGTAGCACTGCCCCTGTCATTGCTGGTGCTGGATCGACTATTCCCGCCGCCACCGCTCGACCCTGCCTATGCACGGGTGGTGCTCGACATGAAGGGGCGGCCGCTGCGCGCCTTTGCCGATACCAGCGGCGTGTGGCGCTACCCCGTGACCCTGGAGCAGGTCTCCCCCCGCTATATTGAGGCGCTGCTGGGCTACGAGGATCGCTACTTCTGGCGTCATCCCGGAGTCAATCCGGTGGCCATGGTGCGCGGGGTCTGGCAGTGGCTGCGCTATGGGCGGGCTGTATCGGGCGGCTCGACCCTTACCATGCAGGTGGCGCGTCTTATCGAGCCCTACCACAGGAGCGTGCCCGGCAAGCTGCGCCAGATGGCGCGCGCGCTACAGCTGGAGTGGCACTACGACAAGCGCACCCTGCTCACCGTCTACCTCAACCGGGCGCCGTTTGGCGGCAATCTTGAGGGGGTGCAGGCGGCAAGTTTTGCCTACCTGGGCAAGAGTGCGGCCAAGCTGACCTATGCCGAGGCAGCGCTCTTGGCGGTGCTGCCGCAGGCTCCCAGCCGCAACCGGCCGGACCGGCATCCCGAGCGGGCCCGCACCGCCCGCGACAAGGTGATGCAGCGGCTGGTGGTGCAGGGCGTCTGGCCAGAGCAGGTTTGGCAGGAGGGGCGTATAGAGCCGGTGCTGGCTCGCGGTCACTTCACGCCGATGGCGGCGCCACTGTTTGCCCGTCTCGCCGCCGACCATCAGGCCGGGGCCCTGGTGCATACCACCATCGACGGCGATCTGCAGCGTTGGTTGGAGGGGCGGGTGGCGAGCTATATCCGCCGCTTCCCCGAGCAGACCTCAGCGGCGTTGCTCCTGGTCGACAACAGGACCATGGCGGTGCGCGCCTATGTGGGCAGCGCCGAGTATGGCAATCTGCGTCGCCACGGTTACCTCGACATGGTGCAGGCGATCCGCTCCCCCGGCTCCACCCTCAAGCCCTTCATCTACGGTCTGGCGATGGACGAGGGGTTGGTGCACTCGGCCTCCCTGCTCTCCGATGCGCCAAGGCTCGGGTCTGACTATCGCCCCGCCAACTTCTCCGGCGCCTTTCAGGGGCCGGTGACCCTTGCCCAGGCGCTGCAGCAATCCCTCAACGTGCCGGCGGTGCAGGTGCTGGAGGCGCTTGGGGCAGACAAGCTGGTCAGCCGCCTCGACAACGCCGGGGTGAGGCTGGCGCTCTCCGACAAGCCCAATCCGGCCATTGCGCTGGGGGCAGCGGGCATTCGGCTCGAGCAGCTGGTGGCGCTCTACAGTGCGCTGACCCGGCAGGGGCAGGTGGCGATGCCGGTCTGGCTGGCGGGGCAGCAGGCGGTGTCACGCCCCTTGCTGAGCCCGGGAGCGGCCTGGATCATCTGGCAAATATTGAGCGCGCAGGGGCGCTCAGATCAGCCCTTTGCCAGCGAGGCGACAGGCCGGGTCAACCGGCTGGCCTGGAAGACCGGCACCAGCTATGGCTATCGCGACAGCTGGGCGATGGGGGTCTCCGGTCGCTGGACTATCGGCGTCTGGTTGGGGCGCCCCGACGGCACTCCCATGCCCGGTTTCTACGGCCAGAGCGCGGCAGTGCCGCTGCTGCTCTCTGCCTATTCGCGGCTCTCGGACAACAGCCCCCTGCCGGCACAACCCAACACGGTGAGCGAGGCCGAAGTTTGCTGGCCCCTGGGGCGCAAGGGGAGCGCGACCCTGCCTGAGGCCTGTTTGCAGCATCAGAGCGCCTGGTTGCTGGAAGGGCGCGACCCTCCCACCTTGCCGGATCCCATGGATTGGCCCTCGCCGCTGCGCCAGGTTGCGCTCACTGTCGACGGCAAGCCGACGCTGACCCGCTGCCACGATGCGGCACAATCCGCTTTTAGAGCGCTCTGGCCGCTGTCGCTGGAGCCATGGCGCTCACCGGGCGAGCGGCGTCAGGCGCTGCTTGCCAGGGGCTGCGCGGGGGAGGGACAGAGCGCCGAGCAGCAGGCCCCCATCCGCATCCTGGCGCTGGGGGAGGGCAACCTTATCCGCAGTCAGCGCTATCGGTTGCAGCCCAGGGTGCTCGGCGGTGTCGGCAAGCCGGCCTGGTTTCTCAACGGGCAGCGGCTGCGCTGGGACGGGGATCAAGTAGTGAGCAAGGCGGGCCGCTATCAGCTAGTGGTGGTGGATGAGGCGGGAAACAGCGATCGCATCGAGTTTCGGCTGGAAAACTCCTCCTGAGGGCGTGGTGAGCGCCAAAATATTGACAGCATCGGTGATGGTCCCGATGCCGTCAGTTGATTGTCGATTCCCCGGCAGAGGCGGGGAGTCAGGGCTTGACCTGCCCCAGCCGGGTGAAGAAATGCCGGCTCTTGCGCTGGTGGAAGTGGCTCTTCTTGATGGGATGAAACACCAGGTCGCTCTGTGGGTGACTCTCCTTGAGGTGGTGGATCATCGCCATGGCCGGTAAGCCAGTACTGACGAGCGTGGTGAGCGGCAGGGTGACGGTCTCGGGTCCCAGCAAGGGTGTGAACCCCTGCTGGGCCTGCTCGAAGCGGGTCAACACGGCGGGTTCGGCGTAGCCGCTGCCCAGCATGGCGAGCAGGGCATCGAGGGCCTGATGGAACTCGGCGAGCTGCTGACGAAAGCCGCTTCGCCCCCGCAGGGCAATGAGCTCTGCAAACGGGATGTCGGCCAGGTGAGTGGGCACTTGCAGCGGGATCTCGAGGTGGAAGCAATCCTGACCGCCGCGATTGTGGTAGCGAGATTCGAGCAGGTGAAGCAGGCGGTCGAGATAGTCGTGATCGGTAATCAGCGCCCCGTCATTGGCGAGTGCCCACTCACGGGCGAGGCGCATGGAGAGCAGGTTGGCAAAGCGGCGCGCCATTCTGATCCCCCCTTCATCCTGCGTCGCAAAGCCGTGGGTCAGACAAAACCCGTGCAGCCGCTCCAGTCCCGCCTGAGCCGGGCAGAAGCAGTCGTGGTTGGGGGCTGAACGCCAGCGGGCGATGAGCTCCCTGTTGCCAAACACCTTGTGACGCACGAAGTCGGGGGCGACCAGGCCGGCAATCTGGCTCTCGACCTGGGGCGTGATATGGGCGAAGAAGGCGGGTTGTGGCGGCTCGGCCAGCAGGTCGGTTTGCTGGCGCAGGGTCTCCAGCAGGGCGGTGAGACCGCTCTTCTCACTGACGGTGAAGACGAAGGCGAGCCGCTCCAGATAGAGCAGGGCAAACTTGAGCCAGAGCTCGTCGCGTACCTCCATGCCGGGGTAGTAGATATGGGTTTTCATGGATGCTGTGTTGCCAGGATGCAGGGGTGGGAATATACGCATGATTGCCCGGATGCGGCAAACTTTGCGTGGGGGAATGTGAGCAGCCGCTCATGCAGTAGGCGCTGGTCACAAAGTTCTGATATAATTCGCGCCCTTAAATCAAGGCCACCCGAGTCATTACCATGAAGTTCATTATCAAGCTGTTCCCTGAAATCACCATCAAGAGCAAGTCGGTTCGCCAGCGCTTTATCAAGATCCTGCAGGGCAATATCCGCAATGTCCTGCGCCGCTTTGACGACGATGCCCGGGTGCGGATGGATTGGGACAAGCTGATCGTGAGCTCCCGCAATGACCAGTTCCGCGAGCAAGCCATCGAAGCCCTGGCCTGCATCCCCGGCATTCAGGCCTTCCTCGAGGTGCAGGCCAGCAAGTTTACCGACCTGCACGACATCTTCGAGCAGGTGAAAGCCGTCTGGGGTGATCAGCTCGAGGGCAAGACCTTCTGCGTGCGTGCCAAGCGCCACGGCAAGCACGAGTTCTCCTCCCTCGAAGTGGAGCGCTACGTGGGCGGTGGTTTGAACCAGCACTGCGTGAGCAACGGCGTGCGCCTCAAGAACCCGGATGTAAAGATCAACCTCGAGATCGATGGCGAGGAGCTTTTCATCGTCAGCGCCATCCACCAGGGGCTGAGCGGCATGCCCATCGCCACCCAGGAAGATGTGCTGAGCTTGCTCTCCGGCGGGTTTGACTCGGGTGTCGCCTCCTTCCAGTTCATCAAGCGCGGCTGCCGGGTGCACTACTGCTTCTTCAATCTGGGTGGGGCGGCTCACGAGATTGGCGTCAAGCAGGTGGCCTATCACCTGTGGAACCGTTTCGGCTCCTCCCACCGGGTGCGCTTCACCGCGGTGGACTTCGAGCCCGTGGTGGCCGAGATCCTCGAGAAGATCGACAACGGCCAGATGGGGGTGGTGCTCAAGCGGATGATGATGCGTGCCGCTGCCAAGGTGGCCGACGAGTTCCAGATCCCGGCCCTGGTGACCGGCGAGTGCGTTGGCCAGGTTTCCAGCCAGACCCTCACCAATCTGAACGTCATCGACCGGGTGACCGACAAGGTGATCCTGCGCCCGCTCATCACCTGGGACAAGCCGGACATCATCAGCGAAGCCCGCCGCATCGGCACCCTGGAGTTCGCGGAGACCATGCCGGAGTATTGCGGCGTGATTTCCAAGAAGCCGACCGTGAAGGCCGAGCTCTCCCGCATCGAGGCGGAAGAGGAGAACTTCGACTTTGCCATTCTGGACAAGGTGGTGGCCGAGGCCCGCTACCTCGACATTCGTCGCATCGGTGAAGAGACCGCCGCCGAGGTGCAGGAGGTGGAGACCACCGCCGAGAGCGGTGACGACGAGGTGATCCTGGACATTCGCTCCATGGAGGAGCATGACGACAAGCCGCTGGTGGTGGAAGGGCGCGAGATCATGCATATCCCCTTCTTCAAGCTGGCCACCGCCTTTGGTGACCTGCCGAAAGAGAAGACCTACCTGCTCTATTGCGATCGTGGCGTGATGAGCAAACTGCAGGCGCTTTACCTGAAAGAGAAGGGCTTTGCCAACGTCAAGGTCTACCGTCCGTGATGTGACGGCAAGACGCGTATAAAAAATCCGGCCAAGGCGCCGGATTTTTTATTTCACTCGGATGAAGGTAGACGCTCAGGGGCAGGGGACCGGGGTGAAGGTTTCCTGACCCTGACAGCGCCAGCCCATCTCGGCCTGACGCATCTGCCACAGGTTGTTGCTGCGAAACAGGGTCAGGATGTAGAGCATGTCGCTACGCTGGCCATCAAGGGCCACCGAGAGCACCAGATCGTTGTCCAGCTGTTGAGCATGGATACGGGTGGGTACATCTTTATGGCCCACGAAGCGGCGAGCCACTTCGCGATAGTCGTTGACCCAGCCTTGCTGACTGCTGCTCGCCTGACGGATCTGCTGGTTGAACTGCTGCACCGGGGTGGATGCCAGACGCCCGAACAGGGCCTGTGCTCCCGCATGAGCCGCTGCCACCATCATCAGAACAAGCGTGGTAATGAGCCCAAGTTTTTGCATGAGGTTTTCCGGCTTGAAACGACCCCTGTATGACAACAGAAAAGCCGGCTTGGTTCAATCTTGTCCCTGCCGGGATGGGATCTCGCCCACTCTGAGGCTTCTCAGTTGCGCTGCAGCGAGAAGGTGGGCAGGGAGAGGTGCCAGTAGATGGCCGCCACCCGCAGACCAAACACCCCGAGCATGCTGATGAGCATGGCGCTGACCCTGTCTACCCCGACCTCCAGCGACAGGGTATAGAGGATGCCGCCCAGAATGCAGGCGGTGGCGTAGATCTCCTTTTGCAGCACCATGGGCACCTCCCGGGCCAGCACGTCACGGATCATGCCGCCCGCAACCCCCGTCATGGTGCCCATGATCACCGCAATGAGCCCGGGTGTGCCGAAATTGAGGGCCTTCTGGGCACCGATCACGGTAAAGAGCGCCAACCCGAAGGCGTCCGCCACCGGCAGCACGTACCAGGGCATGCGGCGGGGCAGTTTGACCATCCACATGCCGACGAGGGCCGTGGCGATCACCACCCAGATGTAGAGAGGGTCGCGAACCCAGAACACCGGGGTCGCCCCCAGGATCATGTCGCGGATGGTGCCGCCACCGATGGCAGTCACCGCGGCCAGCACCATGACGCCAAAGCCGTCCATTCTGAGACGACCCGCCACCAGGACCCCCGAAAACGCGAATACCGCAGTACCAAACATGTCGCTGATGTAAACGATCTGCTCAACCAGAGTCTGCATGGAGAACAACTCACGTCTAATAGATGATGGGGCGGCGATTTTAGGGGCAAGGTGTGGGGATGAGCAATGCTGGCGTGCAAAAGTGGGAGCCAGCGCCGGTTTCTGAAGGCTGGGTGAAGATCACGCTCCCGCCTTGTCTGATGCGGGCTGTGGCCACTATGGCCCGTGGGGCAGGCAGTCAGGTGACAAAAAATCCCGATTTTTTTCTCAAGGGAAGGGAATAGAGGCCGATATATAGGTTAGGCGGCGATTACTGCCAGAAAGGCAGAAAAAAGAAATTAAAGCCTTGTGAAAAGGCGCCGTTAACTAAACATATCAGGCACAAAACACAATAAAGCCTGAGTGAATTAAAGTTAAATTTTAATAGCTTAGGAGAAAAATCATGAGTCTGTATATCAATACCAACGTTTCATCGCTCAACGCTCAGCGTAACATGATGAACAGCACCAAATCCCTGGATACCTCCTACACCCGTCTGGCCTCCGGCCTGCGCATCAACAGCGCCAAGGACGATGCGGCAGGTCTGCAGATCTCCAACCGTCTGACCTCCCAGATCAACGGTCTGGACCAGGGCAACCGCAACGCCAACGACGGCATCTCCCTGGCGCAGACAGCTGAAGGTGCCATGGACGAAGTGACCGGCATGCTGCAGCGGATGCGTACTCTGGCCCAGCAATCGGCCAACGGTTCCAACTCTGATAAAGATCGTGCAGCTCTGCAAAAGGAGGTGAATCAACTGGGTGCCGAAATCAATCGTATCTCTACTTCCACAACCTTTGCGGGCACCAAACTACTCGATGGCAATTTTAGTGGGACTTTCCAAGTGGGAGCTGATGCTAATCAGACCATCGGGTTTAGTTTGGTTCAGTCGGGGGGGTTTAGCATATCGGGGATCGCAAAAGCAGCGGGAACGGATGTAAATTTGGGGACAGTCATCGGGACATCCATCGATATGACGACCATCTTTGGTGGTGGCGCTGATGGTGATATCAACATAGGCACGCAAGCTGATGCGCAGGCTGTCCTTGCTGCTACCGACTTGATGTTGGAGATTGTTGACAGCAAGCGTGCCGAACTTGGTGCGGTGCAAAATCGGCTGGACTCCACCATCCGCAACCAGGCCAACATCTCGGAAAACGTCAGCGCTGCGCGTTCCCGTATCCGCGATGCAGACTTTGCTACCGAGACTGCCAACATGACCAAGCAGAATATTCTGCAGCAGGCAGCCTCCAGCATCTTGTCCCAGGCCAACCAGCGCCCGCAGTCTGCGCTCTCCCTGCTGCAAGGCTAAGAGGACTGATTGCAAGAAAAAGAAAAGGGCGGTTGTTCAGGCCGCCCTGGTAAGCAAGATGGAACAATGGGGTGTTCGGATTTACGCCTTGTCCTATCGAAAGAAAAGTTCTCTTATTGGTATTACCCCTCGAGTGTTGCGCAGATCGTTCACTCTGTCACCCTCGAGGTTGTTCTCCTGAGCGTAAGCTCTTCTTTGGCCGACATTGTCGGCCTTTTTTATGAGCGCCGAAAAATTGGCAGCTCAATAACATTAAGCATAAACCATGCCATGAAAAGCATGTTTCTGTGTTGAATTTTGAACAAGTCCCGACCTCAAGTTAAAAGAATCGAGTTATCCAGCACAGGGCTGTAAGCGGAGAGATATTGCCTCTCTGCTGATGAATACGGCAATAAATTTCCTAAAGCTTCTGATGGGGTTGCCGTTACAGAGAGTGAAGCAAATTGAGGGGTGTTCGGAAATCCAACATTTGCGCAACTGCGGGTCTTGTGTTCGTTCAAACAGGGGGCCCGCCAGATGGCACAGACCGTTCAATCTGTCCATCTGAACGGTGGGACCCTGGCTGCATAGATGCAAGCAGAGCCCGCAGTTTCTTGTTCATCAGGAGAAATCTTTTATGGCCATGTTTATCAATACCAACACTTCATCACTGAACGCCCAGCGTAACTTGATGAATACCAGTAAGTCTTTGGATACCTCTTATACCCGACTGGCATCGGGCCTTCGCATCAACAGTGCCAAGGACGATGCGGCGGGCCTGCAGATCTCAAACCGCCTGACCTCCCAGATCAACGGCCTGGATCAGGGCAACCGCAACGCCAACGACGGCATCTCCCTGGCACAGACCGCGGAAGGGGCCATGGATGAAGTGACCGGCATGCTGCAGCGTATGCGTACCCTGGCCCAACAATCTGCCAACGGCTCCAACTCTGATAAAGATCGTGCAGCTCTGCAAAAGGAGGTGAATCAACTGGGTGCCGAGATCAATCGTATCTCGAAAGATACCACCTTCGCCGGAACCAAGCTGCTGGATGGCAACTACAGCGGCACTTTCCAAGTGGGTGCCGATGCCAATCAGACTATCGGCTTTAGCTTGGCCCAGAGTGGAGGTTTCAGCATATCGGGGATCGCAAAAGCAGCGGGAACGGATGTAAATTTGGGGACAATCATCGGTACATCCATCGATATGACGACCATCTTTGGTGGTGGTGCTGATGGTGATATCAACATAGGCACGCAAGCTGATGCGCAGGCTGTTCTTGCTGCTACCGACTTGATGTTGGAGGTTGTGGACAGCAAGCGTGCCGAACTGGGTGCGGTGCAGAACCGTCTGGATTCCACCATCCGCAACCAGGCCAACATTTCGGAAAACGTCAGCGCCGCGCGCTCCCGGATCCGCGATGCGGACTTTGCCACCGAGACCGCCAACATGACCAAGCAGAATATCCTGCAGCAGGCGGCTTCCAGCATCCTGGCCCAGGCAAACCAGCGTCCGCAGTCGGCTCTGTCACTGCTGGGCTAAGCCGTTACACCCATCAGCTACTGATAGAAGGAGCAGCAGATGGCCAATGAATCGATAGCCATGCCCTCTGTTACTTCGACGCTAACTCAACATGGCGGCCCTCAGGCCGCCATGTCTGTTTCTCCACCCATCGCTGAGGAGCGTGTGGAGCAGCAGGCGGGGGTCGAGCCGACAGCCAAGGCATCGCAAGAACCATCAGCGCATATCAAGGCGTCAGCATCGCGCACCGAGAAGGCGCAATTAGAAAAGCAGGCCCAAGAATTGCAAGAAAGGCTGGACAGTTTGAGCAGAGTGAAGGGATGGACCATCAACTTCAGTCTTGTGCCTGAGCTCGATCAGCCTGTGATCAAGGTGATAGATGCCGATACCAGGCAGGTAATACGCCAGATCCCGAGTGAAGAAATTCTCTTGATGAAAAAGAGACTGCAGGCCATGGAACAGGGGGGAGACGATAGCATCAACCTCTCGGGTCTGTTGTTCGATGGCCAGGTTTGACCCTATTTTTTAAGTTAATAAACAGGAGGATGTATGGCGATTACCTCTGCGGGTGCAGGGTCTGGGCTCCAGCTTGAAAGTGTGATCTCGGCGAGTGTGGAGGCCAAGAAGGCCCAGTTGCAGCAGCCGATCATCACCAAACGCAACAGTACCCAGATCACCTTGTCTGGCATAGGCCAGCTCAAGTCCTCTATCTCCGCCTTCACCGACATCCTCGACAAGTTGAGTGCCCCGGGTGCGTTCAACAAACGGGCCATCAATATCACGCAAGACAAAGATGATCCTGTTCTGAAGATGGAAAGCAAGAGCGGCGGCTCCAACGGTCAGTACAATATTACCGTCAATAAGTTGGCACAGACGAGCCGGCAGGAAGGGATGTTTGACAGCTCGACGGCCCCTCTGATCACCCAGGATGGCAAGTTGACCTTCAAGGCGGGTGACAAGGAATTCAAGGTTGATGTGAAAGCGGGGGATACCCTGCAAGATATCCGCAAGAGCATCAACGGCAGTGGTGACAACTTCGGCCTGAGCGTCAACATAGTCAACACTGCGGATGGCAAGGCAAAACTCATCATCGATTCGGGTGTGTCGGGCGATGGCAAAGATCTGACCATCACGGGCGATAATGCCGAGCTGGATATCTTCTCGACCGGTGCCGCCGGCAGTGCCATGAGTCAGACTCAGCCGGCGAGCAGCGCCGAGATCGTGGTCGATGGCAACGTCCTCAAGAGCGATACCAATGTCTTCGATGACAGCATTCAGGATCTGAAGCTGACGGTGCTGCGGGTATCGGACAAGGACAGCAATGGCGATCTGAAGTCCAACAAGGTGGATATCACCACCGACAAGACCTCCATTCAGGAGCTGGTGCAGCAGTTCGTCGATGGCTACAACGCCTTGCAGGACAAGATAGGGACGCTCGGCAAGCGCAGCAGCTTCGTCGGGGGCGTGAAACAGGATGACGGCGGTGCCTTGGCCGGTGATTCCACGACGCGGGCCATCAGCACCTTCATGAGCAATCTGCTGGTCAGCCCTTCTGAGAGCAGCTCGACCTATTCGACCATCTTCGAGATTGGCATCAAGATGGATAACAAGGGAAAACTGTCCCTCGACAAGACGAAGTTCGGGGAAGCGGTCGACAAGAACTTCGATCAGGTGGTGGCCCTGTTTGGCAATGAAAAGGGCCTTGCCGGCTCTCTGAGCAAGGGGCTCAAAGAATATACCAAGTCAGGGGGCATGCTGGCGCAGCGCACCGATACCCTGAATGCGGATCTGCGTAGCCTGGGTCAGAAAGAAGTGACCAGCAATGCCCAGTTGGTGAAATATGAGGCGGCCCTGCGTGCCCAATACGGCAGCCTGGATGCCCTGCTGGTCAAAATGAACAACTCGGCATCTGCCCTGTCTACATTGCAAATAAAAGATAATTGAGAGTGATATTTCGAGGTTTCATCTTATGTACCACCGTAATCTGAAGGCATATAAGGCAACCAGCATAGCGGCTGATTTGGCGGTTGCCGATCCGCACCGTGTCATTCAACTGATGATGCAGGGATTTCTCGAGCGCCTGGCACAGGCCAAAGGGGCCATCGAACGGCAAGACATGGAGGCAAAGTCCATCGCCGTCTCCAAGGCGCAAGGCTTGTTGCATGGGCTGCAAGATGCACTCGATATGAGCCAGGGCGCCATCTCCGAAGACTTGCACGGCCTTTATGCCTATATGGATGAGCGGATCTGGGATGCCAGCCTGACACGAGATGTTGCTCCCCTCGATGAGGTCATGAACCTGATGGTGACGATCAAATCCGCCTGGGATCAGCTGCCCGAGGCAGAAAAACAGCAAGGTTTTCAGATGCGCCAGCAGCTGGGTGAGCTGTGAGCACCGCGCTAGCCGCCCTCGAAGCGGCGCTGCAGGACAATGTCAGCCTGATGGAAACGCTGCTGGAACAAAAAGAATATGACGAGGCCCTGCAGTGCATGGATGAGCGGCTGGCTCTGATAGACAGTCTGGTACAGCTGGCCAGGGTGGAGCCGATGCAGCGACAGCCTGCCGCCACCCTGGCGGCCGCACACGCTATTGAGGACGCACGTCTGCAAGCCCTGGCTGCCAGTCATCACCAGATCGTATTCAAACAGCTAGCTCAAGTCGGTAAAGCCAACAAGGCTGGGCAAGCGTATCGCGTGAACAGCAAGGAGTTCTGATGTCAGTCAATTTGAATGCTACCCTGGCAAAAGCCGAACAGGAGGCACTGCGACTACAGCAGCAAGCCGAACAGGAAGCGGCCATGGCAGTCGCACTGCCGTTGCGTTTTGCACAGAATATGGCGGCATTTCGTCGATATATTCCCCATATCGCCGACATGTATGAGGCATATCAACCGGCCCGCCCGTTCAAATTATTCTGCACTGAAAATGGTCAACCCAATCTGGCGTGGCTCGATGATGATGTTGCCGTTTACGGGGCCGAGCCCTACCTCATATGCGAGACCCTGGTGACCGAGTTCATGGAGAAGGGGACTTTGTCCAAGTTCTCCTTTAGTCAAGAGGCCAATCCCCTGGGCTTTATGCATGTCGAGTACCTCAACAAGCTGAATACCTATCTTGACGACATTTCTGCGAAGGAAACCTTGCTTGGTCATGTGCCCAGCGAGGTGCCCAGTGCCCTGGTATTCGGCGTCGGTCTCGGGTACCACCTTGGTTATCTCTATGAAAGGTGCAAGATTGGCACCCTCTTCTTGTTTGAGCCGGATCTGGATCTCTTTTACGCCTCTCTGTACTGCTTTGACTGGGCACCCTTGCTCGATTACCTGCATCAGGAGAATCTGGGACTGCAGATCTTGTTGGGACAGGATGAAGAGACCATCGTCAAGGACTTCGCCTCGGCCATTCACAGCCGCGGTTCCTTCTTAGTCGCCAATGCTTTTGTTATGTGGGGTTATCAGAACGAAAAGATAAGAAAGCTGATAGAAAAAGTACAACAGGAATATTATTTGTTGGTAATGGGATGGGGTTTTTTTGATGACAATATAATTTCCTTATCTCACACAGTAACTAATATTGAGCGCTCTGTACCATTTATACAGAAGGGAAAGAAGTTATCAAACAGATTTAAGCACACTCCAGTATTCATTATTGGGAATGGCCCTTCTTTAGATGAATCATTAGATATAATTAAAGAAAATAAGGATGGAGCTATTCTTGTTGCTTGTGGTAGTGCCATTTCCGCACTACACAAAGTGGGGATTAAACCAGACATTTACGTTGCGATTGAACGAACGAAAATCGTCTATGATTTTCTAGTTAATTTAAACGATCCTGATTATCTCCAAGATATTCTTTTTTTGAGTGCAGATGTAATTCATCCTGATTGCGCTACTTTGTTTAATATGTCTGCGCTTTTATTTAAGCCAAGCGAGCCGGGAGTGAGACTATACCATAATTACTTTCCCCATGTGGGTTCTTACGTATCCCTTGGTGGAATAAATCCCTTGGTGGGGAATATCGGTATTGCTGCTCCTATCCATCTTGGTTTTAAAACGCTGTATCTGTTCGGTTTGGATAATGGCTATAAGCACAAGGGTCACCATCATTCTAAATTCAGCTCGTACTATAACAATGAGGAAAGTGCCCGCGCTCTGGGGGATATGATGTATGGCGATAGCTTATGGCAACGTGAAGGGAATTTTGGTGAAACTATAATAAGTAATGCTATGTTTGATACCTCAAGATGGGTGATCGAGCAGGTGCTGGCTGCCAATGAAGACGTAAGTTGTTTTAATTGCAGCGATGGAGCCAAGATAGAGAGGGCGAAGGCCTTTCCAAGTGCAGATATAAGTCTCTCTATACCGATTGATAAGTCTGCTCTGCTTGGGGAAATTGGCACCTTTTGTGCACCTATCCCCTTGTCAAAGAAAAATTTCGAGCCATTGCTGGATATCGAGTTCTTCAATATTTTCATTGACAAGATGGTGACCGAATGGCAACAGGAATTTACGTCTCGTAATGAGATCAATCAGTTGATGTTGCGCAATTTTGGCTATCTTTCTCAAATCGCCGCTACCCGACAGCAGCATATTGCACAAGTTATGATTGGTTCGATGAACTATGTGTTTACCCTGCTGAGCTCCATTCTCTATTCTTTTGAAGATGAAGAAAAAACATTAGTGCTGATGCAGCCAGCCATTGGCCTCTGGCTTGAGTTTTTGGCGAAGGCAAAGGAGATGTATCCACAAGCGCTTGATAGTGTGGATATGATTGATAATGAAGTAATGAACTTATTTAGGACATGACAATGAAACGCCGACATTGAGTCGGCGTTTCATCATTGTTTTTGAACTTTTAATTTTCCTAGCAAAACCACATCTGACCAACCTGATGGCGTCAGGACGTGTTCTTTTCTTTGCCCCTCAATAATAAAACCATTGTTTATGAAGGCGTTGATGGACGCTAGGTTGTCGGCATATGCACCGGCAGTTAACTTATGAATGTTCAGGGTGTCAAAACAGTAGTCAGCAACGATTCCAATGGCCGTGGTTGCAATTCCCTTCCCCCAGAAATGTTCATCACCAATGATGATTCCTATCTCTGCTCTGTGATGGTGTTTATCTATTCCTGAGACCTTTATATTTCCAATGTGTGTTCCTGTATCATCATCAATGATAGCCAGCATTAGTTCTGATTTGTTCTTTTCATGATAATAATTTAAAAGGGATTGCATGTCCCATTCAGTAAATCGAGACTCAAGATACTGATTTGTCTCTTTGTCATTCAACCAGTTACAATATTGAAGGGTGATGTCTGAACTCGTTAAGTTCCTTATTGTAATGCTAAGGTTGTTATTGGTTTCCCTCTGTAATAAAACATGACCTGCTTTCATATTAAGATCCTTTTGTTGAAGGTTAGAAACGTAATATTATCTGAGCCAGTTACACATAAATAAAATATCGTTTTGGATATGTACTTTAGATTCTATTTCAATGAGTTCAGCCCTCAACAGGAAGAAAATTAATTGTTAGTTTAAATAGAGCGAAAGTTACCATATTCAACGTCTTGTATGGCGCTGGCCGAGGGGTCCACCCCATAGCATCGGGCACCGTAGTGCTCGGCCAGCTGCGCTAGCCGCCAGCCATTGGCGCACCCTATCTCCAGAATCCTGGCAGGTTTGCAGCCCAGATACGCCAGCGCCTTGAAGATAGGGTCGTTGTCCAGTGTCTTGCCGAGAATGGCGCTCTTGTTGCGCTCATACCATTCATTCCCTTCCCGGGCCATGAAGACATTTTTCTGATCCATGGGATGTTCCTTGCAGTCAGACAATCAATGACCATGCCAGCGGCGTGCCGGCCTGAATATCCTGGCTGGCATGGCGACCCAGCAGGGATGGAAGATGAACCGGGGGCAACCCATCGGCAGGGCGGATGGAGCGGACATTGCGTGACGTGAATGCATCCCCGGCTTTCATGTCCTCACAGACGAAGAGAGAACGAGCAAATTTCCGGTTTCGCAGTGTCTTGTCGTTGAGGTGATAGCTGACATTCCCCAGTGCAGCCTCGACTTGCCGTACTCCCTCGACCATATGAGCGAATTCATCCGGTGTCATGGAGAAGGAGGCATCCGGCCCACCCAGGGCTCGGTCCAGAATGAAGTGTTTCTCTATCACACGAGCCCCCAGGGCGGTGGCAGCCATGGCAACGGCCTCTCCCAGGGTATGATCCGACAAGCCCACTTCGACTCCGAAAGTCTGCTTCATATTGGGCATGGTGAGCAGGTTGGCCTCGTCCACCGGCGCTGGATAGGAAGAAGTGCACTTGAGCAATGTGATGTCATGATTGCCCACGCGGCGGCATGCCTGCACGGCAGCATCAATATCGGCCAGGGTCGCGATACCGGTCGAGATAATCATCGGCTTTCCCTTGCTGGCGGTGTACTCGATCAGAGGAATGTCGGTGATTTCAAACGAGGCGATCTTGTAGAGAGGGACGTCGAGCGTCTCCAGAAAATCGACGGCACTGGTGTCGAAGGGAGTAGAGAAGAAGACGAGCCCCTCTTTGCGGGCCTCGGCCTGGATGGCGGCATGCCACTCCCAGGGGGTATAGGCCTCCTGATAGAGTTTGTGGAGCGTGGTGCCATCCCAGATGGTGCCCTGATTGATCTGGAAATATTCATTGCCGCAATCAAGGGTCATAGTATCAGCTGTGTAGGTCTGGATCTTGATGGCATCGGCGCCACACGCCTTGGCTGAGCGTACTGTCGCTAGGGCCGTCTCCAGAGAATGACCGTGATTGGCAGAGAGCTCGGCAATGATAAAGCATCGAGCCGGATGAATTCTTTGGGCCATGAATGTCTCTATTTCTGTTATTTGAACGTGATTAAGACGAAAGTTATTCATAACTAATATTTGAATTGATTGTTAAATATGTCATCTTATTTTGTGTATCTTGACATGAGCATCAATTTCGCCAGAAAGTCTCATGGATGGATGTGTGAAAGTTAATTTATAATCTCCTATTTCTATATAGGCAGGAGGATAGTTATCCACATCTAAAATTCTTATTTTATCAAATACATTATCAATGCTATGATACATGTCAAGTTTGCTGTCATCACTTTGTCTACGTGTGAAAATCGTAACCTCGCCTTCTTGTTCTGTAGGAGATGGAAGAGCAATCAATAAGCTCTTCATCATAGATATTGTTGTTTGGTATATTCTTCTAAAAATCTCTTCTCCGCCCCCAATAAGCGATACATCTTGACGTAGATATATTGGCCCAGCATCTAGTTGATTCGTCATTTTAAGTGCAACAACCTGAGTGTCTGTATGCCCATTTAAAACCATGTTTTGAATTGGGCTCCCCCCTCTCCCATAGGGTAGTGGTGTACTATGGAAGCAAATACAGGTGGTTTTATTTATTATTTCACTAGGTACAACCCATGACCAGTGTGGAAAGAAAACTATATCCACATTGCTTTCTAGTAATGAACGCAAATCATCTTGACATTTATATATACCACTTGCTTCACTAATTAATTCTGGTGATTGGGCTTTCATTTGATGCCAGAAGTGATCACTTTTACAAGCAATGGCAAATTTCATTTAAAATCCTCTCGACTTAATTATTTCAAAGGCTTCAGAATAATTGAATCCGGCTTGAGAACCTCTAACTCTATTAATGCATTCAATCGATGAGATAGATCTTGGGTGAGGTGTGTCTCTCAACTCCATCCAATAGCATGCTAGGGCTTCTTTTTTTATTTCTATGAACTCATCAATATTAATAAATAAGTTAGGGGTAAAGGATTGCATTCCCCATTCAGTTGATGATGCTACTTCATAAGCCCTAATTTCCTGCCAGGTCTCTTTTGGTTGGGGTCTAAAAGCGATCAATGTTGCTTCATGAACCTTTCTATGGTCGACGTTAAGGTCTGCATAGGAGTGAGTATAAATAATATCCGGAGAATACTTTCTCTTCACTGCTTCTATATTTTTTGCCAAATCCAGTACTGGTATTGTATCTAGCATGTTATCTGGATACTCGCCTCTGCTAATCCAAGAGAAACCAAGTAATTCAGCTGCCATTTCAGATGCCTTTACTCTGTCTTTTGAGGTGGTGCGATCCGCATGGGCCTCTCTTGAGCTGACACCATCAGTAAATGATAGTGCGTATACCGAATCACCCTGGCTGATATGCTTTGCAATAGTACCACCACAGCCAATTGTTTCGTCATCAGGATGTGCGGAAATAACTAAGATAGATTTTTTAGTATTTTTCATTTTGTTGATAACTCTCTTTGCAAAGTGTCATTTTTACAATGTCATTTTCCGAACATACCTGAATAAAGCCATGCTTTCTGTATAAATCCAAAGCACTTTTATTGTTGTTTTTAACACATAGATTGAGTTTATTTAGATGTGCAATGTCAAAAGCCACGTGCTTTGCTGCAAGTAAAATTTTATTGCCAAAACCAGACCAGTTGTGGCTCGGGTGTCTATATATGTCTAACCAAGCCTCTTTATATACCCAGTCTATTTTATGTAAAGATGTAGAACCAATAATTACATCGCCATAAAATACTGCATAGTTTATATTTAAAGGATTATTAATCTGGGTGCTGATAAATCTAAAATGTGAGGATATTGAAATACGTTTGGTGTTCATCATCTGGCAGCGTACTTTAATTCTATTCCTTATAGACAAAATCTTTATCTTTTCAGCCTTGCTCAGCATTGTGAAGGGAACTAATTTTAGACAACCGTAAGCTATAACATCTGATATTTTTGAGTAATAAAAAAGCAAATTTGCAAATCTACTTGCACCATCGGAGACACCATAATTCTTCATTTTATAAACATACTTACTCCTTTCATCATAACTATCTAATAATGAAAGGTAGAATGATATTTTTTCTTTTAAGTTATCATGACTCCATTCCTCAATCACTGGAAATAGATCTTTAGATGAAACTTGCTTTAATTGAATCGATTGATTCTCAGCTGTCTTTATGATGATTGAGGGTAGTAAGCATGCGATCAGCTCAAAAATTGTCTGACCTGCAGCGCAAATAGATATGTCATTTTTACGCATTAAATCGGCTACTTGATTAGCACTAAGGTTACTGTAATAGGTGCAATTATTCGCATTGTCTAATGCAATATTTGTTATGACATGTAACCTTGCAGAGGGATATACTTTCCTTACAATACTAATAACGAGGGAGGTAATGTTTCTAATATCTGTTCCTCCCATCATAATGAGAATGTTTTTAATAGTGCCTACTACTGCTTTTTCTTTTATTGTTTTGATAAATGCTGGTCTAATAGACTGCCAAGTAGGCCCTGTCAACCAGCAACATGAACTTTTTGTGATTTGAGTTGAAGTTGATGCTGGATGTACAACAATTCCCTTGGGATAGGGTAAGCGAAAGGTATCATCAAGGTATGATATTATATTAAATAACGAAGATAAATATTCAAGCTGTTCTAAGGATACTGTATAGCTATCGACAATAGCAATGTTTTTATTTGAGGGAACAATTATATTCCCATGCTGCCATTTTTTCCATATGACATTACTTTGATTCATGAATCGTTTGGCCGTTGAATCTCCATCAATAACCCACTGAACAATGCCTCCTAAATTTTGCCATGCAGCCGCATACGAAGAGCACCTACTTAGATGCCCTAAACCTCTCAATTGATCTCCTTCAGTAAAAATCCAAAGTTTCATCACTCAACGCACCTTGAACACCGGCTGGATAGGTTCGCCATCCAGGGCCTGATGAATGGCCTTGTCCGCATCCAGCCGGATAAGCGCCGGCAGGATATCGGCATAGACGGCCAGCAGGGTTTGGACGTCCTCTTCGCTGTGGGCAAGGTTCAGGTTGTGGCTGCCGAGGCTGAGGATGCCCCGCTTGCACAGCTCCTGGATGAAATAGCTCTTGAGCAGCCAGCTTGGGGCATTCAACTGTTGGGACAAGGTATCGAGTCGACGCATTTTCTTGCTCACGGCATTGACTGCGAAATAGTTGAGATGACTCAATAGGCAGCTGGCATTTCCTCTACTGTAAATGTTCAAGGACAGGGCATTTTCTGATGTCGTAGAGAAAATGTGGGCACTCATGATGTGACTTCCTCCTGCTTGAGCAATTGCCACAGTAATTCGGCCCTGCGCCAATCCTCGAGGGTGTCTATGTCTTGAACCCGGTGCCTTGGCAGCATCAGGGGGCTGGCATTGGCACTGAACAGCCGCTGCTCGGTTAACCAAGCTGTGGGCTTACCCCAATAAAATTGCCCCGCATCGTGTAAGACCTCGGGTAAGTCCTGGGAGCGGGTGGGAAAGTGTTCGGGAAAAAGCATTTCGACACCATCACCAGATCGAATAAATCCTCTGTAAGGAGAGTAATCAAAAGTAGTGGCACTAAAAACAAAATGCTGATGGCTCTCTTCTAGTATATTTTGGCCAGTACGTAGGTCATCCGCACGGACGAAAGGCGCCGTTGCATATAGACAGCACACTGAACCGAGTTGCCATCCTTGTGAGATGGCCCAGTTGATGGCGTGTGCGATCACTTCTTGGGTTCCCGCATGGTCATCGGCTAAATCAGGAGGGCGGATAAATGGCACGCTTGCACCGTACTGAAGAGCAACTTCTGCGATTAGTTCATCATCGGTTGAGACGATGATTTGATCAAAACAGCCCGCGTCCTGTGCAGCTCTAATTGAATGCACAATCATAGGAACACCAGCAAAAGGACGAATATTCTTACCCGGAATGCGTTTGCTTCCTCCCCGCGCAGGGATGATGGCCAGGGTCTGTGCTGTGGTCATAGGAGTTTCCATGTCATAGAGGTCGGGCTGCCAAGAGTGATACACAGTATTTTCTGACTAACGGGCCAAGCGCTGTATAGCTTGGATCACGTGGCTCTGCTCTTCATCACTCAAAGTGAAATAGAGAGGCAAAGAGAGACAATGCTGATAATAACGCTCTGCGACCGGACATGACCCTGTTTTGTCTCCATATTGTTCACGATACCAAGGATGATGATAAACAGGAATATAGTGAACCTGGGTGCCAATGCCCTCAGCCATCAATGAAGCCATGACTTCGCTGCGGTTCTTACCAATAGCTGCATAATCGATTTCTACCACATAGAGATGGAAACAAGAGGAGAGCCCCTCCATTTCCTGGGGAGTCTTAAGCCAGGAAAGTTCTGCCAGTACCTGGTTATATTGCGCTACCAGGGTACGGCGGCGCGCCTTGAACAGATCTAGGCGTTGCAACTGGCTTAAGCCCAGGGCCGCCTGCATGTCAGTCATGCGGTAATGCCAGCCTAGGGTCTGCATCTCGTGATACCAGGGCCCCGGTTGTTGGCTGACTAGAGCAGGATCTTTGGTAATGCCATGGCTGCGTAGCAGCAACATGCGCTGATACAAGGTAGGGTCATTCGTCATCACTGCACCCCCTTCACCACAAGTAAGAGTTTTTACAGGGTGAAATGAGAAGATGGTGGCATCCGAATAGCGACAACTGCCAACCGGACTACCATCGGCGTAGCAGGAGCCAATCGCATGGGCCGCATCCTCGATGATTTTTAGACCATGTTGTTTGGCGATGAGGGAAAGAGCCGGCATGTCCGCAGGTTGACCTGCAAAATGAACAGGGCTGAGTAACCGAGTGGCTGAAGTTATACGGGCCGATACTGAGCTGGGGGATAGGTTATAGCTGATGGGGTCTATATCGGCGAATACAGGCTTGATACCACAGTAAGCCATGCTATTGGCCGTAGCGGCAAAGGTATTGGGTGTAGTTATGCCTTCACTACCCTCGGGCAATTCCATTGCTGCGACCGCCAGATGCAAGGCCGCTGTACCGCTTGCGACCACCAGACAATACCTGGCCCCTGTGTAGGCACAGAGTGCCTGTTCGAATTCGGCGACTTTCGGGCCTTGAGTCAAGAAGTCGGAGCTTAGTACTGCATTGACTGCGGCAATATCTGCCGTCGAAATGTCCTGTTTGCCATAGGGGATCATTCCGCCAATACCTCCTTGTTGAGCTGCTGCAACTCACTCTGGGACATGAAGACGGGATTATTGAGAGAGTTGTATTCAAATCCTATAGGCACGCTGCAACCTTGTTCTCCTATGGCATTGACAGAGAAGTCATCGCTACGGTGATTGAAGGTAATGCTGGGGGCGATGACGTAATAGTCCTTGAACTCATAGGTATGGTAGGAGTCGTCAGCCGGGCACATCACCTCGTGCAGCTTCTCCCCTGGGCGGATGCCGATAACTTCCTGGGGCAGCTCGGGGGCCATGGCGCTGGCGAGATCCGTGATGCGCACGGACGGGATCTTGGGAACGAACACTTCCCCCCCCTTCATGCGGGCGAAGTTTGTCAGCACGAACTCCACCCCTTGCTGCAGGGTGAGCCAGAAGCGGGTCATCTCGCCATGGGTGATGGGCAGACTGCTGGCCCCTTCCTTGATCAGTTGATCGAAGAAGGGCACCACGGAGCCGCGCGACCCCACCACGTTGCCGTAGCGCACCACGGAGAAGATGGTCGGGTGCTTGCCCGCCATATTATTGGCGGCCACGAACAGCTTGTCGGAGCAGAGCTTGGTGGCGCCATAGAGGTTGACCGGGTTGGCGGCCTTGTCGGTGGAGAGGGCGATCACCTTCTCGACCCCGTTGTTGAGGGCCGCCTTGATGACGTTTTCGGCGCCCCCGACGTTGGTCTTGATGCACTCCATGGGGTTGTATTCGGCGGCAGGCACCTGCTTGAGGGCGGCGGCATGCACCACGAAGTCCACGCCGTGCATGGCCATGTCCAGGCGTTCGGCATCCCGTACGTCACCGATGAAATAGCGCATGCAGGGGTGATTGAAACGCTGCTGCATCTCGAACTGCTTGAGTTCATCACGGGAGTAGACGATCAACCGGCTCGGCGTGTAGAGGGAGAGGACAGCCTCGATGAACTTCTTGCCAAAGGAGCCGGTTCCCCCGGTGATCAGGATCGTTTTGCCGTTGAACATGTCATGGTCCCGTTATGAAGTGAGTGTCTGTTAGATTCAAAAGCATATTTTATGCCATAACCAGCGATATGGGAGACAGCATCGCCGTGACGCAGGCGCCATCAAGGAGTTTGCGCGCTAGTCCCGGCGATCGCCTCGCATATCTGCTCCACCGCGTTGAGGGCGCGGGGGGTGAAACGGTGCAGTTCATCGGCGTTGATGAGGGCGAGCCGTTGGTGTTTGACGGCGTCCAGCATGGGCCACTGCCGCCAGTGATCCAGCACGGAAGGATCCCGGCCGCCAGCCAGGATAAGCCCGGGATTGCCCTTGATCACCTGCTCCAGCCCGACCTGGGGGTAGGCTGCTCCCGTCTTCGCCATGATGTTGCGTCCGCCGCAGAGGGTGATGGCCTGCCCCGGCCAGGTCGAATTATTGACGCTGGTGAGCGGCGGGTACCAGAGCTGATAGAAGACAGACAGGGGCTTGGGCTCGCCGTAGCGCGCCGCCAGGGCGTCGAGCCGGGTCAGATAGGCGCGGGCTTGCTCGTCGGCTCTGGGCGTGAGCCCGAGCAGGTGCCCCAGGCTGCGCATCTCGGTGGCCAGGGAGGCAAAGTCGGTGGGCTCCGAGTAGAAGACGGGGATGCCGAGGCGCTCGACCGGGCCCAGCATGCGGGCCTGGGCGGAGCGCCAGGCCACTACCAGATCCGGCTTCTGGGCCAGCAGCGCCTCGAGGTTGATGCTGCGATAGTTGGCCACCCGGGGGAGGTTGGCCACCTCGGCGGGGTAATCGGAGGCATCGTCGGTGGCGACCACGCGATCCCCGGCGCCGATATCGAACAGCAGTTCCGTCAGATGGGGAGTGAGGCTCACGATGCGCTGCGGCGGGGTGGCCATGGCGCACAGTGAGGTGCCCAGCAGGCAGACAAACAGGCCCAGGGCACGAAGGGAAACGCGATCAGCCATGATTGAGCGCCATCCATGTCAGGAGCAGCGAGAGCCCGAGCCAGCCCCAGCCGGTCAGTTGCAGACGCTGCAGCAGGCGCAGGGGCAGGTTGGCATCGGGTTCGCTCCCCTCATCAAATACCGGAAAGCGCACCAGCTGGCTCTGATAGTAGCGGGGGCCGCCGAGTCGGCTGCCCGTCGCCCGGGCCAGCAGCGCGAGCAGGACCCCCATGGCGGGATGAGGCCAATGCAGCGCAGGGCGCATTCTGTTGCCCAGCCCGCGCACCTGGGTCAGGCACAGGGGGAGCGCCAGCAGCAGGATGGCGGGGGCGCAGAAACCCTGATAGAGCGCCGCAGCCGGGCGGCCGAAGTGGACGAACGCGCTTTGCTTGAGGTTCCACGCCAGATGGGTCAACTGGGCGAGCCGCACCAGCAGGGCACCTTGTACCCCGGCCAGGGCGAAGCCCAGCAGGGGGGCGGCCCACTGACCGACGAGGCGCAGTACGCAGGTCTCGCTCACCGCCTTGTTCAACCCCATCACCGAGAGCTTGCCGGTTTCCCGCTTGAGCCAGGGGGCGACCTGCAGCCTCGCCACGACCAGCGTCTCCTGGGTCGCCAGGGCGCGGCTCCCCTGGGCGAGTTCCCGCAAGGGGCGGGATTCGAGCATCAGCAGCAGGAACAGGAGGTCGAACAGGGGCTCGGACAGGGAGAGATTGCGCACCGCCCAGAGACCGGCAGCGCAGGGCACCCAGACCACCAGCAGGGCAAGGAGCCCGGCCTGGCTCTGCTGGCGTGGCGTGCCGTCGGGGCGATAGACCTTCTGGCCGAGGCGGGTGAGCAGAGGCACGGCTGCGCCGGGTCGAAAGCGTGCGGGCCAGGGCAGCAGGGCCTCCAGCAGGGCGGCCCCCACCATGATGCCCGCCGTCGTGGAGGCGAGGGCGGTCATCAGGGCATCCCAGGAGGGGGCGTCGATCACAGCTTGCCGAGCAGCGCGATGATCACTTCGGCGGAGTGTTGACCCGCCACCTCGATGAAGGCATCGAAGGATTCCACCTGCTCCTTGCCGGCGATGTCCGACATGGCCCGTACCACCAGATAGGGCACCTTGAACATGTGGCACACCTGGCCGATGGCGGCCCCTTCCATCTCCACCGCCAGCATCTGCGGGAAGTCGGCACGGGCTTTCGCGATGGCGTCCGGTTTGCACATGAACTGATCACCGGTGCAGATGAGCCCGACCTTGGTCTGGTGCTTGCCTTGCTCGGCAATGCAGGCTTGTGCCAGGGCGATGAGTTTTTCGTCGCAGGGGAAGGCGGCGGGCTGCTGGGCCATCTGGCCCATTTCGTAACCGAAGGCGGTCACGTCCACGTCGTGGAAGCGCATCTCGCTCGCGATGACCACGTCACCGATGTGCAGATCCTGGGCGAAGCCGCCGGCGGAACCGGTGTTGATGACGCAATCGGGAGCGAACTTCTCCAGCAGCAGGCTGGTGGCGACGCTGGCGGCGACCTTGCCGATGCCGGAGCGGGTCAGGATCACCTCTTTACCGGCCAGCTTGCCCTGATAGAACTCGCAGCCGCCCAGTTGCAGGGTGGTGGGCTCGCTCAGCTGGCTGCGCAGGAGGGCTACTTCCTGCTCCATGGCGCCGATAATACCTACTTTCATCATCTACCTCGTCTCGATGGCCGCTGGGCCGAAAAAGTTGGCGTGGATGATAGCAAAACTTGGCGGTGGCGCCGAGCATTGCGATGGCGCGGATGGGGGGTCAGGGGTAGCGTCTGGCCAGGGCGGCCAGTTCACCACTGTCTGCGAGCCGTTGCAGGGTGTTGGCGAACAGGGTCAGGCGCTCGGGGGCACTGTGGCGATGGAACAGGATGTAGAAGGGAGTCTCTTCCATCACGGTGGGGAGGATGCGGATCTTGTCGGCCAGCCCCTGTTCGCGCAAGTCGGACTCAAACCCCGGGGAGCGGTAGTAGACGAAACGGCCGCGCTTCATCAACAACTTCTCGTAGTTGGCTTGGTTGCTGATCCCGCCGCTGTCGATGATGAGGCCGCCGATGTCCTGGAGCCGGGCGATGGCGCCGCTGCCATGGTTGATGAGGATGATGCCCGCCTGGCCGAGGGCCCTGACATCCTGCCAGCTGCGTATCTCGACGGGATCGTCACGGCGCACCGCCAGGTGGTAGCGCACCGTGAAGATGGCGGGGGTCAGGACGATGAAGTGATCCCGCCTGGCCGGGCTCTCCCCCACGCCGCAGATGAAGTCCAGCTGGCCGTGCTGCACCTTCTTTTCCAGCCGTCGCAGCGGCAGGAAGCGCTGATCTCCCTCAATGCGAAGGGCTGGCTCCCTTGCTTCCATGAGCCGGAAGAGATCGACGCAGATCCCGCCGACATGCCCGTCGGGGAGCGTCACGTACTTGGGGGACGACGCCTGCTGCGCGGCCGTATAAAAGACCTCGGTGGCGCCAATAGCCCTGGCGGTGAGGACAAGCAGACACAGCAGCAGGATTATCCTGAGGGTCATCCGGGCAGGCTTCCGATGGGATTCAGGCGCCGTACATCAACCAGTCAAAGGGCGCCGGGGGCTCAACATTAGGCGATTTCCCCCTCTTATTTCAAGGGGTTCGCGCTGTCGTCACCGGGCGTACGGGGCTTGAGGGGGGTGATCAGCCGAGCGCGGTGTCGAGGGTCATCATCAGGGCGAAGCCCGCCATGAGACCCAGGGTGGCGTGGGTCTGGTGGCCGTTGCGATGGGTTTCCGGGATCACCTCGTGGGAGACCACGGGTTGCATGGGGCATCGGCGTTTCATCCCAGGGCTGTATCCAGTGTCATCATCAGAGCGAAGCCCTGCCATCAGGCCCAGGGTGGCGTGGGTCTGGTGGCCGTTGCGATGGGTTTCCGGGATCACTTCGTGGGAGACCACGGGTTGCATGGGGCATCGGCGTTTCATCCCAGGGCTGTATCCAGCGTCATCATCAGGGCGAAGCCTGCCATCAGGCCCAGGGTGGCGTGGGTCTGGTGGCCGTTACGATGGGTTTCCGGGATCACTTCATGGGAGACCACGGGTTGCATGGGGCGTCGGCGTCTCACCCCAGGGCTGTATCCAGTGTCATCATCAGGGCGAAGCCTGCCATCAGGCCCAGGGTGGCGTGGGTCTGGTGGCCGTTGCGATGGGTTTCCGGGATCACCTCGTGGGAGACAACAAACAGCATGGCACCAGCCGCGAGCCCGAGGCCGATGGGGTAGGCGATGGCCATGCCGCTGGCGAGCCCGACCCCGAGCAGGGCGCCGAGCGGTTCCAGCAGGCCGCTGCCGATGGCGACCAGCACGGCCACCGGCGGGCGAAAACCGGCTGCGCACATGGCCAGCGCTACAGCCAGTCCTTCGGGAATGTCCTGCAGGGCAATGGCGGTCGTGAGGGGCAGTCCCACCGTCATGTCCCCCTGGGAGAAGCTGACCCCGATGGCCATGCCTTCGGGCAGGTTGTGCAGGGCGATGGCGAAGACGAACAGCCAGACCCGTGAGCAGCTCTCATGGCCGGGACCACAGGGGCCGGTCTTGTCGTGTTCGTGAGGGGTGAATTGATCCAGTCCCAGCATCAGCAGCACCCCGAGGGTCATACCGGCCACCACCACGGCGGCGGCGAGGAAGCCGTCACCCGTGATCCCCTCGGCGGCCTCGAGCCCCGGCAGCAGCAGGGAGAAGGCGCTCGCCGCCAGCATCATGCCGGCGGCGAACCCCAGCATGGCATCTTCCACCCGTTGGGGGACGGCACGCAGGAACAGGGCAGGCAGGGCGCCCAGCGCCGTGGCGGCAAAACCCGCAGCGCCGCCAATGAGGCCATAGCGTACCCCGGCCGTGATCTCTCCTGCTGCCAGCATGACGAGACTCTGCACCAGGAGCAGCAGCACGGCGACCAGGGCGAGCAGCAGCCCCAGGGCGATGAGGGGGCGATCTGCTATCTGCTCGCGCAGTTGGACAGACCAGGAAGGGGAGAGGGTCGATACGTTGTCCATGGGGCCTCTGAAGACAGGAATGGGGAGAGACGAACGGCCATTACATAACCTGGCCCCTGCTTTGTCCATGACGGCGGACCGATTGTGGCAATCGGCTCAAGTTTTGCGTCGAGCTGGTCGCTCCTGTGCTGGCAGCCTCGTGGCGGGCACAAGGCCCGGCGTGGGGCGAGCGGGAAGCAAGGGATCCCCTCTCTTTGCTCCCATCGTCATTTCCCGTCAGGAGTCTCGGGTCACCGCTTACACGGATGTGATCATTGTGTCACTGCACATCTGCAGTCGAGGATCACCAGCCAACATGTCTTACAAGCATCTCTCCATCGGCAAGAAGATTGCCGCCGTCTTTGCGGTCATTGCCGTCATCAACGCCGTCTTCGGCCTGTTTCTCGCCACCGAACTGCGGGACATTCGGGATCGGGTATTGAACTTCACCGACTCCACCCTGCCAAGCGTGCTCTCGGTGGACAACTTGCTCTATGACGTCTCCTATGTGCGCCGTGCCCAGTTTGCCCTGCTGATGGTGGAAGATGCCGTCGACAGGCAGGTTCGCCGCGCCCGCATCCAGGAGAGCCTGGGCAAGGTGCAGCAGGTCATGGATGCCTACGAGGCAACCGTGGGGGCCGAGCATGAACGCCAGGCCTTCAACCGCGTCAAGCAGCAGTGGCTGCAATATCTGGGGGCCGTCAACCAGGTGGATGCCCTGTTGTTCCAGGGCAGCAGGGATGAGGCCAGGGAGGCGCTGTTTCGCTCGAACGGACTCTACACCGAGCTGGAGCTGGCGGTGCGTGCCCTGGTGAAGGTGAATCTTGGCTTTGTGGAAGAGAACCGTGGCAGCCTGCTTGGCAGCGTCACCATGGTGATGACCTTTGCCGTGGTGAGCATCGCGACCCTGCTGATCTTCATGGGGGTCATGACCTGGTTCCTCACCCGCCAGATCTGCCTGCCCCTGCAAGCCGTGGTGGCCCAGGCCAATGCCATCGCCCTGGGGGATCTGACCCATCGGCTGGATCGCCAGCACATCGGGCAGGACGAACTGGGGATGCTGGCCAGCGCCTCCCTCAAGATGCAGGACAACCTGCGTGGGCTCATCGAGGAGGTGGCCGCCGCCGTGACCCAGCTGGGGGCCGCCATCGAGGAGGTGAGCGCGGTCTCCGAGCAATCATCCCAGGGGATCCAGAGCCAGCAGCAGGAGATAGCCCAGGTCGCCACCGCCATGGCCCAGATGAAGGCGACGGTAGCGGATGTGGCGGGCAACACCGAGGTGGCCTCGGAGTCGGCAAGCTCCGCCAATGCCCTGGCCCGTCGCGGCAGTCAGGATGTGCAGGGGGCACTGGATGCCATCACCCGGGTGGCCGGTGAGATGGAGCAGGCGGGCAACCTGGTGAGTTAACTGGAGAAAGAGTCTGCCCAGATCAACCTGGTGGTGGATGTCATTCGCGGCATTGCCGACCAGACCAACCTGCTGGCACTCAATGCCGCCATCGAGGCGGCCTGTGCCGGTGAGCAGGGGCGCGGCTTTGCGGTAGTGGCCGACGAGGTGCGCACCCTGGCGGGGCGTACCCAGGCCTCCACCGGCGAAATCGTCGCCATCATCGAGACCCTGCAGGCCCGTGCCAACCGGGCGAAGTCGGTGACCGGCCAGAGTTGCGAGATGATCCGCCAGTGCGTGAGTCAGAGCGAACGCACCAGCGCGGGCATTCGTCAGATTGAAGAGGCGGTGGCCCAGATAGCCGACATGGCGATCCAGATTGCCAGTGCCTGTGGCGAGCAGGATGCGGTCTCCGATGAGCTGGGCCGCAACGTGGCGCGCATCAACGACTCCTCCAACGAGGTCGCGACTGGCGCGGATCACACCGCCAAAGCCTGTCTGGAGCTGAGCCAGCTGGCGGCGGGTCTGCGCCAGAGCATGGGGCGCTTCCGCCTGGCCTGACGGTGGCCGCAGCCAATGAAAACGGGGCCCTGGGCCCCGTTGTTTTTCTCACCGCCAGGCGGCGTGGGCTCAGGCGCCCAGGCCGGTACCGGCGTCTTTCTTGGCAATCAGCTCAATCTTGTAGCCGTCCGGGTCTTCCACGAAGGCGATGACGGTGGTGCCGCCCTTCACCGGGCCCGGTTCGCGGGTGATCTTGGCGCCGGCGGCGCGCAGCGCCTCGCAGGTGGCATAGATGTCGTCCGCTTCCAGGGCGATGTGACCATAGGCGGAACCGAGCTCGTACTCGCTCACCCCCCAGTTGTAGGTGAGCTCGATGACGGCTTCATCCTTCTCGTCGCCGTAGCCGACGAAGGCCAGGGTGTACTTGTATTCGCTGTTCTCGCTCTTGCGCAGCAGTGTCATGCCCAGCACTCGGGTGTAGAAGTCGATGGAACGTTGCAGATCGCCGACGCGCAACATGGTATGCAGAATTCTCATTGCTCAATTCTCCGGGTTGGTGGATTGGTACTGCCTTGAATCCATGGCCCGAGACCGGATCCGCAGAGGCCTGCAGATCAACTCTCGGGATAGACCTTCTCTTTGTATTCGCACAAATCTTCGATGATGCAGGAGCCGCAGCGGGGCTTGCGAGCGAGACAGGTGTAGCGCCCGTGCAGGATGAGCCAGTGGTGCACGTCCAGCTTGAACTCGGCGGGGACCACCTTGAGCAGCTTCTCCTCCACCTGATCGACGTTCTTGCCCACGGCAAAGCCGGTGCGGTTGGAGACCCGGAAGATATGGGTGTCGACGGCGATGGTGGGCCAGCCGAAGGCGGTGTTGAGCACCACGTTGGCGGTCTTGCGGCCGACGCCGGGCAGGGCCTCGAGGGCCTCGCGATTCTCCGGCACCTCGCCGCCGTGGCGCTCCAGCAAAATGGCGCAGGTCTTGATGACGTTCTCGGCCTTGGTGTTGAAGAGGCCAATGGTCTTGATGTACTCCTTGACCCCGTCCACCCCCAGATCCAGCATGGCCTGGGGGGTGTTGGCCACCGGATAGAGCTTGTCGGTGGCCTTGTTGACGCTCACGTCGGTGGCCTGGGCCGAGAGCAGCACGGCGATGAGCAGCTCGAAGGGCGTGGTGAAGTTGAGCTCTGTGGTGGGATGGGGGTTGTCATCGCGCAACCGCTCCAGGATCAGCCTGCGTTTCTGGTTGTTCATGGCTCTCTCTTGTCTCAGAGCTGGGTCGTGCGGGCGCCCGCCGCCGGCACGGTGCAGTGGGCCTTCTCGGCACTCTGCTTGCGGCCCATCCAGTCGTTGATGGCGTTTTTGCCGGCGATCATCAAACCGAGGCCGATGAAGCCGCCGGGGGGCAGGATCGCCAGCAGCAGGCTGGCGTCGGCGTGGAACAGCTCGACGCGCAATGACTTGGCCCAGTCACCCAGCAGCAGCTCGGCACCGTCAAACAGGGTGCCCATGCCGATGATCTCGCGAAGGCCCCCCAGTACCAGCAGCACCAGGGTAAAGCCCAGCCCCATCATGAAGCCGTCGAGGGCGGCAAGCAGGGGCGGGTTCTTGGAGGCATAGGCTTCGGCGCGGCCGATGATGACGCAGTTGGTGACGATGAGGGCGATGAAGATGCCGAGCGCCTGATAGAGGCCGTAGGTGTAGGCGTTCATCAACAGCTGCACGCTGGTCACCAGGGCCGCGATGATCATCACGTAGACCGGGATGCGGATATCCTTGGGCACCCAGTTGCGCACCAGGGAGACGGCGAGGTTGGAGCAGACCAGTACCACCATGGTGGCAAGGCCGAGCCCCAACGCATTGGTAAAGGTGGAGGAGACCGCCAGGGTGGGGCAGAGTCCCAGCACCTGCACCAAGGAGGGGTTGTTCTTCCACAGTCCCTGCAACATCAGCTCCTTGAGCTCTTCGCGGCGGCCACTTTCCCCGGCGGGTTGGCTGGCCGTGTCAATCACGTCGACTTGTTCCATAGCGTGTGCTCCGGCGTTAGGGGTTGGTATGGCAGGAGGGGGCATCGTGCAGCAGTTCGGGGTGCTCCTGTTGCAGCCTCAGCAAATTTTTCACTGCCTTGACCACGGCCCGCGGGGTGATGGTGGCTCCGGTGAAGGCGTCGAATTCGCCGCCATCCTTCTTCACCGCCCAGGTGGTGTCGTTGTCGGCCGTGAGGGACTTGCCGGTGAAGCTGTCGATCCAGCTGGATTTCTTCAGCTCTATCTTGTCACCAAGCCCCGGGGTTTCCTTGTGGGCCAGCACCCTGACCGCGCTGACGGCCCCCTTGGCATCGGTGCCGACCACCATGCGAATGGCTCCACTGTAACCATCGGGGGCCACGGTTTCCAGCGCGTAGCCGGTATGCACCCCCTTGAGGGTGGCGGTATAGAGGGGCATGGGCTCATCGCTGCCTAGGTATTCCCGGCTGCTGACCAGCTTGCAACTGGCCACCAGATCGTTGTCATAACTCCCCTCGGGCAGCAGGGCCTGCAGGGTGCGCAGCTTCTCCAGCTCTTGCTGGTGGGCGATGCGATCCCGGGTCAGTTCGTTGGTCAGCACCACCATGGCGGTGCAGCCGAGGGCAAAGAGGGCCAGGGTCAGGCCATTCTTGCGCATGCTTTTCAACATGGGAGGCTCCCTGTCTCGCGTCTGCGGCAATTCAGATGTGGGTTCATTTGCGACGGGCTCCATAGACCTTGGGGCGGGTCAGACTGTCAATCAGGGGAACGCACAGGTTGGCCAGCAACACGGCGAAGGCGAAGGCATCCGGATAGCCGCCAAAACGGCGGATGACATAGACCAGCACGCCGATGAGCACACCGTAGACGAGGCGCCCCTTTGCGGTGGTGCTGGCACTCACCGGATCGGTGGCGATGAAGAAGGCCCCGAGCATGGTGGCACCGCTGAACAGGTGCAGCATGGGGGTGGCGGTGGCGTCCGGGGTGGCCAGATAGCCCAGGGTGGCAGCGAGCAGCAATGCGCCCAGCACGGCAGTCGGAATGCGCCAGTTGATCACTTTCTGCTGGAGCAGGAAGAGGCCTCCCAGCAGGTAGCCGAGGTTGACCCAGCTCCAGCCGATGCCACCCCAGCCCTCGAAGACCTTGTGGGTCATCACTTCGGTGGCGGTCAGCCCCTGGGTCAGCCCCGTCTTTAAGGTATCCAGCGGCGTGGCCATGGTCAGGCCATCCACCCCCTGTTTGAGCTGCAGCATGCTGTAGCCGTCGAGGCTGAAGCCGGTGAAGATCACCGAGGCCGCATCGGCGAAGCCGATGTCGTAGGCGGCGATGCTGGAGGGGGGCAGCCAGCTGGTCATCTGGACCGGGAAGGAGACCAGCAGCAGCACATAGGCCACCATGGCAGGATTGAACAGGTTCTGACCGAGCCCACCATAGAGATGCTTGGCGATGATGATGGCGAACGCCGTGCCCAGCACCAGCATCCACCAGGGCAGCAGGGGGGGCAGGGAGAGACCGATGAGCACGGCGGTGAGCGCCGCGCTGCCATCCAGCAGGGCCGGTTTGACGGGGCGGCCGCGCAGGCGAAGGACCAGGGCCTCCGAACCCAGGGCCGTGACCAGCGCCAGCAGGATCTGGATCAGGGTCCCCCAGCCGAAGAACCAGGTCTGCGCCAGGAAGCCGGGCAGGCAGGCCAGGATCACCAGCACCATCAGGGTCTGGGTCTGTTTGCGGTTGTGGGCAAAGGGCGCACTCGCGATATTGAACATGGATCAGTGGCTCTTGTCGGTCGAAGGGGAGGAGGCAGCCTCGGCCGCCAGCTTCTTGGCTTTGGCCCGGGCGATGGCGGCGGCGATGGCCGCCTTCTTGGGATCCACCTCGGCGGCGGGGCCGGATGCGGCAGTCGGGGCCTCAACGGCGTTATCGGTTGTATTCACGGATGTCTTATCCGCGACCACTGGCCCATCCCCTTGCGCCTGGGCGGCCTTCTTGGCCTTGGCCCGGGCGATGGCGGCGGCAATAGCCGCCTTCTTGGGGTCCACCTCTGCGGCGGGTTTGGATGCGGCGGCCGGGGCCTCAACGGCGTTATCGCTTGTGTTCACGGATGTCTTATCCGCGTCCGGCGGTGCGTCACCTTGCGCCTGGGCGGCTTTCTTGGCCTTGGCTCGGGCGATGGCTGCTGCAATGGCCGCCTTCTTGGGGTCCACCTCTTCGGCGGCGGGCTCGGATGCGGCGGCCGGGGCCTCAACGGCGTGTTCGCTTGTGTTCACGGATGTCTTATCCGCGTCCAGCGGTGCGTCACCTTGCGCCTGGGCGGCTTTCTTGGCCTTGGCCCGGGCGATGGCGGCGGCAATGGCCGCTTTCTTGGGGTCCACCTCTGCGGCGGGTTTGGATGCGGCGGCCGGGGCCTCAACGGCGTGTTCGCTTGTGTTCACGGATGTCTTATCCGCGTCCGGTGGTGCGTCACCTTGGGCCTGTGCGGCTTTCTTGGCCTTGGCCCGGGCGATGGCGGCGGCAATGGCCGCCTTCTTGGGGTCCACCTCGGCGGCGGGCTCGGATGCGGCGGCCGGGGCCTCAACGGCGTGTTCGGTTGTATTCACGGATGTCTTATCCGCGACCACCGGCCCGTCACCTTGCGCCTGGGCGGCCTTCTTGGCCTTGGCCCGTGCCAGGGCGGCGGCGATGGCGGCCTTCTTGGGATCCAGCTCTGCCTTGGGATGTTGCTCCCCAGGTGCCGGGGTGTCAGCCAGCCCATTGCCCTCGCCATTGGCGGCCTTGGCGGCACGACGGGCGATGGCCTCCTGCTTGCGCGCCTCACGGGCGGCAATCATGGCCTCGTTGTCCGGTGCGGGTTCACTCACGGCCACCTGGGCCGTCTCCTGTTTGGCCTTGATGCGGGCCAGGGCGGCGGCGACCGGATCTTCGCCCCCGGCCGTCGTCATGGCCTGGCGACGCTGGGCTGCGGCCTCGGCGTGGCGGGCTTCGCGGGCCGCCTTCTCACGCTCGAAGCGAGCCTGCTTGGCCTCGAAGCGCTGCTTGGCACGTTCGGCCTTCTCGGCCTCGGCACGGGCCTCGCGGATGTCATCCTTGGCGATCTTGTAGTACTGCACCAGGGGGATTTCGCTCGGGCAGACCCAGGCACAGGCGCCGCACTCGATACAGTCAAAGAGGTTGAGCTTCTCGGCCTTGTCGTACTCCTTGACCCGGCTGTACCAGTAAAGCTCCTGGGGCAGCAGGGTGGCGGGGCAGGCATCGGCGCAGGCACTGCAACGGATGCAGGCCTGTTCCGGGCCGGGGGGCGGCAGCTCGGCGCGGGTGGGGGAGAGCAGGCAGTTGGTGGCCTTGACCACGGGGACCATGGCGTGGGGCAGGGTGAAGCCCATCATGGGGCCCCCCATGATGACCCGCTGATCCGCCTCCGGTTGCAGCTCGAAACGCTGGAGCAGCCAGCGTACCGGCGTGCCCAGACGCACCCAGGCATTGCCGGGTTTCTTGAAGGCGTCGCCGGTGAGGGTGACGATGCGCTCGATGAGCGGCTCCCCATCGATGATGGCGCGCTTGATGGCAAAGACGGTGGCGACGTTGAGCACCATGATGCCCATGTCAACCGCCCGGCCTCCCTTGGGCACCTGGCGTCCGGTGAGCAGCTCTATGGTCTGTTTGGCGCCGCCGGAGGGGTACTTGGTCGGTACCGACTTGACCAGCACGTCGGCGTCGCTGGCATGGCGGGTCAGGGCCTCGATGGCCGCCGGTTTGTTGTCTTCCACTCCGATCAGGGTGAGCTTGGGCTTGAGCAGGTGCTTGAGTACCCGGATGCCGTCCATGATCTCGTCGGCGTACTCCTGCATCAACCTGTCATCCGTGGTGATGTAGGGTTCGCACTCCAGCCCGTTGACGATGAGGATCTCGGTGAGCTGGCCACGGCCGTCGAGCTTGCTGTGGGTCGGGAAGACGGCGCCGCCGAGCCCGGCGATGCCGGCCTGCTGGATGCGCTCGAGCAACTCCCCCCGCTCCAGGTTCCAGTAGTCAGGCTGGGGTGTGCGCTCGCCCCAGGCATCGTCTCCGTCCGGGGTGAGGAGGATGCAGAGATCGTCAAGACCGGAGGGGTGCGCCACCGTGTGCTGCTCAATGGCGGTGATGGTGCCCGAGGTGGAAGCGTGCACCGGCACGATGCGTCCCTTGTCAAAACGGGTGAGGGGTTGCCCCTTCTTGACCTTGTCCCCCACCTGCACCAGCAGTTCGCCGGCCGGACCCGCGTGCTGGCGCACCGGAATGATGAGCTGGGGGGGAAGGCCCGCGTCAACGACGGGGGTCAGGCTGGACTGGTGCTTGTTCTCGGGGGGATGGATGCCGCCGTGAAAATCCCACAGAGTGCCGGCTTTGATGCGTTCGAGCAGATGCTGCATGGTTACTCCGCTGTTTATTCCACTATCTTGACCGGAATGGCGACCTTGGCCAGATCCCATTTCCAGTTGTCGACCGTGGTCGGCACCGGGATCATTTCGATACAGTCGGTCGGGCAGGGGTCGACGCAGAGGTCGCACCCGGTGCACTCGGCCGCGATGACGGTGTGCATCGCCTTGGTGGCACCCAGGATGGCGTCGACCGGACAGGCCTGGATGCACTTGGTGCAACCGATGCACATGTCTTCGTGAATGAAGGCCACCTTCTTGACGGGGATTGCCGCGTCTTCACCGCCGTCCAGAGACTGGGGCTCGACCCCCATCAGGTCGGCAATCTTGCGCATGGTGGCGTCGCCACCGGGCACGCACTTGTTGATCTTGTCGCCATTGGCCAGGGCTTCGGCGTAGGGTTTGCAGCCCGGGTAACCGCACTGGCCGCACTGGGTCTGGGGCAACAGGGCATCAAGCTGATCGACGATGGGATCGGCCTGCACATGAAACTTGACGGCGGCAAAGCCGAGAATAATGCCGAAGGCCAGGGCAAGCAGGGCCAGCACCAGAATGGCAAAGAGTATGTGAATCATAGCGTTATATCTTGATGAGGCCGGTAAAGCCCATGAAGGCCAGCGACATCAGGCCAGCGGTGACCATGGCGATAGAGACGCCACGAAACGGTGCTGGCACGTCGGCGGCCACCAGCCGCTCACGCATGGCGGCAAACAGGATCAGCACCAGAGAGAAGCCGACGGCGGCCCCGAAGCCGTAGATGATGCTCTGGATGAAGTTGTGGCGCTCGTTGATGCTGAGCAGCGCCACGCCGAGCACGGCACAGTTGGTGGTGATGAGCGGCAGGAAGATGCCGAGCAGGCGATAGAGGGTCGGGCTGCTCTTGCGGATCACCATCTCGGTGAACTGGACCACCACGGCGATCACCAGAATGAAGCCCAGGGTGCGCAGGTAGGCGATCTCCAGCGGGATCAGGATATAGTGCTCCATCAGATAGGAGCAGGCGCTGGCCAGCGTCATGACGAAGGTGGTGGCCAGACCCATGCCGATGGCGGTTTCCAGCTTGCCGGAGACACCCATGAAGGGGCAAAGGCCGAGGAACTTCACCAGCACGAAGTTGTTGATCAGCACGGTGCCGACCAGTAAAAGCAGGTACTCAGTCATTGAAGATGGGTTATCCGGTATGAAGGCGGCCGTATTATCTGATGTTAGGTGCCTTTAGACAACCGCAAGGCCGTATGGTTATTATTCGAATGCCCAATTCATGGAGGCATTGTGCGCCCTTTACCCGTCCTGACGCTGACCCTGGCCATGCTGCTCTGGTCCAGCTCCTTCATCGCCCTCAAACATGTGCTGGAAATCTGGTCCTTCGGTCAGGTGCTCTTCATGCGGATGGGGGTGGCGTCCTGTTGCTGGCTGCTCTGCTACCGCCAGCTTGGCCGCGTCACTTACCAGAAGGGGGATTGGCGCTGGTTGGCCCTGATGGGGGCGCTTGAGCCCTGCCTCTACTTTCTTCTTGAAGTCAACGCCCTGCGTTACACCAGTGCCGGCCAGGCCGGTATGGTCTGTGCCCTGCTTCCCCTGATGGTGGCTCTGGTGGCCTTCGTACTGCTTGGAGAGCGGGTGAGTCGCCGCCAGCTGCTGGGCTTTGCCATCGCCATCGTTGGCATCGCCCTGCTGGGGTTGGGGGAGGGCGCCGACGAGTTCGCCCCCAACGCCCTGCTCGGCAATAGCCTGGAGATGGGCGCCATGCTCTGCGCCGCCACCTATTCCGTGGTATTCAAGAAGCTCTCCAGCCGCTACGGCGTGATGACACTGACAGCGTTGCAGGCCTTCGTCGGCATGCTCTTCTTCGCGCCCTTTGCCTTCAGTGCGCCCTGGCCCGCGAGCTGGGCCTGGCAGGACATGGGGGTCATCCTCTTCCTCGGCGCCTTCGTGACACTTGGTGCCTACCTGCTCTACAACTGGTCGGTGACCCAGGTGAAGGTGACCCTGGCGGCTGCCTATGTGAACCTCATACCGGTCTTTACCCTGCTGCTCGCCTATCTGCTGCTGGGAGAGACACTCACGGCCCTGCAATGGGTGGCCTGTGCCGCCGTGCTGGCCGGCATCGGGGTGGGCCAACTGCCGTCCGGCAGGAAGCGTGCGCAGGCAGTCGCCACCGGGGGATGAGTCGCCGTCATTAGGCTACAGTCTGGGCAGGGAAACACGCTGTCTAAGAAGGAGCCGACCGATGAGCGACATGCACTTGCTGGCCGCGGCCAAAAGCCTGTTGAGCCATCCCCCCTTTACCCTGGCCGATGCCAGAGCCCTGGAGGCGCTGGAAGAGGAAGCTGTGGGGGAGGAGGGGCTCTGCATCGCCGCGCTATGGGACATCGCCCTCGCGCTGGCGGACGAGGAAGCCAGACACTATCTCCTGGGGGATGGCTGAGCGGGTTTCGGGTGGGCGGACAGCAATGACAACGGGGGGCCTGGGCCCCCCGTTGTCATTGGCAGCTGTCGCTCAGATGGAGAGGCTCTTGACGGTGTCCGACACCGAGTTGGCGTCCTCGATGATCTCCTTGATGACGTCGGCGATGATGGTGGCCTGCTCCTGGCCTGCCACCGCCTTGTCGGAGACGACGGAGACAGTCTGGGTGATCTGGGAGGTGATCTCCGAGTTGTGCTTGATGACGGTGACGATCTCGCTGGTGGAGCTGGAAGTGCGCGCCGCCAGTTGCCTCACCTCGTCGGCCACGACCGCGAATCCCCGTCCCTGTTCCCCGGCGCGGGCCGCCTCGATGGCCGCGTTGAGGGCCAGCAGATTGGTCTGATCCGCGATGCCGCTGATGGTGGAGATGATGGATTCGATGCTCCTGGATTGCTGGTTGAGCTGCTCTATCTGCTTGCTGACCGCATTGACCGAGGTGTTGATGTGAGAGGAGGTGTCGAGCACCCTGTCGATGACCTCCCGCCCCCTGGCAGCGCTCGCGACGGTTTCGCTGGCGATGGCACACGCCTTCTGGGCCGCTTCCCGGGTGGAGATGGATTTCTCCACCCGCTCGGTGATGTCGCTCGCCAGCTTGATGATTTTGACCACCTTGCCCTCGTGGTTGAAGATGGGGTTGTAGGTGGCCTCCAGCCAGATCTTCTCCCCCCGGTGACCCAGACGCATGAAAAGCCCTGACTTGATGTCACCCGAGCCGAGATCCTGCCAGAAATGGGGGTTGTTCTGGTAGAACTCGGTGTCACAGAAGAGGCGATGATGCTTGCCGACCACCTCTTCCAGCCGGTAACCAAAGCAGTTGAGGAAATTCTGGTTGGCGGTGATGACGGTGCCATCGGGTTGGAAATCGATGACCGCCAGGGACTTGTCCAGGGCTGCCAGCAGGGCCTGGGTGCGCTCCAGGGTGGATTGCTGCTGGGTCACGTCAGAGGCGACCTTGGCGATCCGCACCACCTTGCCGTCGATCACGATGGGGAAATAGGTCGCCTCCAGCCACACGGCCTTGCCGGATTTCGACTGGCGAATGAAGCGACCGCTGCGGGAGACGCCGTGGCGCAGATCCTGCCACAAGGTCTCGTAATCCCGGGTATTGACGTCGTCGGGGAAGCAGAGGGTGCTGTGATGCTTGCCAATCACCTCGTCACGTTCAAATCCCACGATCTTGAGAAACAGCGCGTTGGCGAAGGTGACCACTCCCGCCGGGGTGAACTGGACGAAGGGGACCTGCAACTGGATAGCCTGTTCAAATGCCCCCAGTTCCACCACCCTTGCCGCTTGCTCACTGGCTTCCTTGCTTGCTTTTTGATTCCAGAACATGACAGCGCTCCTCCATGAGACCCTTGAATGGGATAACGACCAAATATGAGTAAATTAACAATAGCATTGCGTCCTGATGAGTCGTCATCGTACTCAAATTAACTTTTTATTTTTCAATGTTGATAAATAGCTTCTTAATTGTAGGGTCTCGTACAAGGGTTATTTATCTCCTGGGCCGCCCTGGCCCTAGGGAAGGTGCGAACAAGTCCCTGATATGAGATCATGTTTGTCATCTGGAGCCATGAAAAAGGGTTCATCATGAGT
>NZ_JAPCIS010000012.1:0-104734 GCF_027707425.1 Aeromonas sp. QDB63
TCAGAAGTGAAACGCTGTAGCGCCGATGGTAGTGTGGCATTCGCCATGCGAGAGTAGGACACTGCCAGGCACCCAATACAAGAAACCCCGCTCACTCGAGCGGGGTTTTTTATTGCCTGAAATTCAGCCCTCACTGGAGGGCAAACGGGCACTATGGTGCTGTTCGTCGTTCACGTTCACTTGTTGCCGAACCCACATGTTGGCTCTCTCCGTTTTCATCATTTTTAGCGTAATAACCCAGTCGGAGCTGTTCTGTCTAAACCCGCCGCCCGCGCTGCGATTGGGGTTGTATCTGAATCATAACTCGGTAGAGTAAGGGGCATTCCGGGTTTGCCCGTGCCATGGTTTCGGTTTCTTTTTCTGGTATGGGACTCTCAGCCTGTTTTTATTCACCTTCACTCAGTGGTACCGATATGGAACAAGTAAACAAGTCAACCTTCAACGATGTGCTGGAATATGTGCGTATGTCCCGTCGTCAGAACAAGCTCAAGCGTGAAATCGCGGACAACGAGAAAAAGATCCGTGACAACCAGAAGCGGGTACTGTTGCTCGACAACCTGAGTGACTATATCAAGCCCGGCATGAGTATTGACGAGGTTCAGGCCATCATCGCCAACATGCGGACAGATTATGAAGAGCGCGTAGATGACCATATCATCAAAAATGCCGAGCTTTCCAAGGAGCGCAAGGAGCTGAGTACCAAGCTGAAGAGTATGAGCACCAGCAAATAATACCGCCCCGCTCTCGTCAACACCGGCCTCTGGCCGGTGTTTCATTTTCATGCCGCAGCTCGGATCTCTTGCCGCGTTGCAACAATCGGCTCCCATTTTCACAATCGCCCTGTTAACATCGCTGCAAAGCGGTCAATAGATTTCAAGCCCTTGACTTGAAACGACTAAGCTTGATTGAAAGACAATAAATTGCGCAACCATGGTGGGGCTGATATGGGCGCATCAAAACAGACGGATTCAAATAAAGTGGCATCTCAGGATTCATCCGTACCTAATACGGACGGGCAACAACAGCGTAAACGCCGACCCTGGTGGCGCTGGTTGTTCTGTTTTATCTTTTTGCTTTGCCTGGCTGCCGCGATCGCCCTGGTGGGTTATGAAATGAAGACCTCCCGACTGCAGTCACAGGAGATCTCCCGCTATGCGGCCACCCTGACCTATCAGATCGAACCCGGCCCCAGCAAGCAAATTGCCTTCCCCGACGACGGCCCGTTCGACAAGCGACTCGGTTATGTGCTGATGCCCATGATCCAGGAACGTCTCGTTCAGCGTGGCTACCAGGTGAGCGAACAGGTCCGTTTTTCCGATGCGCTCTACAACTACGCCAGCCACGGTTTCTTCGTGCCTTATACCGAGAAGGTCCAGGCAGGATTGACACTCTATGACTGCCGTGCAGAACCTTTCTACCAGTACAAGTATCCGACTCATTACTATCCGGATTTCAATGCCATACCGCCCCTGGTCATCCAGTCTCTGCTGTTTATCGAGAACCGTGAACTCCTGAGCAACAAGGAACCGCTGGCCAACCCGGCCGTAGACTGGCCGCGCTTTGCCAAGGCGGCGCTGTCTCAGGTGGGCAAGGCGCTGGATATGCAGGATCAATCCGCTGGCGGCAGCACTCTGGCGACCCAGGTGGAGAAGTATCGTCATTCTCCCGATGGACTGACCGTTTCGCCGACCGAGAAGATCCGCCAGATGGTCTCGGCCAGCGTTCGTGCCTATCGGCTGGGGCCCGAGACCCTGGAGGCCCGCAAGCTGGTTGCCTGGGCCTACCTCAACTCGGTCCCGCTCTCTGCGGCGCCCGGTTATGGCGAGGTGCACGGTCTCGGTGATGGCCTCTGGGTCTGGTTTGGCGCCAATGTCGATGAGGTGAATCGACTGCTGGATCCCGCTCGCAACCAGGATTCCACCCTGGCCGAGCAGGGCCTTGCCTTGCGCCAGGTTGTCTCCCTGATGATCGCCCACCGCCGTCCTTCCTATTACCTGGCGCAGGGCAGAGAAGCCCTGTCGACCCTGACAGACAGCTATCTGCGACTCTTCGTGCAGGAGGGAATGATCACGCCCCCCCTGATGGAGTCGGCTCTCAAGGCCAAGCTGGTCTTCCGCGATTTCCTGCAGGCACCTGCCATCACTCGAGTCAACAACAACAAGGGGCTGCAGGTGGCTCGCACTCGTCTCAGTCGTCAGCTCGGGGTGCAGCTTTATGACCTGGATCGCATGGATCTGATGGCCAACACCACCCTCAATATGCCGCTGCAGAACGAGGTGTCACGGTATCTGCAGCAACTGGCAGACCCTGCATTCGCAGCCCAGGTGGGCCTGTTCGGTGAGCGCCTGCTCTCGCCGGAGAAGACGGGTGATGTGAAGTACAGCTTTACCCTGTTCGAGAAGACGCCGGAAGGGGTCAAGGTCAGGGTGCAGACCGACAACACGGACCAGCCGTTTGACATCAATGAGGGCAGCAAGCTTGAACTGGGATCCACCGCCAAGTTGCGGGTGCTGACGACCTATCTCGAGATTGTCACCGAGTTGCATGACAGCTACGGCAATATGCCGGTGGAGAGCCTGCGAAAGATCGAAGTGTCCGATCAGGACAACATCAGCCGCTGGGCCATCGCCTATCTGATGAGTGCCAAGGACAGAAGCCTGCCGGTGATGCTGGAGGCCGCACTGGACCGCAAGTATTCCGCGAGTCCCTATGAAGGCTTCTTTACCGGCGGTGGCATGCACACCTTCAACAACTTCCGCAAGGAAGACAACGGTCGCATCCCCCCCATTCGCGATGCGCTGCGGGAATCCATCAACCTGCCCTTCGTGCGCTTGATGCGGGACATCGTCCGCTACAGCCTCTACAAGGAGGGAAATCGTGCCCAGTTGTTGAAAGATGACAGGGATCCTCGCCGTACCGAGTATCTCGCCAAGTTTGCCGACAAGGAGGGCCAGACCTATCTGCTGAGGTTCTGGCGCAAATATCGTGGCAAGAGTGCAGAAGAGCAGCTCGATACCTTCCTCGATGGTCTCAAACCCAGCGCGGTGCGTCTCGCCGCGGTGCATCGCTATCTGATGCCGGAAGCCTCCCAGGCCGACTTTGCCGCTTTCCTGGTCAAGCGCCTGCCGCGGGAGAAATTGACCGAGAAGCGCATAGAGCAGCTCTATACCAATTACGGCCCCGGCAAATATTCTCTGCCGGATCAAGGTTATATCGCACGGGTGCATCCACTCGAGCTGTGGTTGCTTGCCTATCTCAAGGAGTTTGACAAGGCCACCTTTACCGATGCGGTAACCGCCAGCCGTGACGAGCGTCAGGAGGTCTACAGCTGGCTGTTCAAGACCCGTCATCGCAGTGCCCGGGATAGCCGGATCCGCACCATGCTGGAGGTTGAGGCCTTCCTCGACATCCATCAGCGCTGGGCTCGCCTGGGTTACCCCTTCGATCACCTGGTTCCGTCCCTGGCGACCGCACTGGGCAGCTCGGGCGATCGTCCTGCTGCGTTGGCCGAGCTGATGGGGATCATCCAGAACGGCGGCATTCGTGCGCCGACCCTGCGCATCGAGCACCTCTCCTTTGCCAAGGGGACCCCCTTCGCCACCGTCTTTGAGCCGGCGAACACCCAGGGGGAACGGGTGATGCCTGCCGAGGTGGCCAACGCCTTGCGCAATGCACTCTCCAAGGTGGTGGAAGGGGGGACGGCGCGGCGCATCGCCGGGGCCTTCGCCTTGCAGGATGGTACTGTCCTGGCCCTGGGGGGCAAGACGGGGACCGGGGACAACCGGATCGAGACGGTCGGTCGCTACGGCAATGTGACCAGTTCACTGGCTCGCAACCGGACTGCGACTTTCGTCTTCTACATCGGGGATGATCACTTCGGCACGCTGACGGCCTATGTACCCGGCAGCCAGTCCGACAAGTTCCGCTTCACGTCGGCGCTGCCTGTACAGGTGCTCAAGGGGATGGCCCCCCTGTTGGTGCCCTATCTGCAACCCGCTACTCACACCCAGTGCATGGCGGGCAGCTGAGCGGACATCGCATGAAAAAACGGGGCCATTTCGGCCCCGTTTGATTATGTACTGCATGCCGCCATGAGGTGGACGTGAGTCATCACTTACAACAGATCTTCAATTTCACCGCGCAGGTACTGGTACATCTCGCGATAGGCTACCGGCGGCTTGTTCAGCTCCCGTTCCTTGTTGGCGGTGCGGATCAGCTGACGCAGCTTCTGGCGATCCAGCTCGTGGAACTGGGACATCAGCTCGTTGAGGGCGCTGTCGCCTTCGGTGATCAGCCGCTCGCGCCACTGTTCGAGGCGGTGCAGGCGGGCGTTCACGGTGGAGTGACGCATCTTGATGATGGAGAGGGCCTCTTCAATGGGGGCCACATCGCGGCTACGCATCAGACGGCCGATGAACTGGAGATGGCGACGGAAGGACTCATCCTTCTTCGGCTTGAGCTTGCGACCCAGCTCGACCGCTTCGGCGAGCTCTTCATCCAGGGGGATCTTCTCCAGCTCGCTGTGACTCAGGGAGACGATCTCTTCCCCAATCTTCTGCAAGGCCTCGGCATCACGCTTGAGCTGGCTCTTGCTGGGGCCCCAGTCTTCCCACTCGTTGTCGTCTTGATATTGACTCATCGGTCTCTGTATTCCTGTCATTCACGTTTGGCGGATATGTTACCAGCTTCTCCCGCTGGGCGCAGGGGTCTGATATGCTTAGCCCCTTTCCTTCCCTTCATACAGATGTGAGTTATGGACCAGCAAGATCAAATCCGCCAGGATCAATCCCATCTCGAGGCCGTGGTCGCCGAGGCCCTTGAGATAGCGAAAGGGCTGGGCGCCGGGCTTGCCGAAGTCTCCATCAGCAAACAGACCGGCCTCTCGGTGAACACCCGGGGCTGCGAGCTGGAAAGCATCGAATTCAACAAGGATGGCGCACTCGGCATCGCCGTCTATCGCGACGGTTGCAAGGGTTCCTCCTCCACCACGGATCTGACCAAGCCGGCCATTCGCGCCGCCGTGGAAGCGGCCATGGAGATCGCCCGCCATACCTCTCCCGATGACTGCGCCGGTCTTGCGGATGCGGATCTGCTGGCCTGGGATGCCCCGGACCTGCAACTGTGCCACCAAATCGAGCTGGATCCCCAGCGTGGCATCGCGCTGGCCATCGAGTGCGAGCGGCTGGCCCTGGGACGGGATGCCCGCATCAAGCACTCTGACGGAGCCAGTTTCTCCAGCCACCTGGGCGTCAAGGTTTATGGCAACAGCCACGGCTTCGTCAAAGGCTATGCTGCATCGCGCAACTCCCTGAGCTGCGTACTGATCGGCGAGCAGGATGGCGACATGCAGCGCGACTACGGCTACTCCTCCAGCCGCTCCCTGGACGGGCTGTGGAGCCCCCAGCGCATCGCTGACGAGGCGGTGGAGCGCACTGTTTCCCGCCTGGGGGCTCGCAAGATCAGCACCCGCCATGCCCCTGTGCTGTTCCACCCCGATACCGCTGCCGGCCTGTGGGGCCATCTGGTGATGGCCATCAGCGGGGGCAACCTTTATCGCAAGTCGAGCTTCCTGCTGGATAAACTGGGCAAGCAGATCCTGCCCGAGTGGCTCACCATCCAGGAGTTCCCCCACTTGCCGGGAGGACTTGCCAGCACCCCGTTCGACGGGGAAGGGGTTCGCACCCGCGACATGGACATCGTCCGCAGCGGCGAGCTGATGAGCTGGCTGCTCACCTCCTACTCCGCCCGCAAACTGGGCCTGACCACCACGGGCCACGCCGGGGGCATCCATAACTGGCAGGTCTCCAATACCGGCCAGGACTTCCAGGGCATGCTCAAAGAGATGGGCACCGGGCTGCTGGTGACCGAGCTGATGGGGCAGGGGGTCAACATCGTCAATGGTGATTACTCCCGCGGCGCAGCCGGTTTCTGGGTTGAAAATGGCGAGATCCTCTATCCTGTGGAGGAGATCACCATTGCAGGCAATCTAGCCGACATGTTCAGCCATATCGTGGCGGTGGGCAGTGATGAGGATGAGCGTTCCAGCCTCAAGACCGGCTCCGTACTGGTCGAGCAGATGAAACTGGCGGGGCACTGATCCCCTCCGTCCGATCTGGAATATGGTGTCTAGTCCTGAGATAGGTCTACACATTTTCAGCTAGCTTTTAGCACTCAGAACCCCCGATGCGTCACATCAGGGGTTCTGTATTTCAATGCCTGATGCGGTTGCTCCAGGTTATAAGTATCCACTGCCTTTCGCACTTTTCCCCGCCTGCGCCAGCCTCTGCAGGCTTTGCAGCAGTGACTCTCTTTTCAAGATCTCAGTGCATTTTGGTGACAGTTATGAGTATCTGTCATCAAGCATTTGACCCCGTGTTGTTCATGCAATGACTGATACAACCCCGAACAATACTGCACCTGGTGGTCCGAATGATGAATAAGCTCTCCGTGGTCACGTTGTTGCTTCAGTGTTTTCTCGATCACCATCGACTCGGCATTCATCTCTTAGTTGCCACTATTTTGCGTGAGCAGGTGTCCGTCACCTAGCTCAGGTAGAGCGGCCCTGAGTGTCATAACGCGTCTGCGTCTGTTTATAGGTGAGCTTGCCTTCTTCAATCTGCTCGACCAGGGCCAGTTTAAAAATCAGAGTAATTGTGTTGTGTTCGTTTACGCCCTGTCCCATCGAGATCTCCATCTATTCGGAGGAGAAGATGCAAACCATATTCAGGCAGATGCGCCGATCAGACGTCGGCCAGCTGCAATGCCTGGCGGTAGTACTCGTTGGCCTTATTGGTCAGGCGGCGCTTGTCCATCACCTGGCCGAGGGCGTGGTAGAGGGCGGCATCAGGCGCCTTCGCCACTTCCTGCTCCAGCAGCCGCTGGGCTTCGTCCAGTTGACCGGCCAGCAGGCAGACCCGGGCCAGCGCGGCTTCGGCGCCAGGCTGATCCTGGATCTTTCTGAGCAGGGTCAGCATGGGCTGGTAGTCGTCCAGTTTGAGCTTGGGCAGGCGGGCGAACAGCTCGGGGGAGGGATCCTTGCGCAGGGCCTCCAGCCAGAGATCGGCGGCTTCGGCATCGGCCCCCAATCGGCGCAGGCGATCCCCGTAACTGGCCAGCAGCACGGGATCCTGGCGCTGTTTGCGGGGCAGACCCTGCCAGACCGTGCGCAGGGTGTCGAGGGAGTCGCTGGCGGCCTCCAGACGACCGCACCACGCCTGGTGCAGCAGGGTCTCTTCCTGCTGAGCGGTCAGCTTGCCCACCTTGCGCAGGGCAGGGGCGAGATCGATGAGGGCCGCCCAGTCTTCACGGGCCAGATACACCTGACGCAGCTGATCCAGCACCATGGGGTGGCGCGGGTTGAGGGCATAGATGGACTCGAGGCGACCGAGGGCGCTGTCGTACTGGCCCTGCTCAATCTGCAACTGGGTCTGGATCAGGGTCAGTGCCAGCTCTGCCTTGGGGTTCTCTTCCTGAGCTTTCTGCAGGTAGTGATCCCGGCGCACGTCATCGCCCCGGGCCTGGGCCACCCGGGCGGCGCTCAGGTAGTTGAGCAGCGGGGTGTCGCTGTTGTCTGCGCCCTTGATGAGGAGCTTCTCGGCCTGGTTGTAGTGCCCCTCGGCCATGGCCAGGGTGGCATTGACGGTTTGCAGGTTGGCCTTGCGGCGGCGGCGGGAACCGAACCAGCCCTGGGTCTTGCGGCGCAGGCCGAACAGGCGGGCCAGCACCCATTCCACGATGAGCAGGGCGCCGTAGAACAGCACCGCCAGGATCACCGCGCTGGTGACCGAGGATTCCACCGTGTAGTTGCCCAGCGAGATGAGCACATAGCCCTTGTTGCCGGAGGCTTCGGGCCCGAAGATGAGGCCCGCCACCATCACGGCGACTATGACGATCAGACGAATCATGGTCTCCTCCTCAGTTGCCGGCCAGGATGCGTTGCAGGCGTTCGGTCAGCACCTGTTCCAGCATGGTCTGGGTCTTGAACTGATCCGGGTAGTCAAACTGGATCTGCTCGCCTTTGAGCTTGTCGAGCTCGGACTGCATGTACTGGGTGGCGCTGTTGTCGGCATCGAAATACTGGGTCAGCCAGCGCTGGGCCTTCTCCAGGCTGTCGACATAGAGGGACTGCTGTTCACGATAGACGGCGAGCTGGGCCTGCAGCAGCTTGGTCTTGAGGTTCTCCCGCAGGAAGATCTCCTGCTGCGGGGAGAGCAGGGCTTCCACGGCGCCATCCCGGCGACGAATGGTGATGAAGTTTTCGGTGAACTTGACCCAGTTCTTCTTCAGGTTGCTCTGCCACTCGTCCGGGTTGGTGCTGACGGTCTGGTCGGGCTCGCTCTTGGCTTCCGGCATGCTGACAGTGGAGAGGGGCAGCAGCTCGATCTGGTCCGAGAGGGCGGCCAGCTTCAGGGTCAACCCCTCGCGATCGACCCGCGGCATCCCCTTGAGCTTGGCGATGTCTTCCGCCAGCGCCTTGCGGATGGGCATCAGGCTGGGGTCGTTGAGCGCCTTGATGCGCTCGTCGGCGTTGCCGAGCAATGTGATGGCGGAGACGATGTCGTGTTCGAGCCACAGCTTGCGGCCCGCCATGCGCACCAGGTATTCGGATTCCGCCAGCATCCAGTCATTGGGGCGCTTGTCGTCCAGATCCAGAACTTTGGTCTGCAAGGCGTCCAGCGCCTCCTGCAACTGCTGCTGGCTCTTGCCGAGGGCACCGATCTGTTCGGCATCCTTGCTGCTGCCCTGATCAATTCTGGTCATGGCGTCGGCCAGTTGCTGCTTGAGGGCTACCAGTTCGGCCTGCTGGGCAACGGCGTTCTGGTGTCCGTGCACATAGAGACCACCGGCCAGCCCCAGGGCCAGCAGGATGGCGATGCCGCCAAGCACGGTGCCAGAGCTGCCCTTCTTGCTCCCTGTCGTTCCGGGAGCGGGCTTGTTGTTGTCGGCCACGGTGGCCGCGGCACTCGGCTGGACTTCTTGCTGTTCAGTCATTCCATCTTCCTCAGTTCCAGGGCGGCCACCAGAGCCTGGTTGGATGCACCTTGGGCAATCACGATACGGGTAAAACCAGCCCCTTCTGCCATCTCGGCCACCCGGGGACTGGGCACCACCAGCAGGCGGTCATAAAGCCAGGGGTGCTGCGGGCCGGGCACCAGGGCCAGCAACCGCTGCAACAATTCGCCACTGGTGATGAGCAGGCTGTCGAGCCCGGCTGCCTGCCAGTGGCGGGTCAATGCGTCCCCGTCAAGATCGGGGTAGTGGCGCTCGTAGGTGGCACAATAGTGCACCAGTGCGCCCCGTGAGGCCAGCGTCCGGGCGATGAGATCCCGCCCGTCGTTGCCGCGCAGGATCAGCACCCGGCGGCCACTCACCCCTTGCAGCGCCGGCAGGGCCAGCAGCCCTTCACTGCGGGGATCGGCCGGGCACAGGGCCTGGATGCCCGCCTCGGCAAAGGCATCCGCACTCGCCTGACCGACTGCAAAGTAATCAATATGTGGCCAGGTCTGACCAGTTTGCAACAGAAAATGATGTGCAAAATGAACGGCATGCATGCTGACGGCGATAACGAGGTCCGCCTCTCGCAGCATGTCACCCAGGTGAGGGAGGTCGCATCCCGGCCGGGTTTCCAGCAACGGACAGCAGAGCGGTGCATGACCCAGCTGGCGCAGCATCTGCACCAGCTGGTTGGCCTGGGCGGCCGGGCGCACCACCAGGGGGACCATCAGGGGGCGCTCCAGGCAGATGACCGTGAACCTGGCTGTGCTGCACTCATGCCCGGTAGACCTCGGCCAGGATAACGTCGGCGCCGGCGGCCAGCAGGCGCTGGGCCAGGGTGTGGCCCAGCGCCTCGCCCTCTGCCAGGGGGCCGCGGATCTCATCGCGAATGACGTGGCTGCCATCCGGGCTGCCCACCAGGCCGCGCAGCCATACCTCTTCTCCCTGTACCAGGGCATAGGCCCCGATGGGCACCTGACAGCCACCTTGCAGGGCGCGGTTCATGGCGCGCTCGGTCAGCACCCGGATGCGGGTCTCGGGGTGTTCGAGCGGCGCCAGCAGGGCGTGCAGCTCGTGATCGTCGAGGCGGCATTCGATGCCGACCGCCCCCTGGCCGTTGGCGGGCAGGCTCTGCTCGGGTTCGATGAAGGCGGCGATACGATGGGCCATCTCCAGTCGTTTCAGGCCGGCGGCGGCCAGGATGATGGCGTCATATTCACCGGCATCCAGCTTGGCGAGGCGGGTGTTGACGTTGCCCCGCAGGTCGCGGATCACGAGATCAGGGCGCGCAGCGCGCAGCTGGCACTGACGGCGCAGGCTGGAGGTGCCGACCACGGCCCCTTGAGGCAGCTCGTCTATCTGGTTGAAATGGTTGGAAACAAAGGCATCACGCGGGTCTTCGCGCTCACAGATGGTGTGCAGGCCGAGTCCATCGGGGAACTCCACAGGTACGTCTTTCATGGAGTGGACAGCGATGTCGGCACGCCCTTCCAGCATGGCAGTCTCCAGCTCCTTGACGAACAACCCCTTGCCGCCGACCTTGGCGAGGGGGGTGTCGAGGATCTTGTCACCCTGGGTGCTCATGGGCACCAGTTCGACCTGCAGATCCGGATGGAGTGCCTCCAGCCGATCTTTCACAAAATTGGCCTGCCACAGGGCCAGTGGGCTCTTTCGAGTGGCAATTCTCAGGGTTCGGGCTGCCATATCAATCAGTTGTTTCATCTTTTGAGAGGAAAACGATCTTACCACCCTTTGCAGGGGCTTTCATGGCGCAGCCCGCAAAAGCGGGGCCAAGCTCAAAAACGGGGGCTGAAAATTATTTTCATTCAGCCAATAATTGATTTTAAGTTATTGAAAGTAAGCAACTTTATTGCTTTCCTCTGATACCGTTACGAACGGGGTCAGAAATAATCCGGTGATTGTGTGCGGGCTTGTTTACCACTGCTGTTTGCATTGTTAACATGATCACACTTTTTTGACGTCTCCCCGTTTTGGTGCGTCATTTCTCTTCCCCATAGGTAGGGCATTGCTGGTTAAACTCGACACGCTGGTGGCGCGCTACGACGAACTCAATCGTCTCAAGACGCAACGAGCGCTGGATCTCATGAGTCGCTACGGGCAGCAGGTTTTCCACTTGCTGCCTGTCATGCTGCACTTCAATCACCCCCTGTTGCCCGGTTATGTGGCAGGGGATGTGCCTCATGGTATCTGGAGTTTTGTCGCCAACGAGGCCCAGCAGGCCTTCATTCAGGATCTCTGCCAGAACGCCAACTGCCAGGGAGGTCTCAGTACCCACGACAAGTCCATCCAGGGCCTCTACTCCATGGGGAGCACCTCCTCCATCGGTCAGTGCTGCCACTCGGATCTCGACATCTGGGTCTGTCACGTGGCCGGTCTGTCGAGCGAGCGCCTCGCCCTGCTGGAACAGAAGTGCCAGCACCTCTCCATGTGGGCCGAGCAGCGGGGGGTCGATCTCAACTTCTTCCTGATCCCCGAAGACAAGTTCCGTCAGCGCAACGATGCCCAGATGCAGGGGGAGAGCTGCGGTAGCGCCCAGCACCTGCTGCTGCTCGACGAGTTCTACCGCAGCGCCATGCACATCGCCGGCAAGCGGCTGCTCTGGTATCTGGTGCCGGCCGAATATGACGATCACTACGACGACTACGTCAATGGCCTGTTTGCCCACGGCAAGTTGAGCCAGGATGACTGGCTCGATCTGGGGGGCTTTGATCGCATTCCTGCCGAGGAGTATTTCGGCTCCGCCCTGTGGCAGCTCTACAAGGGGATCGACTCCCCCTACAAGGCGGTGCTCAAGTCGGTGCTGATGGAGGCCTACTCCCACGAGTATCCCAACACCCGGCTGCTGTCGGTGACCAGTCGCGACTGGTTCCAGCACAACGAGGGGATGCACTACCGCCTCGACAACTACTGCCTGATGCTGGACAAGGTGACCAACTACCTCAAGTCCATCGGCGACATGCAGCGCCTCGATCTGGTGCGTCGCTGCTTCTATCTGAAGGTGTGCGACGGGCTGAGCCATCCCAAGGAAGATCACTCCCCGGACTGGCGCCGGGAGCAGATGGCCCAGCTGGTAGCCTACTGGGGCTGGAGTCCGGAGCGCCTTTACCACCTTGATCACCGCCAGGAGTGGAAGGTCGAGGACGTCAAGGTGGCCTACGCCGAGTTGCTGGAGGCTCTGATGCAGAGCTACCGCAATCTCATCCAGTTCGCCCGGCGCAACAACATCAGCGAGTCCATCAACCCGGAAGACATCGGCATCCTGTCGCGCAAGCTCTATGCCGCATTCGAGAGCCTGCCGGGCAAGGTGCAGCGCATCAACCTCAAGATTGCGCCGGATCTCGGCGAGCCGGATCTCAGCCTGGTACAGGTACCCCACGGTCGCCTGAATCGCGCCGGCTGGTATCTCTACAAGCATTCCCTCGAACCCGCCGACATCATTGGCCGGGCGCCGCTCGAATATAACGGCTACATCAGCAAGCTGGTGGCCTGGGCCTATTTCAACGGCCTGCTGACGCCCCAGTCCCGGGTGCACCTGTTCAACCAGGGCTCGGATCTGCACATCGACAACCTGCATCAGTTCTGTCGCGATCTCTCCGGGACCTTCCCGGTCAAGTATCCCCGTGCGACCAACCTGGCCCTGAGCCGGCCGTGCGAGATCCGCCAGCTCTCCATCTTCCTGAACCTGGAGACGGACCCGTCCAGCCACTGGGTGGGGCAGGTGATCGAGTTCGATGCCAACGCCGCCGATGTCTTCTCGTTCGGTCGCAACCAGGAGTGTCTGGTGGGATCCGTGGATCTCGTCTATCGCAACTCCTGGAGCGAGATCCGCACCCTGCACTTCGAGGGAGAGGAAGCCGTGGTGGACGCCCTCACCACCATCCTCGGCAAGATGCACCAGGACGCCGCGGCCCCCGAGATGATCGAGGTGTTCTGCTACAGCCAGCACTTCCGCTCCCTGGTGCGCACCCGCTTCCAGCAGCTTGTGGCTGAATGCATCGAGCTGCGCCTGGCCCGGGACAAGCAGCAGCTGGTCAAGACGCTGGCGCTCGGCAAGGAGAAGTACGGCATCTTCTTCGAGCGGCGCGGGGTGTCGGTCAAGAAGCTGGAAAACGCCATCGACTTCTACCGCCACATCTCCCACAACAAGCTGGATCACCTGCCGCTGCGCCTCGACAAGACTCACAGCCAGCACCTGCCCGGTATCGTCGACGCCTACGCCAGCGAAGGGCTGGTGCAGTTCTTCTTCGATACCCGGGATGCAGGCACCAACATCTATATCCTGGACGAGGCGAATCGGGTGGAGATCTACCAGCACTTCGCCGGCAACAAGGACGAACTGGTACAGGGGGTGAACCGGTTCTACACCTCGGGTCACGAGCGATTCAGCAATGCGGGTCAGTTCAGCAACTTCAACCTGCCCCAGTACTACGAAATCGTGCAGGTGGGTGACAAACTCGATGTGATCCCCTACCGCAGCCAGAGCCCGCAGCGGGACACGCCAGGCGCGGCGCGGGAAGTAGGATGATGTGCTGATAACAGCACCGGCAAGATGGCAAACGGCCTGCATGATGCAGGCCGTTGTCCTATCCGTGGTACGGGAATCTGGCGTGGAGGGGGCGCAGCCAGTGACGGATGTCGGCGAGCATCGCCGTCAGGGATGAAAGCAAACGGCCTGCTGATGCAGGCCGTTGTCTTACCCGTGATCCGACAATCAGGCGCCGAGGCGGGCCAGCAACCAGCTGCGAATGTCGCCCAGCTGGGGGCGGCAGATCTCGTGGCGCATGGGGTATTCGTGCCACTCGGGGCTGAGTCCCGCCGCTTCCAGCCGGTTCTTGGCGTCCCAGCCCATGGAGAGGTTCACCACGTCGTCATAGATGCCGTGCATGTAGCAGATGGGCAGGGCGCGGGCCACCTCGCTCATTTCGCCGGGCAGGGCATCGGGTACCGCCAGATAGGTGGACATGCAGAGCAGGCCTGCCAGGGGCACCGGATGACGCAGGGCGGTGAAGGAGGCGATGACGCCCCCCTGGGAAAAGCCGGCCAGCACGATGCGCTCGGGGGCGAAACCCTCGGCCACCAACTGTTCGATCAGCGAAGCGATACGGGCTGCTGACTCCCTGACATGGGACTCCACGGCGCGATCCGCCGGATCCTCGAAGCTCTTGATGTCGTACCAGCCGCGCATCCGGTAGCCCATGTTGATGGTGATGGGGCGCTCGGGAGCATCCGGCAGCAGATGGCGGACGGGCAGGTCGGCGGGCAGGGCCAGCGCCTCCACCAGGGGGGCGAGGCCGGCGCCGGAGTCCCCCAGCCCGTGCAGCCAGATCACCGCATGGCGGGCACCTTCGGGATGCAGATCCGTCATGAGAAGACCACGGGCTCGCCGGCCTGGGTGGTGCAGGCCCGGGTCAGCAGGGCCTTGAGCTCGTCGCCGAAGCGGTTGTCGATCCAGCTGTCACCGCGCAGCTCGAAGTGGAAGCCGTTCTCCCGGGTGGCGACCCAGATCTGGTGCAGGGGCTCCTGCTTGTTGATGATGACCTTGGTCTTGTTCTCGAAGCTCAGGGTCAGCACCCCGCCGGCGCGTTCGCAGTCGATATCCGGATACCCCTCGTCGATGGTGTCTTCCACATACTGGAAAAAGGCGTCGGTCAGGGCGTGATACTCGTGATCCTTCATCGGTTTATCCTGTTGCTTTTAACAATGTGAGTGCGATTATAGAGGGCCAAAAATTTTTTCGCAGCGAACCATTATGATTACCCAGTTCACCAAGTGCCTGTTTGCCGCGTCGCTGTCGCTCGGGTTGGCCGCCTGTGGCCTGACGGGGCCGCTCTACATGCCGCCGGCCGAACAGCCCGCACCTGCAGAGCAGACACAGCCCAAGACAGAGAGTACACCGCAAGCCGCCTCGCCTGCGACCGCTACACCGGCCTCAGAGGCCGCGCCGCAATAATCTAGGAAGGAACCGCCCCCTTGGATCACTTTAACTACGACGCAGACGGTCAGCTTCAGGCCGAACAGCTTCCCCTGCAACAGCTTGCCGACCAGTACGGCACTCCGCTCTATGTCTACTCCCGCGCCACCCTGGAACGCCACTGGCATGCCTTCGACCAGGCGGCGGGCGACATTCCCCACCTGATCTGCTACGCGGTCAAGGCCAACTCCAACCTGGCCCTGCTCAATCTGCTGGCACGTCTCGGTTCGGGCTTTGACATCGTCTCCGGCGGCGAGCTGTCCCGGGTGCTGGCGGCGGGCGGTGATCCGGCCAAGGTGGTCTTCTCCGGCGTCGCCAAGAGCGAAGCCGAGATGCGCCTTGCGCTGGAAAAAGAGATCCTCTGCTTCAACCTGGAGTCCGAAGCCGAGCTGGAGCGCCTGAACCGGGTCGCAGGCAGCATGGGCAAGAAGGCGCGGGTCTCGGTGCGGGTCAACCCGGACATCGACGCAGGCACGCACCCCTATATCTCCACCGGCCTCAAGCAGAACAAGTTCGGCATCCCCATCGAACAGGCGCCCGCCATCTACCGCAAGGCGGCGGCCATGGCCCACATCGAGATCAAGGGGGTGGATTGCCACATCGGCTCGCAACTCACTGAATTGAATCCCTTTATGGAGGCGGCGGACAAGCTGCTCAAGCTCATCGACGAGCTGGCGGCGGAAGGCATCCACATCCATCACCTGGACGTGGGCGGCGGTCTGGGGGTCAACTACGGCGCCGAGCAGCCGCCGCACCCCACCGAGTATGCCGAGGCGCTCAAGCAGAAGCTGGCTGGCCGGGATCTGACCCTCTTGTTCGAACCGGGCCGCGCCATCGTCGCCAACGCCGGTGTGCTGTTGACCCGGGTCGAGTTCCTCAAACCCGGCGAGACCCGCAACTTCGCCCTGATCGACGCCGGCATGAACGATCTGCTGCGCCCCTCCCTCTATGGCGCCTGGATGAACATCATCGAGGTGGACAGCCGCGCGACCCACGAGAAGGCACTCTATGACGTGGTGGGCCCGGTGTGCGAGACCGGCGACTTCCTCGGCAAGGAGCGTACCCTGGCGATTGCCGAGGGCTCCCTGCTGGCGGTGCGTTCCGCCGGCGCCTACGGCTTTACCATGTCCTCCAACTACAACACCCGACCCCGTGCGGCCGAGGTGCTGGTGGACGGTGACCAGGCGCACCTCATCCGTGAGCGGGAGCAGTTGGCGGATCTCTGGCGTGGCGAGCACCTGCTGCCGTGATGGATGGATTTTCAGCGTTCCTCCATGTGAGAGCGTGATTAACGGTGAGACAGGAACGCGCGATGTTGATTGAGTTTTCCAAAATGCACGGCCTCGGTAACGACTTCATGGTGGTGGATGGCGTCACCCAGAAGGTGTTCTTCAGCAACGACATCATCAAGAAGCTGGCGGATCGTCACTTCGGTATCGGCTTCGACCAGCTGTTGCTGGTGGAGCCGCCCTATGACCCCGAGCTCGACTTCCACTACCGCATCTTCAATGCCGATGGCAGCGAGGTGGAACAGTGCGGCAACGGGGCCCGTTGCTTCGCCCGTTTCGTGCGTCTCAAGGGGCTGGTCAACCGGGATCGCATCGCGGTCAGCACCGCCCGGGGCCGCATCACTCTGCAGCTGGAAGGGGAGAACCAGGTCACGGTCAACATGGGGGTGCCCCAGTTCGAGCCGGGCAAGATCCCGTTCCGTGCCCAGAAGGCGGAGAAGACGTATCTGCTGCGGGCCCAGGATCACACCGTGATGTGCGGCGCCGTCTCCATGGGCAACCCTCACTGCGTCATCGAGGTGCCCTCGGTGGCCGATGCGCCGGTGGAGACCCTGGGACCCATCATGGAGCGCCACGAGCGCTTCCCCGAGCGGGTCAACGTCGGCTTCATGGAGATGGTCAACGCCAGCGAGATCAAGCTGCGGGTCTTCGAGCGCGGGGTGGGGGAGACCCTGGCCTGCGGGACCGGGGCCTGTGCGGCCGTGGTGATAGGCATCAGCCAGGGCAAGCTCAAGGAGCGGGTCACCGTCACCCTGCCGGGTGGCAAGCTGACCATCGCCTGGAAGGGACCGGGTCAGCCCGTCTACATGACGGGACCGGCCGAGCACGTCTTTGACGGCCAGATAGAGTTGTAGACAAGGAGCGGGTGATCCCGCTCCATCAACGGATCATATCGGGGCCCTTGGCCCCTTTTTCGGATGGATCAACCAAGTTATGAGCGAACTCAAACGGCAGGAATCACTGGTGGATGAAGCCACAGTGCTGGAGTACCTGGCCCGTTATCCCGAGTTTTTCCTGCGTCACGGGGCCATGCTGGACAAGATCCGCATTCCCCATGCGCAAAAGGGCACCATCTCCCTGGTGGAGCGCCAGCTGGACAGACAGCGGGAGCGCATCGAGCAGCTGGAGCAGGAGATCACCGAACTGATGGGGGTCGCCAGCGAGAACGAGCGGATTTTTCGGGTTTACGCGGATCTCTACGGGGAGATCTACGGCTGCCAGACCTTGTTCGAGCTGAGCGCCGTGATGGGCAAGGCCTTCGTCCAGCGGCTGCGACTCACCGGCCTGCGGCTCTGGCTCAATCCCAGGCATTTCCAGCTGAGCGGCCCCGAGCAGCGTTTCCTGGCGCAGGGCAAACAGCTCGAACAACTGCTGGGGCAGCGCCTGCCCGGCACGGACTACTATTTCGGCCGCCTCAACCAGAGCGAGAAGCAGGCGCTGTTTGGCAATGATGTGCTGGTCAACTCGGTGGCCCTGATGCGGCTCGGGGAGCTCGGCGTGCTGGCCTTCGCGAGCTCGGATCCCAGCCACTTCACCCCCCACAACGACACCCTGCTGCTGGGTCAGCTGGGGCGTCTGTTGCAGCTGCGTCTGCCCGAGCTGGCCCGTGGCTAAGGCAACGACCCGATCCCCTGCCAAGGTGTTCCCTGCCGCCGACCCCCTGCCGGTCGCACTGGCGGGGGAGCTGGACGCCTTTATCGAATACCTGCGGGTCGAGCGCCAGCTCAGCCCCCACACCCGCAGCAACTATCAGGCCCACCTGGAAGCCATGACCGCCGAGCTGGTGAAGCTCGGGGTCGACGACTGGGCCCGGCTCGAGGCGAGCCAGGTGCGCAGTCTGGTGACCCGGATGCACAAGGGGGGGCTGGCGCCCCGTTCCCTTGCCACCAAGGTGTCGGCCCTGCGCAGCTTCTGCGACTGGCAGGTGCGCCAGGGGCGGCTCACCGCCAACCCGGCGCGGGGCATCGTCACCCCCAAGCAGGGGCGGCCCCTGCCCAAGAACCTGGACGTGGACGAGATGTACCAGCTGCTCAACATCACCGACGAGCAGGATCCGCTGGCGGTACGGGATCGCGCCATCATGGAGCTGATGTACTCCTCCGGCCTGCGCCTTGCCGAGCTGGTGGGGCTCAACCTCGCGGATGTGAAGCTCGACGAGCGCCAGCTCAGGGTGATCGGCAAGGGCTCGCGGGAGCGGGTGCTGCCCATCGGGCGGATGGCGGTGGAGTGGTTGCACAAATGGCTCAAGGTACGCCCCCTGCTGGCCGGTGACGAGGGGGAGGCATTGTTCGTCTCCAAGCGCAGGCAGCGGCTCTCGGCCCGCTCGGTACAGGAGCGGCTCGACGGCTGGGGCAACAAGCAGGCTCTCAATGCCCACGTGCACCCCCACAAGCTGCGCCACAGCTTCGCCACCCACATGCTGGAATCCTCCGGCGACCTGCGGGCGGTGCAGGAGCTGCTGGGGCATGCGGATCTCTCCACCACCCAGATCTATACCCACCTCGACTTCCAGCATCTGGCCAAGGTATATGACAGTGCCCACCCGCGGGCGAAGCGGGATCCGGAAACGCCGGAGGATGAGTGATGTGGTGTGCGATCTGCTGGGATGACAATCTCCACGTCGCCCGGGTCAGGCGGGAGCTCGCAACGCCAGAGGATGAGGAGTAAAGAGGAACAGCCATGCAGTTTTACCGTCGCTGGCAGCCGGTGGCCGCCATCTCGTTCGATCTGGACGACACCCTCTATGACAACGGCCCCGCCATCGCGCGGGCGGAACAGTGGATGCTGGACCACCTGCGCAGCGAATACCTGGCTACCGCCATGCTGGACAAACCGCGCTGGCTCGCGCTCAAGCGCCAGTTGCTGCTGGACCACCCGGCGCTGAGCCACGACGTCAGCCTGGCGCGGCAGCGGGGCATTCGCGAGGCCCTGGTGCAGGGGGGCATGGAGCCCGGGCTGGCGGAGCAGCAGGCCCGGGCGGTGTTCACCGGTTTCATGGCCGAGCGCTCGAAGATAGAGGTGAGCGAGGCGACTCACGCCCTGCTGGCTCGTCTGGCGGCGCGCTACCCGCTGGCGGTGATCACCAACGGCAACCTGGATCTGGAGCAGGCGGGTCTGGCTGGCTACTTCACCCTGGTCTGCAAGGCGGGGGCGGGAGCCAGAATGAAACCGGCGCCCGACATGTTCGTGCAGGTGCAAGAGGCCCTGGGGCTGGCCCCCGGCCGCATCCTTCATGTGGGGGATCACCCGGTGACCGACGTGCTGGGGGCCAGGCTGCACGGCTTTCGGGCCGCCTGGCTCAACGAGAGCGGTCAGTCCTGGCAGTCGCTGTCGCTGCTGCCGGATGTGGAGCTGGGGCAGCTGCAGGATCTGGCCACCCTGCTGCTCTGAGCTGGGGGTGAGGGACAGATTCCGTGATCTATATCTGGCAATAACAACAAGGGAGCAAGGGCGTGAAGGGAATGAAGGGTGTCATCTGGCTGGCGATCCCCATGGTGCTGGCGGGATGCGATCTGGTGCAAGACCGTTACCGGATGGAGTTCAGGGACGGATCCTGGCGGGAGATCGCCATCTCCCCGTTTTCCAACGAGGCGCGCTGGCGCGAGGGGTGCGCCACCGGCGAGGTCCAGGTGGACATGACCCTGCCCCTGAAACGGGGCAAGGTGGTGAATGGCCGGGAGCAACTGCTCATCGGCGGCGAGCTGTTCGAGCTGGAGGATGCCCGGCTCTATCGCGGCAACGGCATGGTGCTCGGGCAGGCCCCGGACCATATCCAGCGGGGCCTCAAGGGGCTGGATGTCTGCCGAACCCTGCGCCCTGATCGCGGGGCCCTGCCCAAGCTCAAGGGCAAGGGATTTGGCGACTAGCCCGTCTGCTGTCTGAGCGGGCAGGAGGCGTCGCCGAAGGCAGTGGGCAGCTTGATGGCGTGTGGGGTTCACAGGCCCGTCACGTCGGATGCCTCTGGGCAGCCCCCGATGCACGGGGCCCTGCCCAGGCTCAAGGGCAAGGGGTCGGCGACTAGCCGACCTGCTGCCTGAACCGGCGGCAGGCGTCGCCAAAGGCGGTGAAGAGCTTGATGGAGTGGGGGTTCTCGCTGGCCTTCCACTCCGGGTGCCACTGCACCGCCAGCAGGAAGGGGGAGAGGGCGGGAGCGTGGATCGCCTCGATCAGCCCGTCTTCGGCATGGGCCAGGGGGGCCAGCCCCTTGGCCAGCGTCTTGATCCCCTGCCCGTGGAGGGAGTTGACCGGAATCGACGGCTGCCCCATCAGCTCGGCCAGCCAGGTACCGGGCACCAGCTCGACTTGATGGCTCTCGCCATACTGCTCGTCCACCGGGTCATCCGCATCCTCCCGATGATCGTCATAACCCGGCTCGCAATAGACCTTCTGGTGAATGTCGCCCCCCAGGGCCACGTTGATCTCCTGCATGCCGCGGCAGATCCCGAGGATCGGCAGGCCACGGTCGAGGGCGGCGCGTACCAGGGGAATATCGAACAGATCCCTGTCCCTGTCCTGGGGCTTCTCCGGGGTGAGGTTCTCCTGGCCATAGAGGGCAGGATCGATGTTGGATCCGGCACCGCTCAGATAGACCCCGTCGGCGAGGTCCAGATACTGCTCCAGATCCTCGGTGCCACAGCAGGTGGGCACCAGCAGCGGCACGCAGCCGCTGATCTCCACCAGAGGCTTGATGTATTTGTGGGTCATGACCTGGTAGGCGTGGCCACTGCGGGCCTGGGCCCCCATGGTCATCAGCACGACGGGTTTGTTATGGGAACTGGGGTTGGGCATAGGTCACCTTGGCTATCCTTGGCGGTCTCATCCTGCGCCTTGGGAAGGCCCTTGCCGCCTCGGCTCGCAAGGGCATGCCTCAAGGCATGGTCGTGGGATCAGGGTCGCGCCAGCGTGCCAGAATCGTCGGTCAGCCTTGGCAACGACAGCCTGGATCCTGCCTCCAGTCTGCCAAGGCCGTTCAATATGTCAAACAAAATGATGCAATTATGTTAACCGTTGATGTCGGGATACGGCTGTGAGTCCCATTTAAAGGGGCTTGAGGGGGAATGCCTGGTGCGGCGAGAGATTTGATGGTTGATATATTAAACATCTGGCCGGGCGACCGGATAGCAGAAGGGGCCCACAGGGCCCCTTGTCGACTCAGGCGTTCAGGATGAAACGTTCGATCACCTGGGCGACCCCGTCTTCATCGTTGCGCCCCGTGGTGTGCTGTGCCAGCGCCTTGATCTCGTCGGTGGCGTTGCCCATGGCGACCCCGAGTCCGGCGTAGGCGATCATGTGGTGATCGTTGCCCGCATCCCCCACCGCGATCACCTGGGAGGCATCCAGCCCCAGGTGCTCGGCCAGGGCGGCGACGCCGGTGCCCTTGTTGCTGCGCTTGTTCATGAACTCGAGGAAGTAGGGGGCGCTGCGCACCACGGTATAGCGCTCGTGGAGTTCGGCGGGCAGCTGGGCGATGGCGCGGGAGAGCAGGGGCTCTGGGTCAATCATCATCACCTTCATGATCTGCTCGTCGTCGGGCAGGGTGGCGAAGTCCACCAGGTTGATGGGTTGACCGATGAGGCGGGATTCGTGCTCGGTGTAGGGGCTGATCCTGGGGCTGATGAGCCCCTGGCGGACGGAGAAGCCGTGGATGTTCACCCCCAGCTCACAGGCCAGGTGGGCGATGGCATGGGCATCGCTGCCGGTCAGCAACTGGCTGCGGATGATGCGTTGCTCGGACACCTGCTGCACCAGGGCGCCGTTGTAGCAGATGACGTAGTCATCCTGTCCGGTGAGGCCCAGCTCGGTCAGGGCGGCGGTCATGCCTTCCAGCGGGCGGCCGGAGGCCAGCACCACGGTCACGCCCTTGGCGCGGGCTGCCGCGATGGCGGCCTGGGTGCGGGGGGAGATTCGGCCCTCTGGGGTCAGCAGGGTGCCATCCATATCCAATGCGATCAGCTTGTACATCTTCTCACTACCTGAGTCTGGCCGGCCCGCCCGATGGGGCCATGGGGAGGCCGAGTGTAGCGAAAATCGCCGCCGGGATCACGCCGCCTTGCCGACGCGGGGGCACGTTGCCCCTCAGCGCTGGCCCTGGTAGGGGGTCAGTTGCAGCTGATCTTCCCGGATGGCGAAGTGGATGGGGCCGTGCTCGATGTCGACCCTGTTGTGGTGGTGGGCCATCTCCACCTCGACGCCGGGGAAGAGGCGCTGGGTGGCGATGATGTCCATGTTGGCCATGAGCGCCTGCAGCTCCCGCTGCGCCTCGACGAGCTGCTCGTCCAGGCTCTTGCTCTCGTCGAACTGGCGGGTGCGCAGCGCCTTGATCTTCTGCAGGGTCTCGGGATTGCGCTTGTCACGGGGCAGTTGCAGCAGACGCAGGATGAGATCCTGCAGCTTGTCTATCTGCTCGGCGCAGGTCTGTTTGCGCTGGCGCAGCGCCAGCTCCTGCTCCTTCTGGCTGAAATAGCCACCGAGGATCTGCAACCGGGTCCGGTTGGCCGCCGAGGCTCCGAGCACCGGGGCCATGATGAGCCGATTGGCGATGTTGATGCCGCCGATGAGGTGCCCCTTGCGCATGGCGCTGTCCCCCACCTTGAGATCCTGGCCGCTGCGGCAATAGCAGTGACTGAGCTGGCTCAGGATATGGATGTCGCCATCGGCCTCCAGCCTGGCGTACTGGGCATAGCTGGCGTGGATCTCCCCCCCGGCGTTGAGGTGGCAGAGGTATTCGTCGTCCGCCAGCTTGCGCCCTATGATGCCGTTGCGCACCGTGATGGTGCCGCCGGATTCGATGTAGCCGCCCTCGACGAAGCCGCCGATCACCACGTCACCGCTGGTCTTGACGCGCATGCCGGGCATGACGTCCCCGGTGACCAGCAGGGATCCCTCGAACTCGACGTGACCGTGGCGGATGTCGACCTGCTTGACGTTGAGCACCTCGTCGACCCGCATCCCGGCACGCTCCTGACAGGGGAGCCCCGGGCGGGTCGCCAGCAGCAGGTCCGGGTCCTCGGGGGAGAGGCAGGTGCCGTCACCCGGCGTCATGGCGCTCTCCTTGCCGTGGCGGGCGGTCAGGGTCTGGCCCGTCACGGTGAAGCCGTCGATGCCCTGGGTGGCGGGGTGCCTGCGCATCAGCAACGCCCCCGCCTTGACGGTGAGCAGGGTGCCGAGGTCGCGCATGTCCACCTTGCCGTGATCCCGCTCCTGGGGTTTGAGGATCCGCTCGGCTGCGGTCTCCACCAGCCGCTCCAGGCGGGTATCCAGGCCGTGCCTGGCGGCCTTGCCGAGGGCGATGACGGGATTGAGCTGGGCACCGGGGGCCGCCTCACCCGCTGCCTGGATGGCGGCGGCAAGCAGTCGCTCGCTCACCCCCTGCTTGACCGTGCTGGCCGCCAGGGCCTCCTGCAACCGGGCCAGGGTCAGGGGCTGGCCGCCCCAGTCCGCGGTGATCTGCGCCCTGGCGCTCATCTGGTCCTTGTCCACCTGGATGAGCAGCCTGGCATCCTGGCGCCGGGCAATGGGGACTGGCGGATGCGCGGGGGCATCCGGCTCTGCGATGAGAGCGTTGAGCAGGGTGACGGCTTCGCGGATCCCCTCGCCGAGGGGTTCGTAGCGCCGACAGTTGGAGAGTCGCAGCAGGGCCAGGACGTCGCTTTCCTGGATGGGCTCGGTGAGGCCCGGGGTGATGCGCAGGCAGACATAGCTCATGTCGGCCGACAGCTGAAACCACGCTTTGCTTAACACCGGGCCCTCCTTCGTTGTCCCTGTCCGGTTTGCCCCATGCCGGGGCCTCTCCTTGCCGGCATCCAATGCCGCCGGGGCGGATCCAACGCGCAGTATTCGGGTATTTTTCCTTCCGGGTCAACGATCTGAATGCAAATGGGTGAGCCGGGTTGAGGAAATATCGGCTGACGGGAGAGGGGCAGACCCGGCCATGCCATAGGCTCCATTGCAGTTTTTTAGCGCAATATGCTGACTTTTTATGCTTTCGCTATCCAGAGTGTCCATCACGTTGAAGGTGGCGATGCAAATCACCTTGCCAGGCAGGAAGAGAAGGATTTTAATCTGCCGCCGCCCCAGGGCGAGGACCCTGGTCGCCACCGATCAGCCCCTTTTTCTGTCCAACCGAATGAGCCCATGACCGCCCAAGGCCACCTGCTGTTTTCCGTCACCTGCGTCCTGCTTGCCCACAAGGTCGAACTGACTCCGGCCCTGGCCGATGCCAGCCTGTGGCACATCGTCCCCATGGCCTTGGCGAGCGCCCTGCTGCCGGATCTCGATCACCCCCGCTCCCTGCTCGGGCGGCAACTGCCCTGGATCTCGGGGCCGCTCTCCCGGCTGTTCGGCCATCGTGGCTTCACCCACAGCCTGCTGGCGGTGGGGATGGGGGTCTGGGGGCTGGCCCAGGTAGAAGCCCCCTGGTTGCTGTCGGGGGCGGTGAAGGATGCCCTCATCGTGGGCTATCTCAGCCATCTGCTGGGGGACTGGCTCACCCCCATGGGCATTCCCCTGCTCTGGCCCTGGCGTCGGCGCTTTCGCCTGCCCGGCCTGCCCCTCAAGAGCGGCGGGGGTTACGAGAGGGCCTTCTGCCTGCTGACCCTGGCGCTCGCCGGGTACTGGGTCCATGGCGGCGCAGGCTTGGCTCACTTCTAGCCCCGGGCGCCTTCCTGGCATCTGGCCGTTCGGGTCAGGGTGAGGTAATCGGCGAGCACCGGCAGCCCCAGCAGGTGGCGGCGCAGCATGTCGAGGGCGGCGAAGGCGAGGATCCGGCGACCGCTCGCGGGATCCGGGTGGCTGACCCTGAGCGTCTGGCCGTGCAGTTGCCCGTCGGCGCAGAGCAGCAGCGGCACGCCGTCCGGCCCGGCACGGCCTATGGTGAGGCTCAGGGGGGCGGCGGGCACCGCCAGTTGAGTCAGATCGTCGCTCAGGGTGTGGCTGAAGCCGGCGGTCAGGGCCGGGTGCCCGTGACACATGGCCAGCAGGGCGCCCCGGCTCTCCCCTTCTTGCAGGTGCAGCGACCGCTCCCCCAGCAGGGCCAGGATCTGGCTGGCAGGCGCCTCGTTGCCACGCCCTACCAGCCAGGGGGCGATGGCCGCAAGCAGCCTCGCCTCGGCGGCGTCCATGTCGGCGGTGCTGGCACCGTGGCCGATGAGCTTGAGCTCGATGAGAGGCATGGAGGAGCGGTAGCCCAGCTCGATGCCGGCAGGCCAGGGGGCCGCATCCAGCATGTCGCTGAGGGCGGACTCCGAGACGCCGAAGGTGTAGAAACGGCGCAGCTCGGTGTCCGTCTCTTCCCCGGCCAGCGCCTTGAGGCGGGGCATGATCTGTTCGCGCACCATCTGCTTGAACTCGAACGGCACGCCCGGGGTGAAGAAAAGCCGGCTCTGGCCGTGGCTGGCCGGGTGGCGGACCACAAAGCCGCAGGCGGTGCCCACCGGGTTGTCGAGGATCTCGCAGTCCCGGGGCAGCCAGGCCTGCTTGGTGTTGCTCCGTGCCATGGTGCGGCCCCGGCTGGCATAGCGTTCGGCCATGGTGGCGAGCCAGTCCGGGAACAGGGTCAGGGGCTGGTCAAACGCCTCGGCCGCGGCCTGGGCGGTGAGGTCGTCCGCCGTGGGGCCGAGCCCCCCGCACACCAGTACCACCTCGGCGCGGTTGGCGCTCTCCTGCAGCACGGCTGTCAGATCCGCGAGGTTGTCCCCCACGGTGGCGCGGCGGCACACCTGCCAGCCCTGCTCCAGCAAGAGGGCACTGAGCCAGGCGGCATTGGTGTCCACCACCAGGCCGGTCACTATCTCGTCGCCTGTGCTGATGATCTCGATGCGCATGGGGACTCCTTGGGTGGGGCCAGCCCTCTCAGGGCTTGCCGTGTTCGAAGTAGTAGCTGATCCGGGTGCGGGGGTTGAGGTATTCGAACACCGCCGGGGGCAGGCGTTTGGGCTGGATCACCTTGGCGATGGTCAGCCCGGCCGCGTCGAGGTCGATGATGGCCGCCTCCTGGCGCGGAATGCGGGGGTCGTATACCAGCACGGCGGGGTAGAGCAGGCGGGAGGCGTTGACCGACATCACCAGCCCCACCTGGCCGTTGGAGAGCTGCACCACGCTGCCCGGGGGATAGACCCCCATCAGCCGGATCAGCATGCCGAGGTGATCGGCGTTGAACTGGGACTTGCGCTGCTTGTAGAGGCTGCCGAGGGCCGCGTAGGGCACCTTGGCCTCCAGGTGGCAGAGGTTGTCGTACTCGTTGATGAGGGAGACGATCTGGGTGAGGGGATCGAGCTGATCGCCCTTGAGCCCTTGGGGGCCGGTGCCGTCCAGATACTCGTGGTGGTTCTGCACTATCTGCTTGGCCGCTTCCGGAAAATCGCTGACCAGCCCCAGCAGTTCCAGGCCGTAGCGGGGATGCTGGGCTATCAGGTTCTGCTCCGGCTTGGTCAGCGGCTCCGTCTTGCGCAGGATCTGGCTCGGGATCCTCAGCTTGCCGATGTCATGGAACAGGGCCCCCATGCCGACCTGGCGGATCGCCTCGGCCGGCAACTTGCACTCCCGGGCGAGCAGCATGCTGAGCACGCTGACGTTGAGGGAGTGAAACTGCAGGCTGTTGCCATCATCGCTGTCAGAGACCAGGTGCAGCACCATCTCGTCTACCGAGAGGAGCTGCTCCGTCATGGCGTTGATCAGCTCCTGGGCCTCGCTGATGGCGTTGAGGGGGCGGGACTGGATCTTGCCCATGAGGTTGCGCACCTGGGCCAGGGATTGGCGGAACTGTTTCTCGCACTGCTGCAGGTCGCGGCGATAGCGCTGCAACTGCTCGATGCGCCGCAGTTTCTCCTGCTGCATCTCCTCCTGGCGGGCGAGGAGACCTTCCCCCTCAACCTCATCTGCCTGGGGCTGGGTCTGGCCGAGGGGCTTGGGCGGCGTGTCGCTCTTGTCGGGAATGATGGTCACCAGCTTGAGGCCAAGGCGACGAATGAGCTCGATCTCCTCCTCGCTCTTGAGCTTGAAGCTGGAGAACAGAAACGGGTGCTCACGCCATCCCAAAGGCAGGGAGACATAATTGCCGACTTGCAGCCGTTCTACGGAGATCTTGATTCCTGTCATGGGGTTGGGCACGAGGGACACACTGAGCCGTATGCTAGTCAAAGGGCGGGGTGAATACAAAAGGTATCTGATGACAGCGGGAGCGCTTTATTATAGGCTTCTAGATGTCCAGACATATTTACCGATGCAGTACAGGGAGTCAGCATGCCGATCAAGATCCCGGACCAGTTGCCCGCCGCCGAAGTGCTGGGGCAGGAGAACATCTTCGTGATGACGGAATCCCGGGCCGTCACCCAGAACATCCGCCCGCTGCGGGTGCTCATCCTCAATCTGATGCCCAAGAAGATAGAAACCGAGATCCAGCTGATGCGGATGCTCTCCAACTCGCCCTTGCAGGTGGACGTGGATCTGTTGCGCATCGACGATCGGGAGTCGAAAAACACGCCCCAGGCGCACCTGGAGAACTTCTATCACGACTTCGAGCAGGTGAGAGGCAACAACTACGACGGCATGATCATCACGGGGGCGCCGCTCGGGCTGGTGGAGTTCGAGGAGGTGGTCTATTGGCCCCGCATCGTCGAGATCATCGAGTGGTCCCATCAGCATGTCACCTCCACCCTCTTCCTCTGCTGGGCGGTGCAGGCGGCGCTGAAAGCCTTGTACGGCATGGAGAAACAGACCCACGGCGAGAAGCTTTCCGGGGTCTATCGCCACCACCGCCTCGACGAGCACGAGGCGCTGCTGCGTGGCTTCGATGACGAATTCGTGGCGCCCCACTCCCGTTATGCGGCCTTCGACGGGGATCTCATCCGCGCCCACACCGATCTGCAGATCTTCGCCGAGTCGGAAGAGGCGGGTGTCTATCTGGCCGCCACCAAGGATTGTCGCCAGGTGTTCGTCACCGGCCATCCGGAATATGACGCTCTGACCCTGGATGGGGAATATAGGCGGGATCTGGCGGCCGGGCTCACCCCCGTCATTCCGGTCAACTATTACCCGAACAACGACCCGAGCCAGACCCCGCGCGCCACCTGGCGCAGCCACGGTCACCTGCTGTTTTCCAACTGGCTCAACTATTACGTCTACCAGTTGACCAGCTACAAGGTGGAAGACATCGGCAAGGTGTTTACCTACCAGCAGCCCAAGGGATAGAGCCCATCAGTCCGCCCCGGCCAGCCGCCGCCCACGGGTATCGAGCCAGTGACGGTGGCAGGCCAGGGTGAAGGCCCGTGGCCGTCTGGCCCGGATGAGGGTCATGGCCTCCTGCTGGGGCAGCCCCTGGGTCATCAGCAGCAGGGCGGCCGCCAGCCCGGTACGCCCGCTTCCGCCGTGGCAGTGAATGGCAAGGTGCCGTCCCTCGCGCAGCAGGGCGAGCAGTCGGGGTTGCACCCCGGGCCAGGCCTGTTCGAAGGCTGCATCCGGTGCCTCGTCATCCGCAATGGGCAGATGGAACCAGCTCATGCCTCTGGCCTGCACCAGCTGCCCGAGAGAGAGGGGCCCGCACAGGGCCAGCTCTTCTTCCGTCATCAGGGTAAGCACCCCGCCGGCACCGGCCAGCTGCAACTGGGCAAGGGCGTCGGCCATGGGGACCTGCTGGCTGCCGGGGCAGGGGGTGAGCAGGAGCTGGCCGTCGAGCCGTGGAATGTCCAGGCTCCAGAAGGGATGGGCACTGAGCATGGGGTTCCTCGTGGTGGCCGGGATCAACGGGATCGGCATCCCGCGGGTGCGGCACAGCATAGAGGGGCCGGAGGCGATGTCAATCTGCGTTGTGTTCGGCCCGGTTTACGGGCAGAGTCTAAAAAAATCGAGCGATGCAAGGAGTAAAGATGAGAAACCTGGATCAACTGGACTTGGACATCCTGGCCCATCTGTTTCGCGATGCGGGCATGACCAACAAGGATTTGGCGGCCCTGGTCGGGGTGGCGCCGTCCACCTGTCTGGAGCGGGTGCGCAAGCTGCAGCAGGATGGCGTGCTCAAGGGGGCGCACTGCGAGGTGGATTACCAGGCCCTGGGCGGTCACATCCAGGCCATGGTCTCCCTGCAACTGGCCCGTCACAGTCGCCAGATCATCGATGCGTTTCGCGACGCCATCCTGGCCCTGCCCGAGGTGATCAGCCTGTTCCACATGGGTGGCAAGGATGATTTCCTGGTGCACCTGTGCGTCTCCGATACCGAACACCTGCGCAATTTCGTCTTCGATCACTTCACCTCCCGGGAAGAGGTGGTGCACCTCGAGACCTCCCTGGTGTTCGAGCACAGGTTCAGCCGCTCGCTTCCCTGCTTCCCCCACCCCTGACGGTGCGAGCCGCAAGAAAAAACCGCCCGAGGGCGGTTTTTTTGTGGGCGGTTCCTCAGTTGAGAGCCAGCCGGCTGTCCTGCGCCGTCCGGTAGAGCCCCTGCTGATAGGCCAGGCTGCCCCACAGGACCAGCCCCAGGGCGGCATCCTTCATGGCGCCCGGCTGCGGCGCCGGGGTGAGCGTCTCGGTCGCATCCTCGTAGATGAAGCCTTCCGGCGCCCGCTCGGGCTGCAGGATCACCACATCCTTGCCACGCATCAGGGCGAAGTTCTTGTCGTACTGCATGATGGCGCGTCCCGGCCAGTCGGCGGGCATGCGGGTGAGATCCTTGCCCAGCATGGGGTAGTCGGCACTGATGCCCATGAGGGAGAGCAGGGTCGGGGCCATGTCGATCTGGCTGACGATGCGGGGGTCCTTTCTCGGTGCTATGCCGTCCCCCAGGATGACCCCCGGGATATGGAAGCGGGGGATGGGCACCAGGCTGGCTCCCCCGACCCGGCTGTCGTGATCGGCGATGACCAGGAACAGGGTGTCCTGCCAGTAGTCCGATGCCCTGGCCTTCTTGAAGAACTCGCCGACGGCGTAGTCCGCGTACTTGGCGGCGTTGTTGCGGGTCTGCTTGGGCTGCTCGTACAGGGCGATGCGGTTGTCGGGGAATTCGAAGGGATCGTGGTTGCTGGAGCTGAACACCAGGCTGAAGAAGGGTTTGCCCTCCTTGTGCAGCGCCGCGAAGGTCTCGTTGGCCTTGGCCATCAAATCTTCATCCGAGGCGCCCCAGGATCCCTCGAACACCGGGTTCTTGAAGTCCTTCTGCTCGACGATGGTGGTGAAGCCGTTGCCGAGGAAGAAGCTGCGCATGTTGTCGAAGTGGCTCTCGCCACCATAGATGAAGCTGGTGTCATAGCCTCGCTGCTTGAGCAGGTCGGCGATGGTGAAGAAGTTGGTCTGGCTCTTGCCGAGCTTGACCACGGCCTGGGCCGGGGTCGGCGTGAAGCCGGTGAGCACCGCCTCGATGCCGCGTACCGAACGGGTACCGGTGGCGTAGAGCTGCTCGAACGCCCAACCCTCTTTCGACAAGGCATCGATGTTCGGGGTGAGCGGCAGGCCGCCGAGGGTGCCGACGAACTGGGCCCCCAGGCTCTCTTGCAGCAGGATCACCAGGTTTTTGGGCTTGCCCTGGTAGCTGGCCGTGTTGAAAGTCTGGCTCGGCAGATCGGCAGAGGTGAAATCGCCGAGAGGGCGGCCGCTCTCCTCGCGGACTATGTCGAGTACCTGATGGTCAGCCATCTTGCCGTAAAACTGGCTGGCATCCTCCTCGGCCCCCATCTGCTTGATGGCAAAGAAGAGGGAGTAGGCGGAGTTGACGGTGAGGGCGTTGACCAGGGGATCGTCGGCAAAGGCCACCATGGCCGGATTCAGGGCGCGATGGCCGAGACTGGAGCGGGCGCCGAGGAAGCCGACGGCGAGGATCAGCAGGGCGAAGGCGGGGCGCCAGTACCAGCGGGGGAAGCTTAGGTCACGCACCAGGCGGCCGCTCAGCCACCAGCCACCGCCGAGTACGGCGCCGCTGAAGATCACGGCCAGCAGCAGCTCGCCCTTGCGGCCAGCCCACAGCATGGAGAGCACCTCCTTCGGATAGATGAGGTACTCCACATAGAGGCGGTTGGGGCGCACCCCGTATTCGGTGACGAAGGCGGGAGTGGAGATCTCGAGAAAGAGCATCAGCCAGAGCCCCAGGGTGAGCCAGATCCGGATAAGCTGCATCCAGAGCCGCCCCGGCGCGTGGGGCCCGGCCAGCAACTGGGTCAAGACGGCGGGTACGCCCCAGACCCAGCAGAGGGTGGCGACGTCGACGCGAATGCCTTGCAGCAGCATCTCCTGCCAGCCAGAGACAGCATCCACCCGTTCCAGTTGCCAGAGCCCCAGGCCAAGGCGGCTGACGGTCAGGGAGATGAGCGCGATCAATGAAAATACGGCGATGGGCCAAACCGGTCCCAGCCATTGTCTGATGGTGGTCATATTGTTCCTGCAAACCTGTTTGCGCCCAGTCCCCGGACGCATTGTTGTTATGGTGCAGGAGTATGACAGTGGCGCCTGGCAAAGGTTGCATGGGCATGGGGTATACATGGAAAAGTTGGCACGTTTTATGATTTTTTTGTGACGGGATGCAGGGTTCGAAGAGAGCATAAAACGCTGGGAAAACTGTGATCCTGCTGGCACATCGAGACAAGGGTCGTGCCTATAATGGCGCCGAATTTCTCAATCGGAGCCGAAGGGATGCCGGTCTTCATCGATGTGGAATATATGCAGGGCTGGTCTTTGTTCGTGGTGCTCTCCGACGGCACCACAGGCGTGCTGGATCTCACCCCCTGGCGCGGCCAGCCGCTGTTTGCGGCCATGGAGACCGAGCGTCGCTTCGCCCGTGTCTTCATCGATGATCGCCATCAACTGGCGTGGCCCACGGGCTTCACCCTGGCGGCCCACGAGGTCTACCACCTGATCCTGCCCATCGACGAGCGCGCCGCCTTCCCCGATCGCAACATGCATCGATTCTGACATGCTAACTCGTTGAGTCAGGTAACGTTTTCAGTCACAGACCCGCGTCGGTCAGGTCGATATCATGACCCCAGTGCGGCGCTTTGGGCGCCCATCCACCACAGCGGGAACATAACAATGAAACAAGGAACGTTGCGTCGTGGCGGCCTCATCGGGGCCGCCCTGTTACTGACGGCTTGCGGCAGCGGGGGAGGCGGTGGCAGCAGTGACCCCCAGCCCCCGGTGGTCAATCCGCCCCCCGCGTCGGCCAGCCGCGCCTGCTACGGCAATGATCAGCCAGCCTGCAACCTGCGCACCTACCAGGTGATGGTGGAGTCCTTCGTCGACGGCGACGGCAGCGCCAACTACGGCGTTGGTTACGGCCCCTCCCGGCACAACGGCGATCTGCAGGGGATCATCGACAGCCTCGACCACATCAAGAGCCTCAACGTCAACGCCATCTGGCTGACCCCGGTGTTTGACTCCTGCGCTGGCCAGGCCGGGGACGACCGGCTGGATGCCACCGGCTACTTCGCCTGCGACTTCTTCAACGTGGATCCCAACTTCGGCAGCAACGCCCAGCTCAAGCAACTGGTGGACGGGGCGCACCAGCGCGGGCTCTATGTCTTCCTCGACGGGGTGTTCGGCCACGTCAACAAGGTGGGGGTGAGCAAGCCTTCACCAGAGGGGCGGCTGCCTGCCCTCAAGAGCGGCGGCGCAGGCTACCCGGGCCAGCTGGTGGATTACAGCCAGCCCGAGAGTCTGGCCTACTTCAAGGAGGTGGCCCGTTACTGGGTCGAGCAGTACGGCATCGACGGCTGGCGCCTCGATCAGGCTTATCAGTTGGGGCTGGATGACTGGCGCGCCATTCGCAGCGAGGTGGCGCGGGCCAGCGCGGCGCGCAAGGCCGCCGGCCAGCAGTGGGGCACCCTCGGCTACATGGTGGGGGAAGTGTGGAAGGGCGCCGACGAGATCCGCACCCAGGCCTATGGCCCGAGCGACAACCCGGCGCTCTCTTCGGCGTTCGACTTCCCCCTGCGCTACGGTCTGGTACAGGCGCTGGCGGTGGAAGAGTCCGGCAAGGGCGGGCAGGGGGCCAGCGTGCTCGACGCCAGCTGGAACAAGGTGGAGAACTACCCGGACCACGCCATGCCCAACCTGATGCTGGGCAACCACGATCTGGTGCGCTTCGGCGATCTGCTGGAGCGGGGCAACTTCAATGGGGCGGACTACTGGCAGCGGCACAAGGCGGCCTTCAGCTTCATGGCTGCCCGCTCCGGTCCCATTACCTTCTACTATGGCGAGGAGTTTGGCGACGAGGTGCCTGGCTTTGCCAGTCAGGTGGGGGGCGACTGTGCGGCCCAGGGGCTCTGCGATGATCACGTGGCCCGCAGCGATGGCAAGGTGCCCGGTGTCACCGGTTTCGTGCCGAGCAGCGAGCAGGCCGAGCTCAAGCAGTGGCTGAGCGATCTGCTGGCCTTGCGCGCCGGGCACCCGGCCCTCTATCAGGGGGAGCGGGTCAAGCTGGTGGCCGAGGGGAGCGTCTATGGCGACATCAAGCAGACGGCGGGCGAGCAAGTAGTCTACCTGCTCAACGTCTCCACCACGCCCCAGAGCTACGCCGTGCCGGTCGGCAAGCTGCGCAGCGGCAGCGCCCTGGTGGATCTGCAGAGCGGCGAGAACCTGGCCATCGGTGGCAGCAGCGTGACGGTGGACTTGCCACCCCTCACCGGTCGCTTCCTGCTGGTGCGCTGAGGGAGGCAGACAACAGAAAGGGCTCCATGATGGAGCCCTTTTTCATGGTGGCGGCTTACTTCTCGATGCCGCTGCCCAGATCGTCCCGGCGGGAAGAGACCGAGGGCTCGGCCCCGTGGCGCCAGTGTTCCAGCCGATTGTGCACCCCGCGGCGCAGGCTCTTGAAGCTGGCTTCCAGATAGTCCACCCCCACCAGGATGGAGAGGGTGACGACGGTGAGCAGCAGCGCCTGATGCAGCATGTCCATGCCGATGAGGGCGCCGAGGGCGGCCAGCATCCAGATGGCGGCGGCGGAGGTCACCCCCAGCACCTGACCATCCCGGGTCATCATGACCCCGGCCCCGAGAAAGCCGACCCCGGTGATGAGCTGACCCAGCACCCGCGCCTGATCGGCGCCCTGAGGGCTGACGGCGGCACCGATGGCGAGAAAACAGTAGGTGCCGAGCACGATGAGGGAAGAGGTGCGGATCCCCACCGGCTTGCCGCGAAGCTGCCGCTCCAGCCCCACCAGGGTGCCACACACCAGACAGACCAGGATGTTCTCCCAGCCAAGGGGCGCGATGTCCCACCACTGCATTGTCATCATATCCACCTCTGCTCGCGATGCTTGTTATCCTGTCGCGCTCTGCCCCCGGTTCTCCAGCCGCTGGCGGAAGGCCCGGGCGAGGCGCTCGTAGAGGTCCTTTGCCTCCCTGTCTTCAATATCGCCACGTATCCAGGGGTTGTCGATGATTTCCAGCAACACGCAGCCCTGACCCTGCTGGCGCAGATCCACCCCGAACAGGCCGTTGCCGAGCTGGTGCACGGCGCGGCGGGCGGTTTGCAGCACCCGCTCCGGCACGTCGTTGAGGGGCTGCGCCTCGATGCGGCTCATGTCGAGGGGGTGTTTGCGGCGACGGATGCGGTTGCCGGGTTCGGGTCGGTAACGGCGGCAGGCGAACAGCGGCGAGCCGTCGAGAAAGCCGATGCGCCAGTCGAACTCGGCAGGGATCCGGCTCTGGACCAGCAGCAGGGCGGAGCGGGCCAGCCCCTCGTCCAGCAGGCGGGCGAGCTGGATGTCATCGCTGGCCATGGCGAGGTCGCGCCCCTGGGCGCCGTCGGGGATCTTCACCATCAGCGGCAGACCGAGGCGCTGCACCAGTTCGTCCACATGCTGGCGGCCGCGGCGGGTCACGACGGTGGTGGGGGGCATGGGCACGCCGCTGCGCACCATCAGCTCGTAGAGATAGAGCTTGTTGCTGCAGGCGAGGATGGCACGGGAGCTGTCGATGACCGGCATCTTGAGCTGCTCGGCACGGCGGGCAAACTCGAAGGTGTAGTGGCCGACTGCGGTCTCGGCGCGCAGCCAGAGGGTGTCGAACTCCGGCAACCGCTCGATGGCCGAGGGAGGCAGGATCTCGGCCTGGATCCCCTGGGCAGCGGCCGCCTTGATGAAACGCTCCAGCGCCAGGGCATCGCTGCTGGCGCGGCCGTCGTTGGGGTCGACCAGGATGGCGAGCTGGTAGCGTGGCGCCGTCTGCTCCTCGTCCCCCGTGCCCACCAGCGCCTGGGCGTGCTGCACCATCAGCGCCTTCTCGCTCGGGCTCAGCGCCAGCGGTGACAGGCTCTCCTGCTGGCGCACCGACCAGCCGTGGCGACCGCGCTTGAGGGTCAGCTCCTGCAGCGGCAACTGGCTCAGGCCGTAGTAATAGCGGGCGAGCCCCGCCAGCTCACTCTGTTCGCACTGGCCGAAGATGGCGCGCACCCGGATCCTGTCCTCGCTCTGCTGGGCCAGCCAGCCCTGCAATTTGCGCCACAGCTTGGCGGGAGGCTGCTGGGGTTGCAGCCGGCTGATGGCCTGCAATCCCGGCAGGCAGTGGTGGCCGCGGGCCTGGGCCAGCAGGGAGCAGTAATAACCGGCCCCCAGGTGTTCCAGGCTGCGGCAGAGGTTGATGATGCGCGGACGCCCCCCTGTGGTGGGCAGACCGTGTTGCAGGTAGGTGCGGGCGGTCAGCAGATAGTCGGCATGGCAGGGCCAGTCGCCCGGCTCCTCGACGATGACATAGGTACTCATATTTTCAGGCTCCACAGAAAGGACTGCCAGAAACGGCAGGATCCCCAGTGGGCTTCGATGCACCGACAAGCACGACAATGGCGCGAGGGGAAACAAGAGGTTACAGTGCCTAATATTCTGCCTTGGTAACTTGTGATACAAGTCGCATTTCTGGTGCTGAGGATAAATAACCGAACAAGGACTCCCCGTGTTGACCGTGCGCGCCGCCCGAGCCGATGATTTGGGCGCCATCGTGAAGCTGGAACGCTACTGTTTTCCCCCCGAGGTCGCCTTCGGCCGCAGCCGCTGGCACTATCTGCTCAATCAGGCCAAGGGGCGCACCCTGCTGCTGCAAGACGAGAAGGCGCAGGTGATGGGCTATTTGAGCGTGCTGGAGCACAAAGGCTGGGATCGTCTCATCATCCAGACCCTCGCCATCCGCTGGACCGTCCGCCGTCAGGGGTGGGCACGCCGCCTGCTGGAGCAGGTGATCCGGGAAGGGCGCGAGGCCGGCTGGGGGGCGATTCGCCTCGAGGTCGCCGACGCCAACCCAGAAGCCAGGACCCTCTATCAGGGGCTGGGGTTTCGCCCCGGGGTACGGCTGCCCGATTATTACGGGCCCGGCCAGCATGCCCACCGCCTGGTGCTGGCGCTGGGGGATGAGCGGCAGGCGCCATCATGAGTTGCGAGGATTGCCTGGCCACGGCCATCAGGGCCAAGCTCGGGCGCTGCCCGGTCTGCGCCGCCCAGACCTTTCTCATCGGGGTCGTCGGCTGGCTGGTCTGGTGGTGGTGCGGCGCCGATACCTCGGTCAACGCCCTGACCGGCCTGCTGTTTGCGCTGGGGGGCTCGGGTCTCTTCCTGCTGCATCTGGCGGTGTTCGCATGGCGAAAGCTGGGCAAGCGCGACATATAACGTGCTGATTTTTCAAGAAGACAAATAACAATGGAGGTTCACATGATTGCAATGGTAACGGGCGCCTCGTCCGGCTTTGGTGAGGCCATCAGCCGCGTGCTGGTGAGCGCAGGCCACCGGGTGATCGGCACCGGACGTCGCGCCGAACGGCTGGCCGCCCTGTCCGAGGAGCTGGGCGAGCAGTTCCTGCCCCTGGTGTTCGACGTCCAGGACAAGGCTGCCACCCGCGCCGCCATCGAGGGGCTGCCGACCGAATGGCAACAGGTGGATCTTTTGGTCAACAACGCTGGCCTGGCACTGGGGCTGGAGCCTGCCCACAAGGCGGATCTGGAAGACTGGGAGCAGATGATCGCCACCAACATCAGCGGCCTGACCCTGATCACCCGGTTGCTGCTGCCGGGCATGGTGACGCGCAACCGCGGCCACGTCATCAACATCGGCTCCATCGCAGGGACCTATCCCTATCCGGGTGGCAACGTCTACGGCGCGACCAAGGCGTTCGTGAAGCAGTTCAGCCTCAACCTGCGTGCGGATCTGGCGGGCACGGCGGTGCGTGTCACCAACGTGGAGCCCGGCCTGTGCGGTGGCACCGAGTTCTCCAACGTGCGCTTCCACGGTGACGACGCCAAGGCGGCCACCGTCTATCAGGGGGTGCAGGCCATCCTGCCGGAAGACATCGCCAATACCGTACTCTGGATCAGCGAGCAGCCTGCCCACGTCAACATCAACAGCATCGAGATCATGCCGGTGGCCCAGACCTTCGGTCCGCTCCACATCAGCCGTCGCTGATGTCATGACGAGCCGACTCCTGTCCACAAGAGGCGCCTTCGGGCGCCTTTTTTTGATGGGTCTGGTCGCACTCGTCATGGAGTGCAGAAGGAGGCGTGCTGCGACCCCGTGCTGAACCGTCGAAAGAGGGGGTACTCAAGTTGGCCTGCATTTTGCTGTCTCCGGCCCATGGTGGGGAAACCATCCCCGGAGCCGGCGAGGCCGGCAGTGAGCGTGGAGCCTTCATGGATATCAAACCCTATGGTCATCAACTCGCCCAGAGCGCGTCCCAGAACCGTGCCCTGGCGACCCTCAGCGACAGCGACGACAAGCAGAGCGGCTGGTCTCAGCAGGTCAGCCTCTCCAGTCAGGTGCTGACCGGCAAGGCGCAGCAGGCGTTGACCTACGAGCATCTGGCCAGGAACGGCAAGAACACAGTCCTGACCGGTGGCGTCAAGGATGCGCGGGTGCAGCAGATGGTGGACAAGGCCCTGGGCTTTGATCGCAAAAAATTTGACGATCTCGAGCGTCAGCTCAAGGGGATAGCGGATGACAAGACGCTCTCTGCCGAGGAGCGCGAAACGCAGAGCAAGGACCTGGCCGCGCAGCGCGATGCCATGCTCAAGGAGGCCATGGATCGCCTCACCGGCAAATCCGCCTCCCAGGCATGATGTGATTCAAACGGCAATCCTTGGGCGTTAAAGGCAAGGGGTTGCCCCCTTGCCACGGGGCTGGCAGGCCGTGGGAGGCACGGCCTGCCGTGGTCAGGGTTCAGGGACTCTGGGGGGCAATGCCGATGGCGATGGCGGTGGTCTGCACGGCCTTGATCTGGTCCCCCTTGGCGATGAGGGCGAACTGGGCCGGATCCTGCACCTTGAGGGTCAGGGTGTGGTCGACCCCCTTGACCCGGATGGTCTGGTGCGCCTTGTCCACGTCGATGACATCGGCATAGATGGTTACCTGCATGCCGGCGCCGGCTGCGGGTTTCTCCCCGGCGGCCGCCTTGCCCCCTTCCACTTCCACCACCCGTTTTCTCACCCCGGCGGTGCCCTTGAGCAGGGTCAGGTCCAGCAGTTGCAGATATCTCAAGGCCACGACATCTCCCACCTTGAGCTGGGGAAGGTTGGTCACCTCCTCCCCGGCGATCAGATCCAGGGTCTGCCCTTCGGCATTTTTCAGGCTGACCTTGCGGGTGGCCAGGTCGATGGCGGTGACGGTTGCCCTGGCCGTCAGTTCTTCGGCGAGACTGGCTTGTCCGGGGGCCACGGCCACATGGGTGGTGACCTCGGCGGCATAGAGCAGGGGAGGGGCACAGAGGGTGAGGGCACCCGCAATCCAGGCGTGCTTCAGTTTCATGATAGAGACCCTGTGAGTGGGAAAGGGACCCCGGGAGGGGCTTGAGGGGGCGACGAACTCGTCTTCCCGCTATCACCATAGCAAAGCCGGGCAGGAGCGCCCGGCATCGGCAGGCTGGCATCGTATTTTTGACGACAGGCTCCCGTTTTTGACCTGATGGCACGGCAGGCGCACAATTCCCCGGCATGCAATCAACCGAGGGCTCTGCCGTGTACAACTTCCAATATGCCAATCCCACTCGCATCTGCTTTGGTGAAGGCCAGATAGCCACTCTGCCGGAGCTGATCCCGGTCGGCAGCCGTCTGCTGGTGCTCTACGGGGGTGGCAGCATCAAGCAGAACGGGGTCTATGAGCAGTTGACCCAGGCGCTGGCGGGCCGGGAGTGGCTGGAGTTTCCCGGCATCGGCGCCAACCCCCAGTACGACCAGCTGATGGAGGCGGTGGATCTGGTCAAGCGCGAGCGCATCGACTTCCTGCTGGCGGTGGGTGGCGGCTCCGTGGTGGATGGCACCAAGTTCGTGGCCGTCGCGGCCTGCTTCGAGGGGGACGATCCCTGGGAGATCCTGCGGGACAAGGCCCCCATCAAGGCAGCGCTGCCGCTGGGCTGCGTGTTGACCCTGCCGGCCACCGGCTCGGAGAGCAACCCCGCCGCCGTGGTGAGCCGGGGGGAGGCCAAGCTCTCCTTCTACAATCCGCTGGTGCAACCGGTGTTTGCGGTGCTGGATCCCGCCACCACCTACAGCCTTCCACCGCGCCAGGTGGGCAATGGCGTGGTGGATGCCTTCGTCCACATCCTCGAGCAGTACCTCACCTTCCCGGTGGGGGGCGAGGTGCAGGACCGGCTGGCGGAAGGGCTGTTGCAGGTGCTGGTGGACAACGGTCCGCGGGCGCTGGCGGAGCCCACCAACTACCAGGTACGTGCCAACCTGATGTGGGCTGCCAGCCTGGCCCTCAACGGCCTCATCGGTCGCGGTGTGCCCCAGGACTGGTCCACCCACGCCATCGGTCACCAGCTCACCGCCCTGCACGGGCTGGATCATGCCCAGAGTCTGGCGGTGGTGCTGCCCTCCCTGCTGCGGGAGCAAGCGGCCCAGAAGCAGGAGAAGCTGGCCCAGTTTGCCGAGCGGGTGTGGCACTCCAGCCGGGAGGACAAGGCGCTGCGCATTGAGGAGGTGATCATCCGCACCGAGCAGTTCTTCCAGCAGATGGGGGTGGGTACCCGGCTTGCCGACTACGGGCTGAGCGAGGGCTGCATCCCCGGCATCTGCTCCAACCTCAAGCGTTTCGGGCTGACCGCCCTCGGGGAGCAGCAGGACATCGATCCCGACAAGGTAGCCAGGATCCTCTCCCACGCGCTGTAAGTCATCCTGGCAACCATAGTGGCGCGGATCCTTTCCCTCGTCCTCTGATCACCGGCTGACCAACGGAAAAGAGAACGCCCCGATCATCGGGGCGTTTTGCAGGGTGTCATCGGGGCACCGCCGTTTATTCGGCGCTGCGGTCCAGCTCGCGCTCCAGGGCTGCCGCCTTCTGGCGGGCCGGGTGAGTGTTGAGTCGCTGCCAGTAGGCCTCAAGGTGCGGGAACTGGGCCAGCTGGCCGCTCTGGGCCAGCAGATCCACCAGGAAGGAGTTCAGGATGTCGGCGCCGGTGAGGTGATTGGCCACCAGGTAACGGCGGTTTGCCAGCACCTCATCGAGATAGCCCAGCACCTTGGCGCACTCGGCTTTGGCGTAGTCCGGCAGGAAGCGCATCGGGCTGCCATCCTTGCGCACGAACATGTCGAGCAGCAGCGGCAGAATGCCGGAGCTCTCGGCGAAGTGGAGCCACTGCAGGTATTCGGGATACTCCGGGCTGTCGGCGGCCGGTGCCAGCCGGTCCGGGGCGTGGCGGGCGATCAGGTACTCGGTGATGGCACCGGATTCCGCCAGCACCCGCCCGTCAAACTCGATGACCGGCGACTTGCCGAGGGGGTGGACGGCCTTGAGCTCGGGCGGCGCCAGAAAGGTGGCGGCATCGCGCTGGTAGGCCTTGATCTGGTAGGGCAGGCCCAGCTCTTCAAGCAGCCAGATGATGCGCTGGGAGCGGGATTTGTTCAGGTGGTGCAGGACTATCATGAAAACCTCGACGCAGTGACGGAAGGCGGTGATACGCAGCGCCCCGGTAGCCGGTTCACTGATGGATGAAAAAGAGCGGGCGTGGTGCCCGCTCCTTCGTCGATTGACTCAGGCCTCCAGCGCCTGATCCAGATCCGCCAGTATGTCCTCGATGGCTTCGATCCCCACCGACAGCCGGATCATCTCAGGTTTCACTCCAGCCTTGGCCTGCTCCTCTTCGCTCAACTGGCGATGGGTGGTGGAGGCGGGGTGGCAGGCCAGGGACTTGGCGTCGCCGATGTTGACCAGCCGCTTGAAGATCTTGAGGGCATCGTAGAAGCGCACACCCGCCTCGTAGCCGTCCTTCAGGCCGAAGGAGAGGATGGCCGAGGGGCGACCGGCCATGTACTTCTCCGCCAGCGGGTAGTGGGGGTGACCCGGCAGACCGGCGTAGCTGACCCAGGCCACCTTGGGGTGGTGCTTGAGGTGGTGGGCCACCCGCAGAGCGTTGTCCACGTGGCGCTCCATGCGCAGGCTCAGGGTTTCCAGCCCTTGCAGCAGCAGGAAGGCGTTCATCGGCGCCAGCGCTGCGCCGGTATTGCGCAGCGGCACGGTGCGCACCCGGCCGATGAAGGCCGCCGGGCCGAAGGCCTCGGTGTAGACCACCCCGTGATAAGAAGGCTCGGGTTGGGTCAGCTGGGGGAAGCGCTCGGCGTGATCCGCCCAGGGGAACCTGCCCGAGTCGACGATGACGCCCCCCAGGGAGTTGCCGTGGCCGCCGACATATTTGGTCAGGCTGTGCACCACGATGTCGGCGCCGTGTTCGATGGGTTTGCACAAGACCGGAGTGGCGACCGTGTTGTCGACGATGAGCGGCACGCCGCGGGCGTGGGCCACCTTGGCCAGGGCGGCGATGTCGACGATGTTGCCCGCCGGGTTGCCGATGCTCTCGCAATAGACCGCCTTGGTCTTGTCATCGATGAGGGCGGCGATGGCCTCGGCGCTGTCATCCTTGGCGAAGCGTACCTCGACCCCGAAGCTCGGCAGCATGTGGGCGAACAGGGTGTAGGTGCCGCCATAGAGCTGGGGGGTGGAGACGATGTTGTCACCGGCGGCGGTCAGCGCCTGGATGGCGTAGGTGATGGCGGCGGAACCTGCCGAGACCACCAAGCCGGCGATCCCCCCTTCAAGGGCGGCCATCCGCTGCTCCAGCACATCGTTGGTGGGGTTCATGATGCGGGTGTAGATGTTCCCCGGCACCGCCAGATTGAACAAGTCCGCCCCGTGCTGGGCGCTCTCGAACTCGTAGGCCACCGTCTGGTAGATGGGCACGGCAACGGCCTTGGTGGTGGGGTCGTTGGCAAAGCCGTGGTGCAGGGCCAGGGTCGCATCTTTCATCACACACTCCTTGTTGGATGTCACCATTATGGATGGATAGACGTCCAATCTAGCAGTCCTGGCGCCGATGTAAACCACCCATTCCGGCAAAGCAATGCCGGGGGATGGCGGTGACCGGATGGCGTTTGTGACGGCGACCTCAGAGACGGCGGCGATACTCCCTGTCGTCTATCTGGTGCATATCCCACTGCATCAGGCGGTTGAGCTGCGCCATGGGATCTTCGACCAGCGTCAGAGGGCGGGGCAGGATCCTCAGGAAGTAGCGACGGAGGGTTTGCTGGATCCGGTTCGGTTTGAGGGGGTTGGCATGGCTCATGATGGTGCTCCTGTGCTGTGGTTCTCACGTTCGCCAGCAGTATTGAGCTAAAATGCGGAAGTAAAAACTGATGACTTTCAGTCAAGGGATTTCCTCTTTTATGCCTACTAGCCGCCTTTATCAGCAATTTCAACGGCTCGCCCAGCAGCTTGGCTGCGACGAGCGGGAAATCAGCCTCGCCGAGGTGGCGGACCTGCTCTGCTGCACCCCCCGCAATGCCCGCCTGCTGCTGCGCCGCATGGCAGGGCAGGGCTGGCTGTGCTGGACGGCAGAAGCAGGGCGGGGGCGGCGCTCCCGCCTCACCCTGCTCGACAACCAGGAGAGCCTGACCCGGCGCCGATTGCGGGATCTGCTGAGCCAGGGCCAGCTGGCGCAGGCGATGCGGCTGGCCGAAGATCGCCTGGATCTGCTCACTCCGCTGCTTATCGAGCAGCTCGGCCAGGCCACCCGGGAGGGGCGCCAGATCCTGAGGGTGCCCTACTACCGGCCTCTGCCCGGTCTGCTGCCCACCGCGCCCTTGCGCCGCTCCGAAATTCACCTGAGCCGCCAGCTCTTCAACGGTCTGACCCGGCGAAACGAGGAAAATGGGGAAATCGAGGGGGATCTCGCCCACCACTGGGAGTGTCTGGCCCCCTGTCACTGGCGCTTCTATCTGCGCCCCGTGGTGCGCTTTCACCATGGCCGCGAACTGGTGGTGGAGGATGTGATGGAGAGCCTGCAGGCCTTGCGGGATCGCCCGCTGTTCGCCCATCTGGCACGGCTGGAGAGCCGCTGGCCGCGCACCCTGGACATCCATCTCGACAGCCCGGATCCTCTGCTGCCGCACCTGCTGGCCGAGCCGGTGGCGGCCATCCTGCCGCGGGAGCTCAAGGGGGAGGCGAATTTCGCCCTGCAGCCGGTGGGCACCGGCCCCTATCGGGTGAGCGCCAACGACCCCCTGCACCTGTGCCTCGAAGCATTTGACGACTACTTCGGGCTGCGGGCCCTGCTCGACGAGATCGACATCTGGATGCTGCCGGAGCTGGCGGAACGGCTGGAGAGCCACGTCAGGCTGGGCAGCGACACCCCGGAGCTTGGTTCCATGCGCGGGGAGTCAGAACTGGAATCCGGCTGCTACTTCCTGCTGCAGGACGACAGATCGGTCCCCCTGCAGGACCCGGCCCTGCGCCAGTGGCTGACCCGGCTGCTCAACCCCATCGCCCTGATGGCCCGGGTGGCACCCGAACTGCAGCGGGGCTGGACCAGCGCTCTGGGCCTCCTGCCCCACTGGCGCGAGAGCCTGCCTCTTCCCGAGCCAGGCCCGGTCAGACTGCCAGCTCGGCTGGTACTGGCCTGCTTCAACCAGCATCTGGAGTTCAACGAGTGCGCCAGCGCCATGAGCAGCCTGCTGGCAGAGCAGGGGATCCAGCTCGAGGTGCGTACCCTGGACTACGGGCGCTGGGTGAGCGGGGAGGATGAAGATGTGGATCTCTGGTTCGGCACCCTCAACCTGGAGCATGAGCACGCCTTCGCCCCTTACGCCTGGCTTCAGGGCACCCCCTTGCTGCGCCGGGTGTGGGGCGGCCAGCAGGCCCTGTGGCAGGGATTGACGCAGTGGCGCGCCCATGGTGAAGAGCCCGGCCCCCGTGCCCTGCTGGCCGAGGTGCAGCGCCAGAGCTGGTTCGTGCCGCTGTTTCACCACTGGCTGGAGCTGGAGAGCCGGGTCGGCGTGCACGGTGTGCGCATGACGGCCCTTGGCTGGTTCGATTTTCGCAGCGCCTGGTTAAAGCCCGAGCAGGTGGCGCAGGAGCCGGAAACCGGCGGTGGCTCTCACCCCCAGGCAGGGACGCTTGAGTCGGACGGGTTGGCGCGCTAGCCTGTGCGCGGTCCTACGACAAGGAGTCGACATCCATGCTGGAAATGCAGATCCAACCCCGTTTTCAAGAGACGGACGCCCTCGGTCACATCAACAACACGGTGCCGGCGGTCTGGTTTGAATCGGCCCGTGATCCCCTGTTTCGCCTCTTCTCGCCCGAGCTGGATGTGCATGACTGGCATCTGATCATTGCGGGCTACACGGTGCAATTCAAACGGGAGCTGTTCTATGGCCAGATGGTGTCGATCAAGACCGGCGTGCGGCGTATCGGTACCAGCTCCTTCACGCTCTGGCAGGAAGCCTGGCAGGGCGGCGAGCTGGCGGTGACCGCCGAGACGACCCTGATCCATTTTGACTACCGGTCCCGGCAGTCCATCCCTTTGAGCGAGGCTCACCGGGAGGGACTGAGGGTCTGGCTGGTAGAGAGTTAATCCGGCCTTCGGGCCCACCACAGGACACTTATGCGCACAACCGCGATCGCCCTGAGCCTCGGCTTGGGACTGGGACTCTGCTCCCTGCCTTCATTCGCCGCCTCCCTGGCCGAGCAGTTCACCCTGATGGAGAAGGGGGCCGACAGCGCCCTCGATACCCGCTTGTTCAGCCACGATGGCGTTGACATCAAGGCCTGGGTCGACGGCACGCCCGTCATCATCGCCGTGCCCATCCTGAACGAGCAGGGCAAACAGGAAGGGGAGAGCCGTTACTACTTCAAGGGCGGCAAGCTGTTCGGGGTGAAGGAGCCCGCCGCCCAGTTCGCCTTCGATGACAGTGGCAAGCTGACCCAGTGGCTGGACGACAAGGGGCAGCCTGCGGAGTTTGTCAGCAAGATGAGCATGCAGCAGCGGGAAGCCTGGCTGACCAGACGGGCGGCCGAGCTGGGCGGGTTGTTTGCACCGAGCACCGCCGAGGAGAAGGCTGACAAGGGGGGCGTCAAGCTCAAGGGGGCCGAGCTCGCCCAGTGGCTCTGCAATGGCAAGCTGATGGCGCTTGCCGGAGGTGACAAGGTGACCTTCGAGCCGGCCAAACTCAAGAGAAGTGCAGAGGGCATCAAGGGAGAAGTTTCCCTGCGCCAGGAGAAGGGGTGGCAGGATCTCTGCCTCACCTGCGAGGTGCAGGGCAATCGGGTGACTCGCCTCACCTGGCAGCCGCTGCCGGGTGCCAACAAGCCGCAGTAAGGGCGGCAGCGTCAAAGAATGGGGGCCCACTTGCGGGCCCCTTTTTCATGCCGGTTACTGCTCGCCCAGGGTGAGCCGGGTGAGGGCCTCCACCCGTCGCCACTGACCGGGCTCGAACCAGCGTGCCAGGATCTCTGGCTGCTGGCTGGCACGGGCCTCGGCAGGCAGGGGCCTGATCTCTGCCAGATAGCCGGCCAGCTGCTGCTCGAACCCCTGCTGGCTCTCTGCCAGCTGGAGCAACCGGTCTGCCGCCTCCGGTCCCAACTGTTCGCGCAGTGCGGCGTCACGCCCGGCTGCGGGGAGTTGCTCCAGAGCCTGCAGATCGCCGAGCAGGCGGCTGTTGGCCTCCGCCTCCCGAAACCACTGGGGCTGCTCCGCCAGCCAGAGCTCCAGCTCGCTCGCCAGCAGCGGCTTGTCGGCATCGCTGGACTCCGCCAGCGCCTTGCGGCGCAGGGTCCACTGCTCCATCAGCCTGTCCTCGGCAAACAGCTGCTCCTGCTCGACCGGGGTGAAACGCTGCCTGCGCAACTGTTCGCGCTCGTCGAACAGCTTCTGCAAGCTGGCCAGGCCCGGATCCGTCGGCACCGTCAGGCTGCCCTCGGCCGCGAGAAAGGCTTCATGGCGGGCCTGCAGCGAGCCCTTGTCCGACGGCGGTGCGGCCTGCCTGACCAGAGGGGAAGCGGGCCCGGCATGTTGCGGCGAAGGGGCGGTTGCGTCAGCGGAGGGCCAATACTGCCAGCCCCCCAGCAGCAGGGCCGCCGCCATCGGAACGGCCATCAGCCATGCCCTGTTCATAGTCCCAGCCTCTGCAGGCGGTTGGCGTGCTGGCGATAGAGGTTGACCGGGTCGGTCTCGAACAGGTGGCGAATGCCGAACGACTGGTTCACCTCGTCCAGATGGTTCATGCGGTAGTGGGTGCCGATCACCTTGCCGAGGTGGCTGCTGCACACCCCGACCAGGCCGTCACTGGGCTCCTTGAAGAAGCTGCCGGTCAGCGCCAGCGCCGGATCCACCGGATCCAGGATGTTGGTCATGGTGCCGCGTCCGCTCCAGGAAAAGTAGTAGACCCCGTTGGCGGCCTGCATGGGCCCTTCGCCGCAATGCTGGCTCGGCAGCCCTTCCGGATAGCGCTGGTTGAAGCGTTGGGCGCCGGTGCTGGTGAGGGCGTCGAGGGCGGCGAGGGGATCCTGCGGCAGCTGGCTTCCCCCGGAGAGCAGCGAGATGACCCCGGACAGGGCCGAGGCGGCGGCCACCGCCAGACCTTCGGCCGCCGAGCCCGGCGTCACCTTGGCCCGCACCAGGTCGGCGATCTCCGAGCCATGGTTGACCCCGCCCACGCTGGTGGCGGAGGCGACCAGCTCGGGGGCGACCGAAGCGACGTAGCGAATGGTGGGGCCACCGTGAGAGTGGCCGATGAGGTTCACCTTCTCTGCCCCCGTGACGGCGAGCACCTGCTGCACCTGCTTGAGCAGCTGTTCACCGCGTAGCTCCGAGCTCTGGGTGGCGGAGACCTGGGCCACGTAGACCTTGGCGCCATCCCGGGTCAGGGCCTGGGGGATGCCGTAGAAGTAATCGACTCCGAGCAGTTTGTCGAAACCGAACAGACCGTGCACCAGCACTATGGGGTAGCGGGTCTGGGTATAACCGGCCCCCTGACCCAGCATGGGCAGGGCGCACAACAGCATCAATAGCCATCTTTTCATCTTCACCGTCCTTGTGAAAAAACCGGCTGCACTCTGGTCGTCACCGGGGGGCGTCACCGGGCAGCCACCGGCCTCATGCCAGTACCGGCAGCATGGTGGCTGAACTCAAATGTATCTGTGGATGGGATCACTAAACCGGGGATTGCAGAAAAACCCTACCCATATGGGCAAAAAAGGCGGCACCAACTATTCCTTGTGACTGCCCATTAAATAAGTTAAATAGTAATTATTATCATTTGAGTGGTCGAGTCATGACGGGAACCTGGGTGAAGGGGTGGGTCGGTACCACCGGAGCGGACAGCAGCATGGCGCACTGGAAAGCGCAGACCCTGAGTGGCAACCGCCATTTCGATGCGGGGGAGTACGCCAGGGCGCTCGACTGCTATCAGCAGGCGCTGTGGCTTGCCCGCCAGCAGTTTGCCGACTGGCATGATGCCGACGAAGCGGTGGCGGCCCTGGTGGTGGCCCATCACAACCTGGCGGATCTGCTGGTGGCCATGACCCTGCCGGATCGGGCCGCCGACCTGCTGTGTCACATCCATGATTGCCTGCTGGCCACCAGCCAGTCCCCCACCAGTTCCGCTGCCCTGCGGGAGGCGGCTGTTCGCCACGCCCGCAGCACCCGTACCGAGCTGCTCGCCTTTCTGGGCAAACACGGTCATCACGACGGCATCCAGCGCAGCCTGGGTCAATGTCTGTGTCAGACCGGCTCTGCCCATCAACTGCATTGAGCCCAACAGGAGAGACAATGAACATGAGCCATACCCTGCCAGCCCTTCCTTACGCTTATGACGCGCTGGAACCCCATATCGATGCAAAGACCATGGAGATCCATCACAGCCGTCACCATCAGACCTACATCAACAACCTCAATACCGCCCTGGCCGATCTGCCGGAGCTGGCTGCCCTGCCGCTGGAGGCATTGCTTGCCCGTATCGACAGCCTGCCGGCCCAGGTGCAGGGGGCGGTGCGCAATCACGGCGGCGGTCACGCCAACCACAGCCTGTTCTGGCAGGTGATGAGTCCGCAGGGCGGCGGCGAGCCGGACGGCGAGCTGGCCGCAGCGATCGAGCGGGATCTGGGTGGGCTGGAATCCTTCAGACAGGCCTTTACCCAGGCGGCGTTGAGCCGTTTTGGCAGCGGCTGGGCCTGGCTGGTGGTCGATGGGCGCGGCAATTTGCAGGTGGTGAGCAGCGCGAACCAGGACAGCCCCCTGATGGAGGGGCTCACCCCCATACTCGGGCTGGATGTGTGGGAGCATGCCTACTACCTCAAGTACCAGAACAAGCGTCCCGACTACATAGCTGCGTTTTACAACGTGATCGACTGGGACGAGGTGGCACGGCGTTACGTGGCGGCGCTGGCCTGACGACCCATTTCACCTGATGAAAGAGACCCGCCTGTTGGCGGGTCTCTGCTATTGAGGGGTCAGTGTGCTGCCGGTTGACGTTGCCGCGCTGGCGGCAGCCGGATTATCCACAGGCGTAGCTTCGCTCGGCACGGCGGCGCTGGTGGCCAAGGCACTGCTGGTTGCAGCCGCTGCACTGGTGGCGGTTGCAGCGCTCACTGCCGCTGCCTGCTTGGCCTTCGGCTGATGAGGGGGCGGTGCAATGGGCAGGCAGGGCTGGTTAGCCCCTATGGTGCTCAACGCCTGGCAGGGAACGGGAGCGCCGATGACGATGGGCTCGCCGAGGAACTTGGGCCCCTTGTCCAGCACGTAGAGGTCTAGCAGCCCCATCAGGCGAGCGAACACCTCGCGTACCCGGGTCTTGATGCCCTGATAGGCGCTGGGATCCACGGCGTTGAAGCCGACCGCCTCGATGCCGAAATGGCGGGCGATGAAGATGGCGCGCTCGTTGTGGAAGGCCTGGGAGACCACGGTGAAGTGGGCCTGACCGAACACCTCCTTGGCACGTACGATGGAGTCCAGAGTCCGAAAACCGGCGTAGTCGCTGTAGATGGCGCTGGCCGGAATGCCGGCCTGGATCAGGGCCCGCCGCATCTGGCGCGGTTCGTTGTACTGCACGGTGGCGTTGTCGCCGGAGACCAGGATGTAGTCCACCTTGCCGTTGTTGTAGAGCTCGGCGGCGGCCTTGATCCGGTATTTGAAGTAGTGGTTCGGGCTGCCGCCAATCAGGTATTTGGAGGTGCCGAGCACCAGGGCGACCCGGTTGTAGGGCACCGCGTTGACGTCGTCATAGGTGTAGTGACGGGCGTCCGAGACGGTCCACTCGCTGTAGCCAAGCAGGGCGGCGATGGAGGCCAGCAACAGGCAGAGGCAGGCGAGCAGGATCTTGGCAAACTTCTTCATGCGCGGTGCGGTTCGGGTCTGAAGTAAGAGAAGACAGGGGGTCATTCTATTACAAGTTGTTGTGGCGCGTCAGGTTTGATGGCGGCGCAGGGGCTCACTCGGGCAGAGGTTGTCGCAGCGCGCGCCAGGATCCCGGGCTTATCAAACGGCGCCATAAACAAGGGGCGGCCATGGCCGCCCCTTGTCATAGCCGTCTCGTTCTCAGTGGGAAGAGTCGTTGGCCTTGCACTCGTCGGAGTCCTTGCTGGCTTCCCACCAGGGCAGCAGCTCGCGGCCGAGCCACTGCTGGTAGGCCTCGCTGTCATTGGCAATCAGCTGGTCCAGCTCGGCTTCGAAGGCGCTCATGGCCTGCTCTCGATCCGGGCCTCGCAGGGCCCGGGCCATGGCCAGCCAGCTGGCGCCGCGACCGGTCTCGTTCAGGAAGCGGTGCACAGTGTAGGACCAGGAGTAGACCATCTCGCCGCCCTTGTCGTAATCCAGGTGCAGGATGTCGGCCAGGGCCGGACGATCCCCTGCCGGACGGCCGGCGACGTTGTCCAGACCGCGGGAGAAGCACTGACCGTGGGCGATGAATTCCGCCAGCCCTTCCGACCACCAGGTGGTGCGGTTGAGTGGGTAGTGGCCGAAGCTGCCGTACTGGTTGAAGCGGCCGTCCAGGTAGTGCACGTACTCGTGGCGCAGGTTCCACACCTGGAACGCAGGACGCTTCCACTCCGCCTCGTAGGCGAAGAAGCGGGCCTGGTTGTCGGGGCGTGCCGGATCTCCCTCAATGTAGATGCCGCCGTTGTCGGTGGAGACGCCGCCAAACAGGGCACTGCCGTAGCGTTTCCAGTCGGCGGAGGAGTTGAAGACCACCAGTTCCAGTGCCTCGTTGTGATCATCCGCCACCGGCTGCCAGCCGGTCTCCATCTGCTGGTGGAACTGCTGCTCTTCGGCACCCAGTTCACGGCAGATCCCCTCGGCCTGAGCCATGGTCAGATCCTGGGCCCGCAGGCGCAGGGTCGGCGAGCAGGTGTGCTCGAAGGGCAGCACGTCCTCCACCCGGACAGGGGTGCAGAGCCCGGCGAAGTCACCGCTGATGCAGGCTTCGCTGGTGCGGTCCGTGTAGGTCAGGTAGTAGGTGGAGAGGGTCAGCGACATGTCTTCCAGCAAGTCCTGGCTCTGCTGGCCGCCGGGGATCAGGTCGTGGTGGCGAACCAGTGCGATGACGGAGTCATCCAGCAGCTTGCGGTAGCCGTCGAGCTCGTCCGGGCGGGTGTAGCGGGCGACCCGGTAGAGACGGGTGTAGGCATCCAGCACGTTGTTGAGCAGGAACAGATCGGCGCCATCCCTTCCTTGCCACAACGCGAGCTCGCTCATGCCGAGGGCGTGCAGCTGCTTGCGCAGCTCGCCATCCTGCTGGCGGAAGTCGTTGGCGAAGGGGTCGCTGTAGTCGCTGGCGAAGTCGAGGAAGTTGAGCAGATCGAACAGGCCGGTCGCCCAGGGGTGCCGGCTGTTGATCTCGCTGGCATGGCGGGTGCTGTAGGCCAGCATCTGGTTGAACTCGCCGAGCAGGGTGCCAAAACGGCTCTGCACTGCCGGGCTCTTGAACTGGCCGTGCAGGGCGATGCTCCAGGCACCCATGACGGCGCCTACTTCGTCGCTGGCCTGCTCCGGGAAGAGCAGCGGATGGGCACCCAGCGCGGTCAGCGCCTCAGCCAGCGCCTCGGCGGCGGCCGGGCCGTCTTCCTTGTGCTTGCCGTAGTTGTGGTAGTTGTGGGCTCGCACGTATTCCAGCAGCAGCTTCATGGCCGGATGGGCCGGCTGATTGGCCGCCAGCAGGCTCTGGATGCCGCGCGACACGGCCAGCAGCTTGGTGTCATCGTGACCATAGTTCTCCTGCCAGACCGGTGCGGGCTGGCCACTGGCATCCTGCACTATCTTGGCCGCTTCGGCGTCCAGCAGTTCGGTGCCCGGCAGATCCGGCTCGGAGCAGGCGCGGCCGTCGGCACGGCGACAGTCGATCTGCTCTTCCTTGCTGGCCAGCACGATGGGGCGGTTGAGCACCCGGCTCTCCTGCCACTCGGTTGTTTCCGGCAGGGTCTGCCATTCGCTGCCCCCCACCGGGTATTGATAGCCGGTGTCCTTCAAGACCACCTGCACTTCGCTGCCGGCGGGCAGGGTCTGACGGCACACCCGATAGCTGATGGTCTTGTCCCCTTCCTGACGGGTCTGGGGTTCATCGCACTCCTGCTGGGCCTTGATCTCGTCCAGCAGCCAGGTGTACTGGCGCCAGACGTGCAGCTCGCTCACCTGCTTGGCGGCCTGGCTGCCTGCGATGGGCTGCAGGCGGAAGAAGATCTGCTCGAGGCGGCCATCCCGTTCATTGGGGGTCTCTTCCAACACCTTCAATTGCTGCCAGTTTTGCGGCTGGTACTGCCATGCCTGCTCGGCGCAACGACCTTCGGCGTTGAGCTCGCAGCGATCCAGCTCCTGCTCGCTGTGACCCAGGATGACCCGCTCAGCCAGCGGCAGACGATCCTGACGCGGCGCGGTCGGGGTGCCCGCCAGGGGCTCCCAGCGGCCCTGTTTCATGCCGTAGCCATAGTCATAGCTGCTGGCCGGGACGGCCTTGCCGGCCGGTACCACCTCTTCACAGCTGAGGTAACGGATCTGCCAGCCCTGCTCGATCTTGAGTTGCGGCTCGCCGCACTGCTGCTCTGCCAGCGCGGCCAGGTTGGCATCGCGCCAGTCGAAGCGGCGATACACCCTCAACTGCTGATAAGGGGTGTCGCTGCTGTGGGCGCTCAGTTCAAAGGTCACTTCGGTGAGACGATCCCCCAGCTGACGGCTGGATTCACCGTTGAGTTGATACTGTTGCCAGTCGGAGGGGGAGTAGTTGGCCAGCGCCGAAGTGGCGAGCAGGCTTGGGGCTGCCAGGAGCAGCAGCCGGGGAGAGAGGTGCTTCATCATGATCCCTTTGGTGGATGGAGAGGCGTGGGGACCAGAGAGGGTATTGGGCTCCAAAGGAATATCAATTGGCCAGATGGCGCAGCGAAATGATGCATTCGGGAGCAAACAACATAAAAACAGCCCCAAAGGGGGCTGTGTTGATAGCAAGGACTCCGCCCCATATGGGGGAGGCGTCACTCCTCTTGTCGCAAGCTGCGGGCGAGCAGGGTGCGGGAGGGTTTCAGATTGCCGCCGAGATCCGGCCAGGGATGCCACTGGTCCGGCACCATGAAGCCGGGTAACGACAGCCTGATCCAGGCGGCCAGCTCGGCAGATGGTGCCGGTTCGCCGTGCCAGTCGATGAAGGCGGCGGGCCTATGCCCCCACTCGTCGCTCGGCATCGGCACCACCAGGGCCTGGGCCACGGCGGGGTGATCCACCAGCCGCTGCTCTATGGTCTCGGGCTGGATGTTCTCCCCCCCCGAGATGAAGAGGTTGTCGAGCCGCCCCTCCACCACCAGATCGCCCCCCGGAGTGAGGCGGCCCTTGTCCCGGGTGTGGAACCAGCCCTCTTCATCGAGGGGGCGCACCAGCTCGCCCTCCCTGAAATAGCCGGCAAACAGGGTCTCACCGCGCACGCAGATCTCCCCCTGGCGGATGCAGACCTCCCGCCCCGGCAGCGGGCGACCCACCACGCCGGCGGCGCAGGGTTGCCCGGTGCAGACCTGGCTGCCCATCTCGGAGAGGCCATAGCTCACCTTGGGCTCCAGCCCCAGAGCGGTCAGCCGGTTGACCAGGGGGGCCGGGATGGCGGCGCCCCCGAGCAGCAGCTCTCGCACCCGGGTGCGGGATGGGTCGAACCCCTGTGCCAGCAGGCGCCAGAGCTGGGTCGGCACCAGCGAGAGGTGGGTGATGGGCTGATCCTCGAGCCGCTCCCTGAGCGGGCGGCTGCGATCGTCCAGCACCAGGGCGGCTCCCGCCAGGAAGACCCGGAACAGGATGGCGTAACCGCCGACGTGAAACAGTGGCAGGGAGAGCAGCCAGCCGCAGGCTTCGTCCAGGGGGATCAGGGTGGCGGAACCCCGGGCCGAGGCGAGGTGGTTGGCGAGGCGGTGGACCACCGCCTTGGGGGTACCGCTGGATCCCGAGGTGAGGATCATGTTGTTCGGCTGGTCGGGTACCAGCGGGGACTCCCCATCTGCGGCCAGATCGCCCGTGAAGTCGAGGCTGAGGGCTTGCCAGTCGCCCGCCGGGATCTCGCCTGCCGACCAGAATGCCCGGGCCTCGAGCTGGCTCGCCAGTTCGCTGTGTCTGGTTGCCGGAAAGGCGGGATTGAGGGGGCAGAAGACGATGCCGCTGCGCACGCAGGCCCAGGCCAGCAACACATCCTCCAGAGCGCCGCGCACCACGGCGGCGAGATGATCTCCCCGTTCCAGCCCGGCCCGGGCGAGCTGATTGCACAGGCTGTTGAGGCGCAGGTCGAGGCGCTGGTAGCTAAGAGGCTCCCCGCTGTGGATGGCAATGCGATGAGGGGCCAGTGTCGCCCAGCGTCGTACCGGGCAGGTTTCTTGCCGTGGGATCTGACGGGTCACCATGGGTCAGTCACGGTGAAACAGGGGGTCCATCCTGCCCGGATCGGGTTGTCCCTGCTTGTCCAGCAGATCCCTGGCCAGCCAGCGGCGGGTATCGAGGCCAGGGGCCTGATCCGGCGCCCACTCCCCTGCGAGGCGGGCGAGCTGGCCGAGGCCGAGACCGGACTCGAAACAGGAGGAGACGATCACCTTGAGCTTCAGTTCGCGAGCGCGGGCCACCAGGGCCTCGCTGTTGGCCAGGGCGCCGAGCAGGGTCGGCTTGAGCACCAGGGCGCGCAGTTGCGGGATGGGCTCCCAGGGCTTGCCCTGGGCCAGCAGTTCGTCCAGCGCCACCGGCATGCCGGTGCGGCTGGCGACGAAGGCGATGTCCTCGAAGTCGGCGCACAGATCTTCGAGGTATTCGATGCGATTCGGATCCAGGTGGCCGCAGAAGGCCCAGGCCTCCTCGCGGGTCCAGCCCTGGTTGGCGTCCAGGACCAGCTTGAGGTTGGGGCGCCGATCGAGCAGTAGCCGGATCAGCGCCAGCTCGTCGCGCATGGGGTAGCGGGCCACCTTCAGCTTGGCCTTGAGGGGGGTCTCGTGCAGCCACTGCTTCCAGTTCTTGAGCAGCTCCTGGGGGGAGCCCTGGATCAGCGGATAGGGCTCGGGCAGGGGGGCACCCTGCTCGGGCCAGCTACGACGGGCGCAGTCGAGCCCGAACTGCACCGAGGGCAGCTGTGGCGTCGGGGTCTGTCCCCGCGCCAGCTGCGCCAAACAGTCGAGGGCCTCGGCCTGGGCGTCGGCCAGGGTCTCTTTGGAAAATCCTGGCAGGGGGGCTATCTCCCCCCAGCCATCGTCGATGCGTACCAGCAGGCCCTCGCGCGCTACCTGCAACTGACCGTGAAAGGCCAGGGGCTGGGTAAAGGGCAGTTGGTAGCGGTAGAGGGCGAGTGTCATCAGGGATTCCGCTTGTATTTGGAGAAGTCGGGACGGCGTTTCTCGTTGAATGCGTTGCGCCCTTCCTGACCCTCTTCGGTCATGTAGAACAGCATGGTGGCATTGCCTGCCAGCTCCTGCAAACCGGCCTGGCCGTCACAGTCGGCGTTGAGGGCCGCCTTCAGGCAGCGCAGAGCCATGGGGCTGTGTTGCAGCATCTCGCGGCACCAGCGCACGGTTTCACGCTCCAGCTCGGCCAGGGGCACGACGGTGTTGACCAGCCCCATGTCGAGGGCCTGTTTGGCGTCGTAGAGGCGGCAGAGGAACCAGATCTCCCGAGCCTTCTTCTGGCCGACGATGCGGGCCATGTAGGAGGCGCCCCAGCCGCCGTCGAAGGAGCCCACCTTGGGGCCGGTCTGGCCGAACTGGGCGTTGTCGGCGGCGATGGTCAGGTCGCACATCATGTGCAGCACGTGGCCGCCACCGACGGCGTAGCCAGCCACCATGGCCACCACGGGTTTGGGGCAGGTACGGATGTCACGCTGGAAGTCGAGCACGTTGAGGTGATGGGTGCCTTCATCGTCCTTGTAGCCACCGTAGTCGCCGCGGATCTTCTGGTCGCCGCCGGCGCAGAAGGCCTTCTCGCCGAAGCCGGTGAGGATGATGGAGCCGACCTTGTCGTCGTAGCGGGCATCGGCCAGGGCTTGCAGCATCTCTTTCACGGTACGGGGGCGGAAGGCGTTGCGCACCTGGGGACGGTTGATGGTGATCTTGGCAATGCCCTCTGGGGACTTGTGATAGAGGATGTCCTCGTAACCGGCGGAGCAGTCGTGCCACTCGACAGGGGCATAGAGCTCGGCTTCCGTCATTGCTTCAATCATGGATCTTCTCTTCTGGTTGGTGAGCCCACTCCCGCAGGAGCCGGGCAAAGGTATCGGGCTGGCTTGTGTGCAGATTGTGTCCGCCATCCAGAGCCAAGTGTTTGATATTGCAGCCTTGCTTTACCAACTGGCAAGCGAGGGCATGGAATTTGTGATCCCGGTTGCCGGAGACCCACTGCACCGGCAGCCGGGTATCCCGAAGCCAGGGGGCGAGATCCGGTTGCCGCCCCAGGGACGTGGCCCTCAGCATGGCGGCCACGGCCTTGCCGTCGTTGCCAAGGCGGCGTGCGGCCTGGCGGATGCGGGCATCGTCGTCCAGGTCGGCGAAGACGCCCTGGCGGTACCAGTCGGCAAGCACCCGGGTCAGGGGCTCGCACTCGAAACGCCGGGCCCAGGCTTCATCGTGAGCGATGCGGGCCGGACGCTCACCGGCAGGCAGCCCGGGGTGGCAGTTCTCCAGCAGCAGGGCCTGCAACCCCGCCGGGGTGTGGCTGGCGTGATGAAGCGCGAGCCGCCCCCCCAGCGAATACCCCACCAGCCGGTAGTGGGCGATATCCCGTGCGGCCAGCTCGTCGCAGAGCCAGCGATGGGCCTCGTCAAAGCCGCTCACCCGCAGTGCCCGGTTGCGGCCGTGGCCCGGCAGATCCAGGGCATGGCACGGGACGCCGGGCAGGGCCTGGATGACAGGTCGCCAGTCGTCGGCGTCCCCCAGCAGTCCGTGCAGCAGCACCAGCGGCACGGCGGGATCAGAGACCACGGATAGCGGCTCCCAGTGCCTTGAGATCCTCGGCGACTTCACTGCTCGGTACCTTGATTTCAATCAGGGTTACCCCGTTTTTCAGGGCTGCGGCATAGTCCCGCTCAAATGCGTCGAGGGTGGTGGGGGCCCGGTAGTGCAGGCCGAACATGGCGGCGGCGTGCTCGAAGTGCAGGCCGTGGGGCAGGCAGTAGTAGGTCTCCAGCAGGGCGTCCTGGGTGGGCACAGGCAGCATGCGGAAGATGCTGCCGCCGTCGTTGTTGAGCAGGATCACCACCAGGGGGCGGCTCCCCTTGCCGAGCAGCGCCAGGCTGTTGAGATCGTGCAGGGCACTGAGATCCCCGAGCAGCAGGGTGGTGGGCTCGCGACTGTCAGGCGGGACCGACTGTGCGAAGCCGTATGCGGTGGCGATAAGGCCATCGATGCCGGAGGCGCCGCGGTTGGTCATCACCCGGCTGGGGCCCTTGCCCACCTCGCCCAGCATGTCCATCAGCCGGGCCGGCATGCTGTTGCCGACGAACAACTGACCCTGGATGAGCTGATTCAGGCGGTGGCACACTCCGAGCTCCGAGAAGCGATCACAGGCGGTGCGGATTTGCTGGCTGATGACCTGCTGGCACGTGGCCAACTGGTGCCAGGGCTGCTGCGAATGGGGGATTGGATGGGCGGCCGCAAAGGCGGCGGGGTCGCACACCAGGCGACGGCGCAGCCGATAGTCGGGGTCGAGGCGTGCCGGCTGCGGGTCCACCAGCCAGTAATCTTGCCAGGGGTGTTGTTTGATGAACTGGCCGAGGCGCTTGGAGATGAGGCGGGCGCCGAATTGCAGCACTACCTCGGCGCGGGCCAGCTCGGCCACGAAGTCGCTGTGTTGCAGGGCGAGATCCGTGTGGACGAGGTTGCGATCATCGAAGCGGATCTGGCTTTGCAGATCCGCCAGCAGGGGCCAGCCGAGGCGGTCGGCCAGCTCGGCCACCGCCTTGCCTTGCACCGGATCCTGGATGCGTCCGGCGACGATGACACCGCGCTTGCCCTTCAGCTCCTCCCAGTCCGGCTGGGCGGGGCAGCCCGGCTCGCCCACCAGCCAGGGGCTCCAGGGCTTGGCCGAGTGCAGCCAGTCGCCGAGGGGCGCCAGGTAATCGGAAAAGTCCAGATAGTGGTCGCCGGGGTAGAGGGGCTCGGGGTACATGCAGTTGAAGTGCACCGGCCCCGGGGTGTGCGCCTGTCGGGCCAGGGCCTGATCCACCGAGCTCAACACGAAGGCCGCCGGAATGGTGGGAGTGGGGCTCGGCAGATTTTGCTGATAGACGGGGTAGCGACCGAAGATCCCCGGCTGATCGATGGCCTGGTTGGCCCCGTTGTCGATGAGCTCGGGTGGCCTGTCGGCAGAGAGAATGATGAGCGGGACCCCGGTGAGCTGGGCTTCCGCCACCGCGGGCCAGAGGTTGGCCACCGCGGTGCCCGAGGTCATGATCACCGCCACCGGGCGGCCGCTCCCCTTGGCCAGCCCCAACGCCATGAAGCCCAGACCCCGCTCGTCGAAGTGCAGATGGCGGCGAAAGCCCGGGTGGGCTGCGGCGGCCATGGTGAGCGGCGCCGAGCGGGAGCCGGAGGCCAGGGCGATGTCGCGTACGCCGAGGCGAAAGAGCTCTTCCAGCAAGAGGGAGGACCAGACATGGTTGAAGGTGGCGTGATGGCTGGCAAAGGCGTGATGCGCGGACACGTGGCTGGCGGACATGAAGCTCTCGCAGTGAGGAGTCGGTGAGAAACGCTATCCCAGCAGGGAGAGCACGTTGGCGATCTTGTTGTCGAGTTCGGCCCACTCGGCGGCGGGCTCCGATCCCGCCACTATGCCGGCACCGGCGAACAGGCTGATGCGTTGGCCCTTGATCCGGGCGCTGCGAATGGCGACGGAGAACTCCGAGGTCTCCCGGCTCAGCATGCCGCAGGCACCGGCATACCAGCCGCGATCATGGGGCTCGCATTCACGGATGAAGGCGAGCGCTGCCTCGCGGGGGGCGCCCCCCACGGCGGGAGTGGGGTGCAGGGCAGCCAGCAGTTGCCAGTCGCAGACGCCGGGTTTGAGCTCTGCCTCGATGTCGCACTTGAGGTGTTGCAGCAGCCGCAATTTCAGAATGCGCGGCTCGGTCAGGGTGGCATCGGTCGTGAGGGGGGCCAGGCGGCTGAGAATGTCGGCGTGAACCAGCCGGTTCTCCAGCCGGTTCTTGCTGTCGGCCAGCAGCTCGGCGGCCAGGGCCGCGTCGGTCGCCTCATCCCCGGAACGGCGAATGGTGCCTGCCAGCGCCTCGGTAAAGAGGTGGCCCTTCTCCCGGCGGTAGAGGCGCTCGGGGGAGCAGGAGATGAAGCTCTGCTCGGGGGAGAATTGGAAGCCGAAGTGGAAGCACTCCTGGGCGTGGCGGGCCCACTGTGTCAGCAGGGACCAGGGGCAGAGGGGCGCATCGTGCGCCTCGCTCTGGAGCAGACTCTCCCGCGACAGCACCACCTTGGGGGTGCGGGCCTGGAAGTCGGGGGCGGTGACCTGCTCCACCAGGGTCTGCCACTGGGCAGGGCCCGGCAGGTCCTGGCGCTGCCATGGCCGCTTTTGCAGGGCGGGCAGGGGGGCCTCGGGTTGCAGGGCATCGAGCGCCGCCTCGGCGGCGCAGAGTTCGGCTTCGAATGCGTGACCCTCTTCCCGGGCGGGCAGCCAGAGATTGAGGCAGAGGCTGGTGCACTCCCCCCGGCGTACCAGTTCGATACGGGGCAGCACGAAGCGGCAGGGGCCAAAACCCTGCCAGCCGGGCAGATCCGGGTCGAACGCCAGGCCACCGTAGTAGCGAGGGCTGTCTTCACTGGCCGTGCCGACAAGGTCGCAGACCCGCTGGATATCCTCCGGCCGCGTCAGCTCGTGGATGGCGCCAAGGGCCACGTACTCCGGGCTCTGTTGCACTCTGGCGCGCCAATAGATGCGGGGGTAGAGCGTCTGGGCCGCCAACCAGCCGGGAAAGACGTCGACGTGAGCGGCCACGCGCAGTCGCACGAAACCGCTGACAGTGCTGTGACGCAGGGCGTCCAGTTGTTGCTTGAGGTGGGTCTGAGCCAACATGGATGTCTAGTCTGAGCCGGATAATCGCGATCGCTCCGGGGGAGGATGGCGCAGGTTGATGCCAAAGGGCGACGATTTCCTATATATTATCTGCCCATTCGTCCATGTAAATTGCCCGGGGGAGCCGACGCCCCCGCGCAGCCAAGTATACCTAAATCCGGTTCGATAACCCTTAACACGATCAATATCTGATTGTTTGGCCATCACAATATGACAAATACCTTCTCTGTTTGGTTGCTGGCGGCGCGTTTGCGAACTCTGCCCCTGGCGTGCTCCTCCATCTTGCTGGGCTCGGGGCTGGCAGCCAGCCGGGGAGCGTTCGACGGCACCATCATGGGGCTCTCCCTGCTGACCGCCATCCTGCTGCAAATTCTCTCCAATCTGGCCAACGACTATGGCGATGCGGTCTCCGGTGCCGACAACGGGGAGCGGATCGGTCCCCAGCGCGCCGTGGTTTCCGGCCTCATCACCCGGCACCAGATGTGTGTGGCCATGGGGCTGACCGCCCTGGCGGCCGTGGTGAGCGGCCTCTCCCTGCTGGTCTGCGCCTTCGGGGAGGCGTGGCAGCAGATCCTGACGTTCATCCTGCTGGGGGGAGCGGCCATCGTCGCGGCCATCACCTACACGGTGGGCAAGAGCCCCTACGGCTATCGCGGCTTCGGGGACATCTCGGTGTTCCTGTTCTTCGGCCTGCTGGGGGTGCTCGGCTCCTACTACCTCTTCACCCATCGCCTGGAGTGGGACCTGTTGCTGCCCGCCACCGCCTGCGGCCTGCTGGCGACTGCCGTGCTCAACATCAACAACGTGCGGGACATCGAGACCGATGCCGCCAGTGGCAAGATCACCCTGGCGGTGCGCCTTGGCCGCAACCGGGCCATCGCCTATCACTGGGTCTTGCTGGGGGCGGCGCTGCTGGCGACCATCGCCTTCCTGCTGACTCAGCCTGCGAGCCTCTGGCCCTGGATCTTCCTGCCCGCCATGAAGCCCCTCACCGATGCCGCCCGCACCCTGCGAGAGAGTTTCGATGGCGAGGTGCTGACCGGCGCCCTCAAGAAGACCGCCATCAGCGCATTTCTGTTCAGCCTGCTGCTCTCCGCCGGGCTGGCGCTCACCTGAGGCCGACGCGTTTGGCAACAAAAAGGGCTCCCGAACGGGAGCCCTTTTTGTTGATGTGTCGACGCGTTGTTGTTTCATCAGACCGATGTGATGAGCGCCAGGGGAGGAGCATGCCGCCAGGCGAAGGATGATGCCAGGTGATGCAGACGACGAGGGCCCCCGACAGGGAGCCCTCGTGTGCATGAGGCGGGCTTGCCCCTGGGTCAGCTTGCCTGGGCCACGGCCGTGCGGCGAGAGAAGAAGAGACTGTCCAGCAGCCAGATGGCAACCATGGAGGCCCCCACCAGCGGGAAGCAGATCCCGAGCACGACCAGCACCGCGATGGCACCGCCCATGGGAGGCAACTTGGCGGGCAGGGGCGGGGCGGCGAGGCGACCACTGGGACGGCGGCTCCACCAGATCCAGAGCCCGCTCACCGAGCTTGCCAGAATCATCAGGCAGATGAGCAGCATGACGAGCTGGTGCGGCCAGCCGTAGAGCTTGCCCATGTGCAGCATGACGCCGGTTTCCACCGTCTTGGCGACCGGGCCGTAATCCTGCCAACGCACGTCGACCAGCACCTTGCCGCTGTATTGGTCGATGTGCAGGGTGGCGTCGTTGCGGGGATCATCGGCAAAGATGGCGATGGTATAGACGCCGGTTTCACCGACCGGGGGGGTGATGCTGTAACCCGGGCTGACCCCACGCTCGCTGGCGATGTCGACCACCTGTTGCAGCGGAATGCGATGGCTGGCCATGACCATGCCCTCGTGTCCGCCGCCATGGGTCATGGCGCTGTGATCATGGCTCTCTGCCGTGGGTTGGGAGCTCGGCATGGGCAGGGTCTCGGCCCCCCAGGAGACGGTCTGTTCGTGAGCCTGGTTGAGGCTGCGGGTGAGGGGAGCCGACTTGGGCACCTCGTTCCACATGGCCGCAGGGAAGCGGTTCCAGACATCGGCGAACTGGCCGCCCCAGAAACCGGTCCAGGTCATGCCCGTCAGCAGCAGCAGCAGCAGGAAACCTGCGCCCCAGAAGCCGACCACGGCGTGCAGATCACGCCACCAGAGACGGCCGCGCTGGTGCATTCTCGGCCAGAGGATGCCCCCCACACCCGGTCCCTTGCGGGGCCACCAGAGATAGAGTCCGCTGACGAGGAGCACGATTCCCCAGCCTGCGGCCAGCTCGATCAGGCGATCTCCCGTGGTGCCAAGCATCAGCTCCGCATGGAGAGCGCGCGCCACCGCCTGCAGGTTCCACTTGTTGTCCATGGTACCGAGCAGGGCGCCGTTCGCGGGATCCATGAAGAGGGTCAGCTCCTGCCCTTCACGCATCACGACTATCTGGGCGCTCGCGTCCGCTGCCACCGGGGGCAGGTATTTGCGCAGGCTGGCGTCCGGCATGGCGATGGTTGCCTTGGCCAGCAGCTGGTCGGCACTCAGGGTCTGGGTGGCGGGCGTCACCTTCATCAGCTCGGGGTAGAGCAGGTTGTCCAGCTGCGGTTTGAACAGATAGACGATGCCGGTGAGGGAGAGCAGGATCAGGAAGGGGGCGACGAAGAGACCGGCATAGAAATGCCAGCGCCAGATCCGTTGGTAATAACTTGCGTCTTGTTGCTTCATCGTTGTTCCCTGGGTGAACGCCAAAAGGTTTCAGTAGGTGGAATGTTTTGAGTGGCGCGGATAATAGCAGCAACGTTTTGTTAACTGCAACAGAACATGTCGAAGAAATGTACATTCCGCCACTGGGGTAAAAACGGGGGGTGAATGGCGCTTTCCGTTCACAATGCGGGGAGCTTCATGGACTTTTCGGGGATAAATTCTTACTTTGTGGCAACACAGGGCATATCAGCCGCAGCGAAGGACTCAAGGCAGGAGGTGAACGTGCAAGCACACGGCCATTTTGAGATGCAGCGACAAGGGCAACTGCTGATCTGTCGGCCGAGCGGCCCTTTCAACCTGGCAGGCGCCATGGCCTATGAGGGCAAGTTCAGCCAGCAGATAAGCCGTTTGCAGGGAGCCCCCTGGGGCATCGTCGAGGTCGCGACCGAGTTCGAGGCCGCCGGCCCCGAGGTGCTGGCCCGTTTTCGTCGCCAGTTCAACTGGTGCGCCACCCATGGCTGCGCCTTTCTGGCGGTGGTCATGATCGGGGATTTCAAACGTTATCTGGCGGATCACGTTTTCAGCGAGCTTCCCTTTCAGGAGGTGCGCTATTTCGAGGAGGAAGCGCAGGCCATCCACTGGCTGACACAGCGCCTCGAGGGGCTGCAAGGCAAGGAGATCCACGTCAGCACGGGTTGAACACCCCGGTTACTCCAGCCTGATGAACCACTTGTCCCGCTCGTCGAGGCAGTCGGGCTCCCCCATCTCGAATTCACGGCAGATAAGCGGCCGCACCTCGTAGATGCGACACATCATGGTGTTGCGGTCGAGGGCGGCGCACCAGCCATCTTCCAGTCTGTGCATCACGGGCACTTCTCCTTCCCGTTCCTCGATATAGCGGTCCGGCACGCCGGTGTCGGTGAAGAGCATCACCTCGAGGCGGCAGCAGCAGGCTTCGCAGTTCTGGCAGCTCACATCGCTCTGGATTGCTTGGGTCATGTCACCTGTCTTGCCGCATGGCGGCGAATGATATGAAACAGGCGCCTGTCAGGCGCCTGTGGTCTGGCTGGGGCGTGTGAAATACCTTAGCCCAGTTTGCGGGCACGGTAGCTGCGCCCCTTGATCTTGCCTTCCTGCAACCGCTTGAGGGCGGCGCTCGCCACCTGGCGCTTCACCGCCACGTAGGAGTACTGCTCGGAAATCTGGATCTTGCCCACATCGGCCCCGGCAATGCCGCCTTCGCCGGTCAGGGCGCCGAGGATGTCACCGGCACGCACCTTGCTCTTGCGGCCTGCATCGATGGAGAGGGTCACCATCTGCGGCGCGATCGGCTTGATGTCGCGGCCGATCCCGGCCAGGTCGCCCTGGGGAATGGGGGCCTGCTGGTACTCCTCGATGAAGTTGACGCGCTGGGCCTCGTTCGGCTGGTAGAGGCTCAGGGCCAGGCCCTGCTGGCCAGCGCGGCCGGTACGGCCGATGCGGTGCACGTGCACCTCGGGGTCGTAGGTGAGCTCGTAGTTGATGACGGCCCCCAGCTCCTTGATGTCGAGGCCGCGGGCCGCCACGTCGGTGGCGACCAGTATGGTGGCGCTGCCGTTGGCGAAGCGCACCAGCACCTGATCCCGCTCACGCTGTTCCAGGTCACCGTTCAGCGCCAGCGCCGAGAAGCCCTTGGCGGCCAGGTGATCGGCCACGTCGTTGCAGGCGCGCTTGGTGTTGCAGAACACCACGCAGGAGCCCGGTTGGTAGTGGCTGAGCAGCCAGGTGAGGGCATCGAGGCGCTGGCCGGCCGGCACTTCATACAGCTTCTGTTCGATGGCGCTCTCTTCATGCAGGGACTCCACGCTCACCTCCACCGGATTGCGCTGCACGCCGCGGCTCATCTGGGCGATCCCTTCCGGATAGGTGGCGGAGAAGAGCAGGGTTTGCCGGTCCCGCGGGGCGTGGCTGATGACCCGGCTGATGTCTTCACCAAAGCCCATGTCCAGCATGCGATCCGCTTCGTCCAGCACCAGCGTCTTGAGGTCGTCGAGCTCAAGGGTGCCCTGCTCCAGGTGCTTGAGGATCCGGCCCGGGGTGCCGACGGCGATGTGGGCGCCAAAGCCCAGGGTGGCGGATTGCGGTGCGGTCGGGGTGCCGCCGCACAGGGTCACCAGCTTGACGTTGGGCAGGGTACGGGCAAGACGGCGGATCTCGGTGGCCACCTGATCCGCCAGCTCGCGGGTCGGACAGAGCACCAGCGCCTGCACGGCCAGCCGGTTGACGTCCAGCTTGGCCAGCAGACCCAGGCCGAAGGCCGCGGTCTTGCCGCTGCCGGTTTTCGCCTTGGCGATCAAATCTTTGCCGTCGAGCACCAGGGGCAGGCTCTGGGCCTGGATCGGGGTCATCTGCAGATAGCCCAGGCTGGCGAGGTTGTCCTGCAGGGCGGAGGAGAGGTTCAGGCTGCTAAATTCGCTGTTGTTCACAAAAGGACTCTATGTCGGAAAACCAGAAATGGGGGGACGCGGTGCGCAAGGGGGCGCATCATACCAGAATGTGCCGCCGGATGCGGTGAATATTTGAACGGTTGGCGTCATGGGTTGCCGATGGAGGCTTCTGTCTGCGTTGGCGGGCTTGCGGTATGTAAAAAGAGCACAATGGAGCAGGGGGTGGTCATGGCCAGATCATGATGAATGGCGAGAAAACGTTTTTAATTAAACATGCCCTGGTGATGATGAGTCATCGGAGGATGCCATATGGGATATGGTCGTTATTCAATCTATATACGAATGAGGAATGAAATTAACAAATTGGCATAACTTATTGTTTTTGATTTATTTTTAACCTCATCCATTAACGATTAATAATCGTGTGTCATGGCAATTAATTTAAAAACGTTTGTATTATTTCGCATGCATATTTTTACCGCGGATTGTGATGATTCTCTGATTTTTAAATATGCAGTTCTTTATGATGGCGCCGGTCAAAAATAACAATTCAATGGGTGCTACTGGTATGGAATACGTTCATTTCGTGCTCGGACTCGTGATGGTCCTGGCATTGGCGTTGCTGGCAAACCGCCGCAACTGGAAACAGATCAAGCTGCGTTACATCGGCCAGCTGCTGGTGGTCGAGCTGGCGCTCGCCTGGTTCATGCTCAACTCCGAAGTGGGTCTGGCGGTGGTGGGTGGCTTTGCAGCCGGCTTCACCAAGCTGATGGAGTTTGCCAAGCAGGGGACCGACTTCGTGTTCGGCGGTCTGGTCAACGAAGGGGCTTTCTCCTTCTTCCTGATGGTGCTGATGCCCATCGTCTTCATCTCCGTGTTGATCGGCATTTTGCAGTACATCCGTCTGCTGCCCATCGTCATTCGTGGCATCGGCACCGTGCTGGCCAGGATCAACGGCATGGGCAAGCTGGAGTCCTTCAACGCCATCAGCTCCATGATCGTCGGTCAGTCCGAGAACTTCATCGCCCTCAAGAACATACTGCCGCACTTGAACGAGAAGCAGATGTACACCCTGGCGGCGACGGCCATGTCCACCGTCTCCATGTCCATCGTCGGTGCCTACATGCAGCTGATCGAGCCGCGCTACGTGGTGGCCGCGCTGGTACTCAACATGTTCAGCACCTTCGTGGTGCTCTCCCTCATCAACCCCTACGAGCCCGACAACACCGTGACCGATGCCAAGGCGCTGGCCGAGGGTGACGAGCACCACACGCCGAAGAAGGAGAACTTCTTCGAGATGCTGGGGGAATACATCATGGCCGGTTTCACCGTGGCGGTGATCGTCGGTGCCATGCTGGTGGGCTTCATCGCCCTGATCGCCCTCATCAACTACCTGTTCGAGGCGGCGTTCGGCGTCAACTTCCAGCACGTCATGGGCTACATCTTCTATCCCGTTGCCTGGATCCTGGGCATCCCGGGCAGTGAAGCGCTGCAGGCCGGCTCCATCATGGCGACCAAGCTGGTGACCAACGAGTTCGTGGCCATGATGGATCTGGGCAAGATTGCCGCCGAGCTCTCCCCGCGCACCGTCGGTATCCTCTCCATCTTCATGGTGTCGTTCGCCAACTTCAGCTCCATCGGCATCATCGCCGGTGCGGTGAAGGCGCTCAACGAAGAGAAGGGCAACATGGTCTCCCGCTTCGGTTTGAAGCTGGTCTATGGCTCCACCCTGGTGAGCCTGCTTTCCGCCGTTATCGCCGGTGTGATGATCTAGGTCCTCCCCCCGCACTGCTCATGACGACCCCCTGCCTTGGCAGGGGGTCTTTTTTTGGGCAGATGAGCGGGTGAACAGAGGAGGGGACTGGTCGGCAGCCCGGCCATCAAGCGCGGGGGTCTTCCACCTTGATGTTGGCGGGGACCCGCTTCTTGCCCAGCACCATGGCGCGGACCAGATCGCTGCGGGTGAGGCGATCGGTCAGGAGTACCACGGCCGCATGGACGCCAACGGCGGCCATCAGGGTGTTGGCGATGATGCCGTGCAGCTCCTCCAGCCACTCCTCGCCCCAGAAGGCATCCCAGGTGGTGAGCCAGCCGGTGACGACGGTCCCGACCAGGGACAGCAGCAGCAACCAGATCATCAGGGAGCCGACCGGATTGTGGCCGAGGTAGTAGGGGTGGCGCCCCTGGGCGAGCTGGCGCAGGTAGTAGCGGACCCGGGCAGGGGTTGGGCACCACTGGCCGAAGCGGGCGTAATAGGGGCCGACCAGCCCCCACAGCAGGCGGATGATGAGCAGGATGCCCACCGCGTAGCCAGCATATCTGTGGGGTTTGCTGCCCTCTTCCAGCACGAAGAAGTTGAGCAGGCAGAGGGTGACGGTCGCCCAGTGAAACACCCGGATGAGGGGATCCCAGACTTTCACTTCAGAGGCAGGTGTCATGGCAAGGCTCCATGGTGGGGCCGGGGGAAGACCGGCCCGGGGCGGCGTTACTCGTCGATCTCTTCTTTCACCTTTTTCAGGTCGGTCGGGTCGAAGTAGATCTCGACCTTGCGCTTCTCCTTGTCCCAGCCGTAGATCTCGTAGCAGCCGGTCTTGGTGGCCTTGAACTTCTTGATGTCGTATCCCATCGCCTTGATCTGCTGCTGGGCGTCGGCTTCGCTCATCCACTTGCTCTTGTCGGCCTGGGTGCATTGGGGGTCGGCCAGGGCTGCGCCGCTCAACAGGGGGATCAGTAACAACAGGGGGGTCAGTTTCATTGCTTGCTCCTTGCGGGTGGTTGGGTCAACAGTCGCAAGGCTAATCAAGGCGCATTAAGGAAGAATTAAGGGAAAAGGGAAATGAATGGCTCTCCCCGGCGGTGGGCCGGGGAGAGGGTGATCAGCTTAGCTTGCCCCTGACCAGCCACTTGTCCAGCGCATTGGCGAAGCGCTGCTTGTCGGCGGCGTTGAAGGGCGCAGGGCCACCGGTCTGGACGCCGGCAGAGCGCAGCTCCTCCATGAAGTTGCGCATCCCGAGCCGTGCCTGGATGGTCTCCCGGGTGTAGATCTCGTCCCGGGGATTGAGCGCCTCGCCCCCGGCGTCGATGACCCAGGAGGCGAGGGGAATGTCGCCGGTGATCACCAGGTCGCCGGGCTTGACCTGCTGGGCGATGACATGATCTGCCACATCGAAGCCCTTCTCCACCTGCTGGGTCTTGATGAAGGGGGAGGGGGGGACTCTGAGCCCCTGGTTGGCCACTAGCGTGGTCACCACCTGGGCGCGGTGGGCGGCGCGGTAGAGGATCTCCTTGACCGGGATGGGGCAGGCATCGGCATCAACCCAGATGGGCATGGCATGGCTTCCTGTGTCTGGAACGGGTGGCGCATCTTAGCATGGCTGGTGCGGGGCGGCTGCCCCGGGGCTGAGTCGTCCCCGCCTTTGGTGTAAGCTGGGGCCTGCACATGAAACGAGAAGGAGACGAGATGGATCGGGTGCCCGGTGACGTGATTTATGGCCTGACCCTGGACGGCAAGGGGGGCATGACCCCGCTGGCCGAAGGTAGCGAGATCCCCTGTGCCCAGCCCGGCTGGCTGCATCTGGACTATGGCAACCCGGAGTCGGCGCGCTGGCTGCTGCAGACGCCGCTGCTGGGGGAGGCGGCCCGGGAGGCCCTGCTCGGCCAGAGCAATCGTCCCAAGCTGGTGCGGATGGGGGAGACGGTGCTGCTGATCCTGCGCGGCATCAACCACAACAAGGATCACAGGCCTGAAGAGATGGTGGCCCTGCGGATCTTCATCACGCCGGATCTCATCATCAGCAGCCGACGTCGTCCGCTGCTCTCCGAGAAAGATGTGTTCGAGCAGCTGTCGCTGGGGGGCGGTGCCGACACACCCGCCGACTGGCTGGTGGAGATATGCGACGCCCTGACCGACCGGGCCGGGGAGTTCGTCGAGGAGCTGCACGACCAGATCCTGGATCTGGAAGAGATGGTGCTGATGCGCGACCTGCCCGCCAACGGTCGGCTTGCGCGCATCCGCAAACAGCTCATCATGATCCGTCGCTACCTCTCCCCCCAGCGGGATCTGGTGGCGCGCCTGGCCAACGAGAAGATCAGCTGGCTGGACGAAGATGACAGGCGACGCCTGCTCGACATCGCCGACCGCTTGCGGCGCTGGCTCGACGATCTGGATGCCGGGGTGGCGCGCACCGCCGTGCTGGCGGACGAGATCAACAACCTGATGGCGGAGGCGACCAACCGCCGCGCCTACCAGATGTCGGTGATGGCGCTGCTGTTCCTGCCCGCCAGCTTCCTGACCGGCCTGTTCGGCATCAACCTGGGGGGGATCCCCGGGGCCGAGAGTCCGACCGCCTTCTGGGTGTTCTGTGGCTTCCTGCTGGTGCTGGCGACCGGACTGGCGGTCTGGCTCAAGCACAGGCGCTGGTGGTAAGGAGTGAACATGACGACATGGGAATCTTTTGGCGTGACCCTGCTGCTGTTGCTGGGGCACACCCTGGTGCGCGGCCTCATTCACAAGAGCCTGATGGCCCTTGGCCAGAGCCGGCAGGTGAGCGAGAACCGGGTACTCTACGTGGAGCACGTATTCCACTTCCTGCTGGGCTGCGCCACCCTGCTGATCCTGGCCGGGGTCTGGGGGCTCGACTTCTCCCGGCTGGTGGTGCTCGCCTCCTCCTTCTTCGCGGTACTGGGGGTCGCCATGGTGGCCCAGTGGTCGATCCTCTCCAACATCACCGCCAGCATTACCATCTTCTTCGCCTTCCCCTACAAGATTGGCGATCGCATCCGCATCCTCGACAAGGATGACTCCGTCACCGGCATCATCACCGAGATCGGCCTCTTCTACGTGCGGGTGCGGGATGACAACGGCGATCTGGTCACCTATCCGGCGAACCTTATTCTGCAAAAGCCGGTGAGGCGGCTGGAGGGAAAGGAGGCTGAGCCTACGCAGCCGGAATGAGAAAAGGCTCCCTCGGGAGCCTTTTTCGATGGCTGTTCAGCGTTCGAAGAAGCGGTAGAGGTGCTCGACCTGGACGGGGCAGTCGGCCACCAGGTGGATGTGGTCCCGTGCCTCCTCGGTGGACGAGAAACTCATGGGGCACCCCAGGGTGTCCGTCATCACGTAGAGGTGGCCGTCCTGCCCCCTGAACTCTACGATCCAGCCGGGGGAGACGATGTCGTGCATGATCTCCGCCTCCTTGAACCTGTGCTGCTGGTGAAGCGCGCGCAATTCACTGACTGTCATGACATCCTCCTATGACTCATGGCGCCACCCTCAAGTCTAGTTCTCCTTCCCGTTGGCGCCGTCATCGGATCAGGGCGCCGTCGCCCCCTCACGGGGCGGTTGCAGGGCGATCAGCAGCTCCCCGGGCAGCGGCGTGACAGGGCCGGTGACCACCCTGGGTCTGGCCCTGGCATCCAGCACGAACAGAGGAATGGCGCCGGGATTGGCCTCCTGATACTGGTCCCAGTCGAAGGTGTCGCTCAGGCGGGTCGCCTTGATCTGCCCGCCCCGGCTCAGCAGGCCGCTCAGCCTGGCGAAGTTGATGTCGGCACCGAACAGGTTCTGGCGGGCACGGAAGGTGGCGCTCTCCCGGTTGGCCTTGCCGTGCTGTTCGCTGGAACGCAGGGAGTGGACCTTCTCCTCCCCGTAGAGGTGGGCGAAGTGCAGCACCCCGAGGGCGTTGTTGTGGCGGCTGGGAGAGAGCGCCAGCACGGTGCTGATGCTGGTGAGGGGCAGGTGCCGCTCGGCGTGCTCCGACTGGGGGTTGCCGAAGTAGCAGGGCAGGCCGCTCATGCGGGCCAGCTTGCAGTGCTCCCAGGCAGGATCGGAGAGCTGCACCGGGATCCCCTGATCCGCCAGCGCCTTGCCGATGGCCCGGGCCACCGAGTTGGCGCCGATGAGCAGCCAGACATTGGGGGCGCTCTGGCGCATGTCGAGCAATCTGGCCAATGGCGTGGCCGTCAGGCTCTGCAGCACCACGGTGAAGATGATGACCGCAAACACCAGGGGCACCAGCTTGTCGGCATCCTGGATGCCGGCCTCGTGCATGCTGATGGCGAAGGAGGCGCTGACCGCCGCCGCCACTATGCCCCGGGGGGCTATCCAGGCGAGCAGGGCGCGGGCGCGCCAGGGCAGGTCCGACCCCCGGGTCGAGACCAGGATGCAGAGCGGGCGGGCCACGAACTGCACCACGCACAGCAGGGCCAGCACCATGGGGCCGAGCTGCCAGAGCTGGGCCAGATCGAGGCGGGCCGCCAGCAGGATGAAGAGGGAGGAGATGAGAATGACGGCGAGATCCTCCTTGAAGGCCAGCACCTCCTCCAGATCCAGCCCCTCCTGGTTGGCGAGCCAAATGCCGAACACGGTCACCGCCAGCAGGCCGGATTCGTGACTGAGCCAGTCAGACAGGGTGAAGGTCACCAGCACCAGCGCCAGTACCCCGAACTTGTGCAGGCTGACCGGCAGCCAGTCCTTGCGGATGAGCAGGGTGGTGAGCCAGCCGGCACCGACCCCGATGAGCGACCCCACTCCCACCGTCTTGGCCAGGGCCAGCAGGGTATGACCGACCAGATCTCCCTGGCTGCCGAGGCGCACCGCCTCGAACACCAGTACCGCGAACAGGGCGCCGATGGGGTCGATGACGATCCCCTCCCAGCGGAGGATCTTGTCCACCTCCCGGACCGGGCGGATCACGTTGAGCATGGGGGCGATCACCGTGGGGCCGGTCACTACCAGCACGGCGCCGAGCACCATGGCGACCCGCCAGTCCAGCCCAAGCAGGAAGTAGCTGGCGGCGCCGATGACGGCAAAGCTGGTCACCATGCCGGTGGAGCAGAGGTTGCGTACCACCTTGCCGATCCCCTTGAGTTCGGTCAGGTGCAGGGTCAGCGCCCCTTCAAACAGGATGATGGCGACCGAGAGGGAGACCAGGGGAAACAGCAGATCCCCCAGCAACTGATCGGGATCGAGCAGACCGGTCACCGGGCCGAGCAAGAGGCCGCTCAGCAGCAGGAACAAAATGGCGGGAACGCGCACGGACCAGGCAAGCCATTGGGCGAGCAGGGAGATGAGGGCTATTCCGGCGAGGGAGAGAGCAATCATGCCAACCTCGTACAGGTGATGGGGTTGGACCTAGTGTAGCGGGGAAGGGGGGCAAGATGACACCCGCCAGGCGTGCAGGGGAGAGCCGCTCAGATCAGATGGGGCTCTCTTTGTGGAGTTCGGTGACGCAATCGGTCACCGCCAGCACCAGGGCGGAGCGCACCATCTGATCGAGCCGGTTGAGCTGCATCTGGTAGAGGGGCCAGTCCTCCTCGTTGGCCGGGGGATCCTGCGGCATCATGCTGCCCTGCTGGATGGCATTCAGGCGCTCGAGCAGATCGCGGACCGGCTTGTCGCTGAAGCGGTAATCCTTGGGGTCGCGTACCAGAAAGTCGCGGATCTTCAGGTATGCCTCGAGATCCTGATAGCGCTCGAGGGAGATGAGGCCGAGGGCGAAGATGAGCTTGAGGCGCACCTCCAGCTGGCCGAGGGGGCCGCTCTGGTTGAGCAGGGGTTCGATGGCGTATTTGACGGCATACTCCTCCTGACGAAAGGCTCGCCGCATCAGGGAGTCGACCGCCTCTTCCAGGATGGTCACGACCTCGAGAAAGAAGCCGCGGGGGCCATCCTGCTCGTTCAGTCGCTCCAGTACTTCATCTTCCTGGTGTGTGGTCATAAGTGCTTCGGGTCCGGCTGACAGGGGGAGAGCAGGCCCTCCCCCGGTTTGTATCGTATGGGGTCCGTCACGGGCGGTGTGACGCCACCCCATCAGGTCACTTCAAGTTGTTGTAACGGGCGACGATGGTGCGTACCACATCGCTGTGCTCATCCAGGCCGGTGACGCGGGCCAGGGTCCGTGCCGGACCAAGTTCCGCCAGCATGGCCTGCAGCTCCACCGCCTGGGGATCGTCCTCATTGCGGTAATGCAGTGCGGCGGCGATGCCCTCCTGCAGGTGATCGCTGGGCAGGCCGTACTCCAGGGTGCCGAGCAGCGGCTTCACCAGCCTGTCCCCCGCCGCCAGCTTGCGCAGCGGCTGGCGACCGACCCGGTCAATCTCGTCCACCAGATAGGGGTTGGCGAAGCGGGAGAGGATCTTCTCGATGTAGGCGGCGTGCAGGCGCGGGTCGAAGCCGTAGCGTTTCACCAGCACGGCCCCGCTCTCCTCCATGGCGCGGCGCACCTTGCTGCGGATCAGCGGATCCTCGATCGCCTCGCGCACGGTGTGATAGCCCCTGAGCTTGCCGAGGTAGGCGGTGACGATGTGGCCGGTGTTGAGGGTGAACAGCTTGCGCTCGACGAAGGCCATCAGGTTGTCGGTGGGCTCCATGCCCGCTACCTGGGGCATCTCCCCCTTGAACTGGGTCCGATCGACGATCCACTCGCTGAAGCTCTCCACCGTCACCTCCAGGGGATCGTCGTTCGCCGCGGCGGGCGGAACGATGCGATCCACCGCCGAGTCGACGAAGCCGACGCACTGCTCGAGGGTGGCATGATACGCGACCGGCAGGTACTTGAGTACCTCCTCCTTGAGGTGGCTGGTGCCGCGCACCATGTTCTCGCAGGCGATGACGTTGAGGGGAGTCAGGTTGCCGGCATCGAAGCGGGCCTGCAGCCCCTTGGCCAGGGTGCTGGCAATCTTGTCCAGGATGTTGGGGCCGACCGCCGTGGTGACCAGATCGGCGGTGATGATACGGGCGATCACCTCGTGTCCGGCCGAGCTGACGGCGGCAACGTTGCGCACCACGTCCAGCTTCTGATCCGTGCCCACCACGTGCACCTTGTACTCCTGGCGGTGGTTGAGCTGGTCGATCAGGGTCTCGTTGACGTCGGCGAAGGTGACCTGATGGCTGGCGTCAGCCAGCAGTTTGCCGATGAAGCCCCGACCGATGTTGCCGGCACCAAAATGCAATGTTTTCATGATATTAACCTCTACAACCAAAGACGATGACGGATGATTACGCGGCCTGCTCGGCCCCCAGCAGATCCAGGAACTCCTGGGGATCCTGGGTGCTGGCCAGACGGTCGACGAGACCGGGCTCATCCAGTGCATTGGTCAGGCGGGTTATGACCTGTATGTGTTCATCGTTGCGGGCGGCAATGCCGATTACCAGGCGCGCCACTTCATCGGCGCCCTCGCCGAAGGCGACCCCGGCAGGGTATTGGCAGATGACGATGCCGGTACGCTTCACGTGCTCCTTGGCGGCGATGGTGCCGTGGGGCACGGCGATGGATTCGCCGAGGTAGGTGGAGACCAGCTGTTCGCGCTCCAGCATGGCGTCGACGTAGTCCGGTGCCACATAGCCTCGCTCGGCCAGCAGCTTGCCGGCGGTCACGATGGCCGCTTCCTTGCTCTCGGCCTTGAGGCCCAGGTGCACGTCTTGCAGGCTCAGGGTGAAGACTTCCGGCTCCTGCGGCTCGTAGCTGTCGTCGTTGGCCGCCACCAGCAGTTGCGGGTTGGCGACGTCATCGTTGGCCGCGTTGGCCAGGCTGAGGTTCTGTACCAGCTCCTGATAGAGGGCGTTGTCGAGGAAGTTGGTCAGCGAAATATGCTGTGCATGCGGCGCATGGCGACGGGCACGGTCGGTGAGATCCTTGTGGGTGATGACCAGATCCACCTGATCATCCAGGTTGTTGATGGCACGGTTGGTGACGCTGATGTCGAGACCGGCGGCCTGCACCCGCTTGCGCAGCATGCCGGCGCCCATGGCGCTGGAGCCCATGCCCGCATCGCAGGCGACGACGATGTTGCGCACTGCGGTCAGCTCGGTTTCCGGCTTCTTGGCGGCGGTGGTCTCGGGCTTGGTACCCTTCATGGCCTTCATCTTGCGGGTGGCTTCACCCAGGGCATCGGCCTCGTCGGCTTCCGGCTGCTGGGCACGGACGAACACGGCGGCGACCAGGAAGGAGACGGTGGCGGAGGCGACGATGGAGAGCAGCACCCCGATGAGGGAGGCTTTCGGCGTCATCAGCAGCACGGCGAAGATGGAGCCCGGGGAGGCGGGGGAGACCAGACCGGCGTTGAACAGGGTCAGGGTGAAGACCCCGGTCATGCCGCCTGCGATCACCGCCAGGATGAGGCGCGGGTTCATCAGCACGTACGGGAAGTAGATTTCGTGGATGCCGCCGAAGAAGTGGATGATGGACGCACCGGCTGCGGACTGCTTGGCGGCGCCACGGCCGAACACCATGTAGGCCAGCAACACGCCCATGCCCGGACCCGGGTTCGCTTCGATCAGGAAGAAGATGGAGCGGCCCTGTTCGGTGGCTTGCTGGATCCCGAGCGGCGAGAAGATGCCGTGGTTGATGGCGTTGTTCAGGAACAGGATCTTGGCCGGCTCGACGAAGATGGAGGTGAGGGGCAGCATGTGGTTGTCCACCAGGAAGCCGACACCGCTCGCCAGCACGCCGGAGAGCACCTTGACGAAGGGACCGATGACGAAGAAGGCGAGAATGGCGAGCAACATGCCGATGATGCCGGCGGAGAAGTTGTTCACCAGCATCTCGAAGCCGCTCTTGACGCGACCTTCCATCGCCTTGTCGAAGCGCTTGATGGCCCAGCCACCCAGCGGGCCGACCATCATGGCGCCCATGAACATGGGGATGTCGGTCCCCACGATGACGCCCATGGTGGTGATGGCACCGACCACGGCACCCCGGTCACCCCCGATCAGCTTGCCGCCGGTATAGCCGATGAGCAGCGGCAGCAGGTAGGTGATCATGGGACCAACCAGCTTGGCCAAGGTTTCATTGGGCAGCCAGCCAGTGGGGATGAAGAGGGCGGTGATGAAGCCCCAGGCGATGAAGGCGCCTATGTTGGGCATGACCATATTGGACAGGAAGCGTCCAAAATTCTGTATCTTGACTTTGGTATCCGGTGATAACATGTCGGGACCCCGTTTTAAGCCTGTGTGATTAAAAGTGGTAGTCGGGATGACGAGTTTTGCCGAACTCCCATCCCAGTCGTCTAAGCAACTTCAATCTACCAGCTTGTGATCAAATTAGGCTGAAAACGGGGTGTCTTGTGACCTGGATCTCAAATACCCCGACCTCCCCCCTCCCGGCATAGTGATGACGATCACAGTCAGTCGCTGTATTTCGGCAACATTTCGATCTTCTCGCCTCTGGGTGTCAATTTTTTGTGATTGATGTCTCGTTTTGTGGTTTGCGCAAACACGGTGTCAACGTGACTGTCGTCACAAAACCAAATTTTGCACTCAAATGAGTCATGATTTGTCGCCTCGTATTCGCAAGTAATGACGATGGATATGCCGTAGTTCATCGTTAATCACCAATGAATCATTTATTTTGTAACCCACTTTCAGTTTTTCCCCCGAGAGGATCGGTTCCGACAAGGCCTCTTGTGACGCCCGGGTGGCGGATCCTGATCCGCTCCCGTCTCGATCCTCCCTGCCGGTCGCGACGCAGGCTGGGGCCTGCGAGCGGGTCTCCCATTCCGTCTGCCCGCGGAGCGCAGCCATAAAAAAAGCCCGCAGGATGCGGGCTTTTGCAGAGCAGACAAGCAGGGGGATCACTGCGCCTTGGGGGCCTCGTCGGCAGGCGCTGCATCGGCCTCGCTGGCAGGAGCGACCGGCGCCGGGCCAGGAACCAGATCCACCGCCGGCTTGGCGATGAGGGAGCGGGTCTCTTCCACCGCCTCGGTCAGCTTCACCTCGATGATCTGGCCGAGCTCGTAGACCACCTCGGTCTTGTCCAGATAGACGCGACCGTTGTCCCAGTTGCACTCCAGCCGATCCTTGTTGTCCAGGATATGGCGGGCGGGCATGAAGACCACGGCGCCGTTCTCCTGCAGGCGCAGCTTGAGGCCGGCGCGCATCACGTCGATGATCTCGGCGTTGAACACCTTGTCGGTGCCCGCATCGGCCTTGAGGTAGCGCACATAGAGCCAGTCGCCGATGTCGCGCTCCACCATGCGGTGCAGGCGGCGGCAGGCGGTCAGGTGCTCGGTCAGCTCCAGGCTGGGGCGCTCACCCGGGGTCTTGCCGGCGATGACCGCCTTGAGCAGGCGATGGTTGACCATGTCGCCGTATTTGCGGATGGGGGAGGTCCAGGTGGCGTAGGCATCCAGACCCAGGCCGTAGTGGGCACCCGGTTCGGCGGACATCAGGGCATAGCTCTGGAAGCGGCGGATCTTGCCGTCCAGCCAGCGGGTGTCCAGGTTGTCTATCCAGCGTCGCAGGGCGCAGAAGCCGGAGAGGCTGGCGATCTCTTCCTTCTCGAACGGGGCCTCGGCGGTCTTGAGCAGCTCGATGGCGCCGTCCAGGGACTCCTCGTCAAAGCCGGTGTGGACGTTGAAGATGCCGTAGCCGACCTCTTTGCCCAGCACGCGGCCGGCGCAGATGTTGGCGGCGATCATCGACTCTTCCACCATGCGGTTGGCGATGCGGCGCGGCTCCACGTGGATGGCCAGCACTTCGCCGTCTTCACCCAGCTCGAAGTCGTAGTCGGGTCTGTCCGGGAACACCAGGGCGTGCTCGGTACGCCACTTGATGCGGGCCTCCGTCATCGCCTTCATCAGGGGCAGCTGGGCCAGGACGCCGGCGTCGATATCCAGCGCTTTGCCGTGCTCGGCCCAGTCGGAGACGTCGTCATAGCTGAGACGGGCATGGGAATTGATGCGGGCGGCGAAGAACTCGGTCTCCTCCAGCAGCAGGCCGTCCTCGGCGATGAGCAGACGGGCGCACAGGGTGTTGCGCTCCTCGCCCTCTTTCAGGGAGCAGAGCTCGTCGGAGAGGGTGCGCGGGATCATGGGTACGTTGCGTCCCGGCATGTAGACGGTGAAGGCGCGCTGGGCGGCCTCCTTGTCCAGCTCGCTCCCCTCGGCCACATAGGCGGTCGGGTCGGCGATGGCCACCAGCAGCTCCCAGCCGTTCTCCAGCTTGGTGATGGCCAGGGCATCGTCCATGTCCTTGGTCTTGGCACCGTCGATGGTGAAGAAGGGAACCTGGGTCAGATCCCGGCGGGGCAGCTCTTCCTCTTCGATCACCTTCCACTCCGGCAGGTCCGCCGGTTCAATCTGGGCCAGGTTGTGGCGCGCCAGCACCACCCACCAGGGCACGTTATGATCTTCCTGGGTGGCGATGAGCTGGGTGATCTCGGCGGAGAAGTTGCCGTCCACCAGGGCATGGCGCTTGAGGGTCGCCACCACCCAGTCCCCTTCCTTGAAGGATTTCTCGTCCAGACCCTTCTTGGCGCGGGCCTTGATGGCGTCCTTGATGAGGGGGTGGTCGGGCACCACGTTGAGGCGGTCGCGGAACATCTTGACGCGGCCGACGAAGCGGGTGACGGCCTGCTCCAGCAGGGCATCCGGCTCGGCCACCTCTTTCTCTTTTTCAGTGCGGATCAGGGCGCTCACCCGGTCACCGTGCATCACCTTCTTCATGTAGGGAGGCGGCACGAAATAGCTGGTCTTCTCATCGACCTCCAGGAAGCCGAAGCCCCGATCGGAGGCGCGGATCACACCCTCTTTCTTGGGGATGTTTTCGCGGATTTGTTGCTTGAGCTGGGCCAGCAGCGGATTGTCTTGGAACATAAATGGGGAACCTGAGTGGAGACCTGATGGTTAATCGCCCAGCACTATACGTTTTTACCCCCCCAAAGCCAAGGTGAATGGCCCCCTCAACGGGGTTGCAGTGCCCGTCGCCCCTGCTGGATCAGGCGCTGGGATATCTGCTTGTGCAGCCCCCGCTCCAGCACCCAGCGGTGCCAGTAGAGCTGCTCGACCAGGTGGTGATCCGGGTTGAGATCGAGCAGGCGCCCCTCTTCCAGTTGCTGGCGGATCTGCAATTCCGGGATGAGGCAGCAGGCCAGCCCCTGCTCCGCCATGGCGACGAAGGCCTCGGAGGATCGCACCGTGTGGCAGGGGTAGCCACCGGGGGGGAGGGCGAAATGACGGGCCATGTAGCTGATGTGCATGTCGTCGCGCTGATCGAAGGCCACCGCCGGCGCCTTGGCCAGGGCCGCCGCCGTGAGGCCGTTCGGGAAGTGGCGGGCGACGAAGGCGGGGCTGGCGGTGAGCAGATAGCGCATCTCGCCGAGTTCGTCGACGCAGCAGCCCGCCAGCGGCTGGGGTTGCAGGCTGACGGCGCCGAACGCCTGCCCCTCGCGTACCCGGTCCAGGGTGCGGCTCTCGTCATCCACCAGCAGGTTCAGCTCGATGGGGTATTGCTCCAGCAGTGGCGCCAGGGCGGGCAGGAACCAGGTAGCCAGGCTGTCGGCATTGACGGCGATGCTGACCCGGATGGGGGCCCTGGGCTCGTCGGGGGAGAGCTCGCCGGCCAGCTCCAGCTCCAGCTGGCGCACCTGGCGATAGTGGGCCAGCAGCTTCTGGCCGAGCCCCGTGGCCTGCAGCGGCTGGCTGCGGATGATGAGCGGCTCCGCAAACTGCTGCTCCAGCTGCTTGATGCGCTGGGAGATGGCGGACTGGGTGATGTGCAAGCGCTGGGCGGCACGCTCGAAGTTTTGCTCCCGGATCACCGCGTCCAGGGCCAGCAGCAGCTTGTAGTCCAGCGTTTTCATCAGCATTCCTTATGAAAAAAGGGAGTTCAGCAAGAATGCTACTCAAGGGCGCGCCAGAGGACAACCTGACCGCCCCCATGAAGGGGGCCCGTGTCCGGGGCCGCCCCTGTGAGATGTGACAGTAGTCCTGACATGAGATTCATAAGATACTCACTCGGTCCGTTTTTGCATGGGGTGGAAACGGACCATAGCGAGCGTCTTGAATCCCGGGCCGGTCCCGGGACTTTTTTTTGCTCAGATGACGGCGAGCAGTGCATCCCCCGCCGGCCGGTAATGGCCCTGCAGGGGGCGATGGACGGCGCGGTCGAAACGCTCGTCCAGGTGGAAGCGGATGCCGACCCCGCGCACGGCCCCCAGATCCACCGCCTGGCGATGGCCGAGGCGCTCGATGGGCAGGCCGAGGCGGCGGAAGATGCGCTCCACCGGCAGGCTGACCACGGCCACCAGCTCGCGGATCCCCTGCTCCCTGGCGAAGGCCAGCACCTCGCGGAAGATGACGCAGGTGAGTTCGCTGATGCCGTTCTCCAGGCGAGGGGCCCGGTCGGCGTCGATGGCGAGGCGAGTCAGCTCCCACACGTCGTTGCCGCGAGGGGGGGCTTCGCCAGCGAGGGCGGTGGGGAAGATGCTGGGCAGCATGTAATCCTGGGCGCAGCTGAGCAGGCGGATGCAGCCGCACAGCCCCTGCTTGTCTTCAATCAGCACCCAGTGGGTGTCGGGCTTGTCGAAGTTGTCCCGCTCCAGGCCACGGCGGGATTCCACGTCCCAACCGAGTCGATCGGAGAAGACGCGGTTGCGAAATCGGTAGAGCTCGTTTTCGACCTCCCATCTGGGGTGTTCTTTCAATTTTCCTTTGAAAACAAGCATTCATGTCTCTCCATTTCATGGTTAGGCGCTATAATCCAAGGCCTTGGCCAGGGGAGGCTTGCCTATGACACGCGACCAACTGCTTGAGTACCTGGAACATTTCACGCTGGTGACCGATGGCAACCGGTTGTCCGAGCTCATCGGCCGCTTCACCCTGGGAATGGGTTACGACTACTACCGCTTCGCCCTCATCCTGCCCATGTCGATGCAAAGGCCCAAGGTGGTGCTGTTCAACCAGTGCCCCGACTCCTGGGTACAGGCCTACACCCTGAACAACATGCTGGCCTGCGATCCCATCATCCAGCTCGCCCGCAGGCAGACCCTGCCCATCTACTGGAACCGGCTGGACGAGAAGGCGCGCTTCCTGCAAGAGGGGAGCATGGATGTGATGGGGCTGGCGGCGGAATTCGGGTTGCGCAACGGCATCTCGTTCCCGCTGCACGGGGCGGCGGGGGAGAACGGCATACTCTCTTTCATTACCCGGGAGCGGGCGTCGAGCGATCTGATGCTGGAGTCCTCGCCCATCCTCTCCTGGATGTCCAACTACATCTTCGAGGCGGCGATCCGGATCGTGCGCCAGAGCATGAGGGAGGACGATCCCCAGGAGCCCCTGACGGAGCGGGAAACCGAGTGCCTGTTCTGGGCCAGCGAAGGGAAGACATCGGGGGAGATCGCCTGCATCCTCGGCATCACGGAGCGCACCGTGAACTACCACCTCAATCAGGTCACCCGCAAGACGGGGTCGATGAACCGCTACCAGGCCATCGCCAAGGGGGTGAGCAGCGGCATCCTGCTGCCGAACCTGGAGCAGGTGGTGGTCACCAACTTCCCCTCCCTTCTGCAGTGAATACAGGCCCGGCGGCACCGGCTCGTCGCCTGGCATCCCCTCTGTCGCCATCACCGCTGTCCTGCGCCGTCCCATCCTGCCGCCGATTCTCGGGGCGGGGCTGTGACCCCACAATTGTCAGATCCTGCAATTGACAACCTTCTTTGTGTGGTTTCGGCCCGGTTTTCATCAGTTTTATGAATGCATCAGAAAATGAATGAATTTCTCTGATTACCCGCGCCCCCTTATAGTGCGTTTCTCTCTTTCACAGGAACGCATCTCCATGTTCGCTACCACCCTGCAAGGCTTTACCCTCGGCCTTGCCATGATCATCCCCATCGGGGCCCAGAATGCCTTCGTGCTGAGCCGGGGCATTCACCGCAATCACCACCTGCTGACGGCGACCCTCTGCTGCCTGTGCGACCTCGTGCTGATCGGCATCGGGGTATTCGGCGGGGCCAACCTGCTGGCGGCCAGCCCGATCGGGCTGGCGCTGCTGACCTGGGGCGGCGTGCTCTTCCTCGGTTGGTTCGGTATCCGTTCCCTGCGCAGTGCCTGGCGCGGCCAGGAAGCGGCCCTGGCGGACTCGCCCCGGTTGATGGGGGTGAAGAGCGTGCTGGCCATGACCCTCGGAGTGACTCTGCTCAATCCCCACGTCTACCTGGATACCCTGATGCTGCTTGGTTCCTTCGGCAGCCAGTTTGCCGAGGAGCTCAGACCCGCCTTCGCGGCGGGGGCCATGCTGGCTTCTCTGGTCTGGTTCTACGGACTGGCGTTCGGGGCGGCGGCACTCTCCCCCTGGCTTGCCCGGGGCCGGGTGCAGCAAGCCATTGATCTTGTTGTAGGTCTCATCATGCTGGTGCTGGCAGCCAAGCTGGCATTGGGTGCCATACCGGCCTCGTGAGGCTATTTTTGTGCCGGGCTTCATAAAAATGAGTCCCGGTGCCATCTGCTGACATATTCGTCTGTTAAATTCCCGGCGCTGGTAAAGCGTTACTCATAATAAAAGGGAAAAAACAGTGAATAACACCATGAAGCTGGGGGCTATTGCCGCCATCGTGCTGCTGTCTGCCTGCAGCAACGAGAATGACAGCAAGGCGCAGCCGGGGACCGTCTCCCTGCGCCTGATCCAGACCTCCGACATCCACTCCAACGTGCTGGGGTACGACTACTACCAGAACAAGGAGGATCGCAAGTTCGGCCTCTCCCGCACCGCCCTGCTGATCCGCGCCGCCCGCGCCGAGAACCCCAACAACCTGCTGCTCGACAATGGCGACCTCATTCAGGGCACGCCGCTGGCGGACTACATCTTCGAACAGTCCGGTGCCGGCTATCTCGAGAAGCAGGCGCACCCGGTGTTCAAGGCGATGAACGAGCTGGGCTACGACGCGGGCAACCTGGGCAACCACGAGTTCAACTACGGCCTGGACTACCTTGGCAAGGTACTGGCGGGAGCCGACTTCCCCTATGTGAACGCCAACGTGTTCGAGGCGGGGGCCTTCAAGCGCGATGCCAAGGGACAAATTGACTGGAGCGGCAACAAGTTCACCCCCTATCTGCTGCTGGAGCGCGAGGTGACCGATGACAAGGGCCAGCGCCAGCGCGTCAAGGTGGGCATCCTGGGTCTGACCCCGCCCCAGGTGCTGCAGTGGGACAAGCGTCATCTGGAGGGCAAGGTGGTGGTGGCCGACATGGTCGAGACCGCCAATCACTATGTGCCCGAGCTGCGCGCCAAGGGCGCCGACATCGTGGTGGTGGTGGCCCACACCGGCATCAATGCCAGCAGCTACGAGGCCATGATGGAGAACTCCGCCTGGCATCTGGCCAAGGTGAAGGGGGTGGACGCCCTGATGCTGGGCCACGCCCACAAGAACTTCCCCGGGGACTTCCCGGATCTGCCGGAGGTGGACAACCAGGCCGGTACCCTCAGCGGCATCCCCACCGTGATGCCCGGCTACTGGGGCAACCACCTCGGCATCATCGACCTCAAGCTGGAGCAGGTGGACGGCAAGTGGCAGGTGAAGCAGAGCCAGGCCAGCCTGCGCAAGATAGACGCCAGCGAGGGCAGTGCGGTGGATCAGCGGGTGGTGGACCTGGTGCAGGCCGACCACGACGCCACCAACCAGTGGCTGGACGAGCCGCTCGGCAAGATCACCTCCCCCATCCACAGCTTCTTCGCCCTGGTGCAGGACGACCCCTCGGTGCAGCTGGTGAGCGATGCCCAGCGCCGCCACGCGGAGCAGTTGCAACAAGACGGCCTGCTCAAGGAGTCCTACCCGATCCTCTCGGTGGCGGCCCCCTTCCGTGGCGGTCGCAACGGCATCAACGACTTTACCTACGTGGCCCAGGGTGACATCTCCCTGCGCAACGTCTCTGACCTCTACATCTATCCGAACACCCTGCAGGTGGTCGAGGTGAACGGGGCCACCGTCAAGGAGTGGCTGGAGATGAGCGCCGGCCAGTTCAACCAGATCGACACCGGCAAGACAGAGGTGCAGTGGCTGGTGAACGAGAGCTTCCCCACCTACAACTTCGATGTGATTGACGGGGTCAACTACGAGGTGGACATCACCCAGCCGGCCCGCTACAGCAAGGACGGGGTCAAGGTGAGCGACGGCCAGCGCATCAGCGGCCTCACCTTCAACGGCCAGCCCGTGGACCCGGCCCAGAAGTTCTACGTGGTGACCAACAACTACCGCGCCAGCGGCGGCGGCCACTTCCCGGGCATCGACGGCAGCAACATCGTCCATGAAGATCCCTTCGAGACGCGGGAGATCATCGCCCAGTACCTGAAGGCCCAGTCTGCGGACAACCCGGCTGGCTTCAGCCCGGCGGCCAACAACAACTGGCACATGAAGGCCCTGCCCGCCAACGTGGACGTGCGCCTCTACTCCTCGCCGACCGACGAGGCCAAGGCCCTGGCGGGGGCGGATCTGTCGTACCAGTCCACCCTGCCGATGGATGACGCCAAGCACCCCGGCTACGCCATCTACCGCCTGATCCGCCAGTAAGGCAGACGCTGGCAGCCAACAAAAAAGCCCTCGCAGTGCGAGGGCTTTTTCATGGGGCGCGGTGCCATCCTGTCCTGTCGTCTGGACTTGCCCGGTCGACGGGGCGGGAGGGCATCAGTAGTAGCCGGGATCGTCCGGATTGGGGCGGGTCTTGAAGCGGCGGTGCAGCCACATGTACTGCTCCGGCGCCTTGCGTACGGCGGCTTCAATCTCGCGGTTGGCGCGGCTGGCATCCGCCATGTCGTCACCGCTCGGGTAGTCCGCGAGCGGGGCCCCGATATGCAGGGTGTAGCCCTCCCGGGTGCGGATGTTGTAGCAGGGCAGGGTGACGGTGTTCTTCACCCGGGCCAGGGTGGCGGTCCCCGTGATGGTGGCGGCCTGCTCCACCGCGAAGTAGGGCACGAAGACGCTGGCATGGCTGCCGTAGTCGTGATCCGGTGCATACCAGAGGGCGTCGCCGTTGCGCAGCGCCTTGATCATCCCCTTCACGTCCATCCGGTCCACCAGGTATTTGTTGGAGGCGCAGCGACCGTGGTACTGGGCGAACTCCAGCACCGGATTGGTGTTGGGGCGATAGACGCCGACCCCGGGGCGCACCAGGCCGAAGCAGCGGGCATTGAGCTCAAGGGTGAGGAAGTGGCAGGAGAGCAGCAGCATCCCCTGGCCCTTCTCCATGGCGTTGATGACGTGCTCTTCCCCTTCCACCTTCATCAGGCGGCGCATCCGCCAGTCTGGCCAGAACCAGGCCATGCCCACCTCGAAGATGGCGCAACCCACGCTCTCGAAGTTCTGCACCAGGAGGGCTTCGCGCTCATCCCGGCTGAGCTCGGGCATCGCCAGCTCCAGGTTGCGGCGGGCAATCTTGACGCGGGATTTCAGCAGCTTGCGGGCCAGGGTGCCGAGCTGGCGGCCCAGCCACATCTGACTGCGCCAGGGCAGCAACACCAGCAGCCAGAGCAGGGAGAGGCCCAGCCAGCTCCCCCAGTAACGGGGATGGAACAGACGGGGTTCGAGGCGGGGAGCGTGTTCTTGGGCCATGAAGAGTCTCTTGTTCGCAAAGGCAAAGGGGGGAGTCCGACCGAACCGGGGGGCCTGTGTGGGGTGGCCCGGCGCGGATGCGGTCACTCGCATGTCGAGGATTCTATCCGAAAAGCGGGGGCGGGCGCGAATCGCCGTCATCTGGTCAGAGGGGGCATCAGGGGGCAGGGCCGTGCTTTTTTCACGCCCCGGAAAAGAGTGTGATAAAATCGGCCGCTGAATTTTTCAGGTTTTGAGAGCCGATACAGATGAAAATCACCCTGCCCGAGTTTGAAAAAGCCCGCATCCTGGTCGTTGGCGATGTCATGTTGGATCGCTACTGGCATGGCCCTACCGGCCGGATCTCCCCCGAGGCACCGGTCCCCGTGGTCAAGGTCGAGCACATCGAGGAGCGTCCGGGTGGCGCCGCCAACGTGGCGCTCAACTCCGCCGCCCTCGGCGCCCAGGCCGTGCTGCTGGGCCTGACCGGTCAGGATGAAGCCGCCGATGCCCTCGCCAGCCAGATGGCCGGGGTCAAGGTGGCCTGTGATTTCGTGCGCCTGACCGACTATCCGACCATCACCAAGCTGCGAGTGCTGTCCCGCAACCAGCAACTGCTGCGCCTCGACTTCGAAGAGGCCTTCCACGACGTGGATGCCAGCCTGCTGATGGGCAAGGTGGAGCAGGCGCTGCCCCAGGCGGACGTGATGATCCTCTCCGACTACGGCAAGGGCGCCCTCAACGATGTGCCCGGCATGATCCGGCGTGCCCGCGCCGCCGGTATCCCCGTGCTGGTCGACCCCAAGGGGACCGATTTCGAGAAGTACCGCGGTGCCACCCTGCTGACCCCCAACATGTCCGAGTTCGAGGCCGTGGTGGGCAAGGTGAAGGGGGAGGAAGACCTGGTCGCCAGGGGGCTGGAGCTGGTCAAGCGCTTCGAGCTGGACGCCCTGCTGGTCACCCGTTCCGAGAACGGCATGACCCTGATCCGCGAAGGGCAGCCCGAGCTGCACCTGCCGGCCCAGGCCCACGAGGTCTATGACGTCACCGGTGCCGGTGACACCGTCATCTCCACCCTGGCGACTTCCCTTGCCGCGGGCAAGAGTCTGGACGAGGCCTGCGCCCTGGCCAACACTGCCGCCGGCATCGTGGTCGGCAAGCTGGGGACCTCCACCGTGAGCCCGGTGGAGCTGGCCAACGCCCTCTATACCGAGCAGGAGACCGGCTTTGGCGTCATGTCCGAGGCCCAGCTCAAGGTGGCCGTCCAGGCCGCCCGTCTGCGCGGCGAGAAGGTGGTGATGACCAACGGCTGCTTCGACATTCTGCACGCGGGTCATGTCTCCTATCTGGCCAATGCGGGCAAGCTGGGGGATCGCCTGATCGTGGCGGTGAACACCGACGAGTCCGTGCGTCGCCTCAAGGGGCCGGGTCGCCCGGTCAACCCGACCGAGCGCCGTATGACTGTGCTGGCGGCCCTGGGTGCCGTGGACTGGGTGGTACCCTTCAGCGAAGACACTCCCCAGCGTCTGATCGCCGAGATCCTGCCAGACCTCCTGGTCAAGGGGGGCGACTACCAGCCCGAAGAGATCGCCGGTTACGCCGAGGTGACCGCCAACGGCGGCGAGGTGCGGGTGCTGAACTTCGAGGACGGCTGCTCCACCACCGACATCATCAAGACCATCCGCGAGCGCGGATAAGCGTAAAACCCGGCCAAGGCCGGGTTTTTTGATGGCTATGTCCCAATTACGTGTTGCATCGGGTGCCCTAGCGCCTCATGCAAACACATCTTGGTATTTACCTCCCTGCCGTAACGTTCCAGCATCCTGCGCCAGCCCAGATAATTCCTCAGGTAGTGGGTTGCGACTCCATGGAATCGTTCCATCCACTCCTTCAACCGCCGGTGATATCCGTTCACATGCTGGATGTGGTATGCCCCAATGACTCGCTCACCTCGACGGTTGTACACCACCTGATGTGTTATGCCCCACGCTTGGCTGAAACTGGCATACACCCCTGCACCATCACTGCAGAGCACTGCATCGGGCGCGATGAGTGGCTGCAACACCGCTTTCACCGTCTGCGCATCCAGCCTTTCCAGCTGAAAGTCGGCTTGATGGCCCGCCCTGTCCTGCACCACCATCACCGGGATATAATCCCGCCCGGTCCCCCGGGTACGCCCTTTCCCGCCACGATGTCTTGCCGGACGAGGCAACCCTCGCTGCCCCTTGAACGATTCGAGGAAGAAGGTTTCATCCACTTCCACAATGCCTTCTTCCCGTGTTGCCTGGTGGTTTGCCATCGCCTTCAGGAAGCGGTGACGCCACAAGAAGGCGGTGTTCTTGCAAACACCGCAGCGGACGGCGGCCTGGCGGACAGTGAGCCCGTCGATGAGAGCCTGGGCGTAGTCCTCCCAATGCTCAGCCTTACGTAATCTGGCCAAAGGCGTCTTGGTGAGGAGGGAGCTGGTTCGCCGACACTGCTTACAACGGTAACGACGCAGCCCACGGCTCCAGCCCCAGGGGGCCAGCTGGGTGGCATCCGCCTGGCAGTGGGGACAGCCGCAGCATGTGGGTAACTGGGCATGGAGGGACGTAATCGGGTGTGGAGCGGCGAGCTCATGCTGAGCGACACGGCGCTGACGCAGAGTAAGTAATGGAAAGAGGGACAACAGGTGTTGGAAGGCTGGCGTATCCATGATGAAGGTCCTCGCGGTGATGACCTACTTCCAGATTAGCCTTCCAACACATAATTGGGACAGCGCCTTTTTGATGGGGCTGCCGGGTCGGTGACATGGCCGCTGCCTGGCAGGCCCCGACCAACGCACTTCCAGCGGCGAACAGAGATGAAAAAGGCGACCCCGGGGTCGCCTTTTCTCATGGTGTGCGCCTGACTCAGGACTTCTTGGTGACCTGGGCGGCGGGCATCAGACCCTGGTTCACCTCTTCCAGATCCTTCTGCTCCAGGATGCCGGCGGCCTGCTTGAGCGAGAGGATGCTGAGGATGTAGTTGTAGCGGGCCTCGGAGAGCTTCTGCTTGGCCTGATACAGCTTGCGGGTGGAGTCCAGCACGTCGACGATGGTGCGGGTACCCACCTCGTAACCGGCCTCGGTCGCCTTCAGGGCGCTGTCGGCGGAGATGACGGACTGGCTGTAGGCGCGGACCGAGCCGATGCTGGCGTTCACGTTGTTGTAGGAGGAGCGGACCGTGCTCTGCACCGAGCGGAAGCTGCGCTCGAGCTGTTCGCTGGCGGCCACGTAGTTGAACTGTGCCTGCTTGACCTGGGAGGTGGTGGCCCCGCCGGTGTAGATGGGCAGCTTGAAGTTCAGGCCGATGTTGCCCTGATTGCTGTTGCTCTCGGGGTTGCGGATCTCGTCCTTGTAATCGTTGTAACCGGCGTTCAGGCCGGCGCCCAGATCCAGGGTCGGTTCATGACCGGTCTTGGCCAGATCGATCTGCTCCTTGGCGATGTCCTTGCCGATGCGGGCGCTGTGCAGCTCCAGGTTCTTGTCCAGGGCCAGTTCCAGCCACTTGTCGGAGTTGAACGCGGTCTTCTGCGGGCTGAAGCGATCGGTGTTGAGCACGTCCAGTTGACGGTGGTCGATACCGGTCAGCTCGCGCAGGCTCTCGTAGCTGTTGTCCAGGGTGTTCTCGGCATTGATCTCGTCCGCCAGCGCCTGATCGCGCTCGGCCTCGGCTTCGTGCACGTCGGTGATGGCGGTCAGGCCCACTTCGAAGCGCTGCTGGGTCTGTTCAAGCTGACGCTCGACCGCGGTCTTGTTGGCACGCACGAATTCCAGGGTATCCATGGCCTTGAGCACGTCGAAGTAGGCCTGGGCGGTACGCAGCATCAGGTTCTGGTACTCGAGGTTGTAGGCCACGTCGGACTGGGTGGCGCTCTTCTCGGTCAGATCCAGGTTGACCCAGTTGCTGCGACGGTAGATGGATTGATCCAGGGTCACGGAGCCGGTAGCGCCCGTGTTGGTCATGGTGTCGTTCTTGTTTTGCAGGTAGTTCAGGCCGGCGCCCAGGTTGATCTGGGGCAGCAGGGCTGCACGGGATTCGTTGATCTTCTCGAAGGCCTGGTCCCGCTTGGCCTTGGATTCCAGCAGCTGGGTGTCCTTGATCTGGGCCTGTTGGTAAATATCGAGCAGGTTTTCGGCATGAGCGGCGCCGCTCACACCCAGCATCACCATGACTGACAAGAGTGTTCTTTTCATATGATAGTTTTAACCTTTTGTATCAACCCAAAGCTGTCCGCTGGATGAAGGGGGGATTGTCACCGACCAAGCTTGATTTCAGCTTAACCACTCTACTATAAGCAGATTTCATTGCGAACTGTCTCTTTTCCAGCTGCGGAAACGTCAAGGTCCGGGGCGAGTTTTCTCGGCAACGCGCCTAGCCAAATGCCCTGTGGCTGCTAAAATCCTTCCCTCATCGTCGGCGAGAGCGAGTGAATGAATGTTCATTCATGCCCCCGAATATTATGGTCAAACCAAGCCAAGTCAAGCTGGCAGGAGTCTCGAATGTCACAGCAAGCCTTGCCTCAAACCTGCCACTACTCCAGCGATGATGTGAAAATCATTGAAAAATCAGCTGGATATAATGGCTTCTTCAAGGTGAATGTCTACCGCCTGCAACACAGGCTGTTTGCCGGTGGCTGGAACGCCCCCATCGTCCGGGAACTGTTCGAACGTGGCCATGCCGCCGCCCTGCTGCCTTATGATCCGGTGCGAGACGAGATCGTGCTGGTGGAGCAGTTTCGCATCGGCGCCATAGAGACCAGCGCCACCCCCTGGCTGCTGGAGCTGGTGGCCGGCATCATCGATGAAGGGGAGACCGCCGAGGCAGTGGTGCGGCGCGAAGCGGTGGAAGAGGCAGGGATCGAGGTGGGACGCTGCGAACACGCCATCAGCTATCTGGTGAGCCCGGGTGGCAGCACCGAGCGCATCGAGGTGTTCGTGGGCGAGGTGGATGCCAGTCAGGCCAAGGGGATCCACGGTCTGGCGGAAGAGGGGGAAGACATCCGGGTCCACGTGGTGAGCCGCGAGCAGGCCTATGCCTGGCTCAAAGAGGGGCGCATCGACAATGCCGCCTCCGTCATCGCCCTGCAGTGGCTGGCTCTGAACCACGGCGAGCTGCGGGCACGCTGGCTGGCGGGGCGCTGAGGTGACGCTCGTTCAGACCCGGGTCAGGTGCCCTGTGTCCGACTGGAACACTGTGCAGTGGGTCCACCCTTCATGGACCCTGATTGAGGGAGCCGCGACATGTCATTAGTCCAGAGCCCGATGAAGCGCTATGTGCCTGATTTGATGTCCTTGCAGCGTACCTGCGAGGTCAATTACATGGCGCTGATGAAACTGTTGCCGCCTGGCGGCAGCGTGGGTGCCGAGCGCCGCTATCAGGTCGGCAACGGCCTGCAGTTCCAGCTCACGGTGACAGAGGAGAGCCGCTTCACCAGCCAGGTGATCCTGGCCCAGCACAACCCCGAATTGCCGAGCTACTTGCAAGCCCGGATAGAGATTCGTTTGTATCATGATGTGCGAATGGCGGAAGTGTGTGCGGCGCAACAGATTTCAATGTTGCAACCACGTTATGATTATCCCAATCAAAAAATGCATCACAGGGATGAAAAGGAGCAGGTAAATCTATTCTTGGCCGATTGGTTGAGATTTTGTCTCAAACACGGCACCAGCCTGATTAACATCCTCTAGTCGAACCCATAAAAAAGAAGCGTGATTTTGGAAACAGAGCTACCTCAGGCGCCGGACGGCAGTGTGCGCCTGTTACAGATTACCGATACCCATCTCTTCGCCAGTACCGAGGGGCGGCTGCTGGCCGTGCCCACGGCGCAGAGTCTGGCCGCCGTACTGGAGCGGGTGCAGGCCAACGAGCACCCGTTCGATCTCATCCTCGCCACCGGGGATCTTTCCCAGGATCACAGCCCGGAGTCCTACCAGCGTTTCGCCTCCATGATGGCGCCCCTGGCTCGCCCCATCTACTGGTTGCCCGGCAACCACGACGACGGCCCCCTGATGACTGAATACCTCCATGCGGCCGGCATCAGCGAGGCCAAGCAGCTGGTGGGGGATCACTGGCAGGTGATCCTGCTGGATACCCAGGTGCGCGGCAAACCCCACGGGGTGCTGGGGGATCACCAGCTGGCGGCCCTGGATCAGGCCCTGCGCCAGCATCCCGAGCGCCATGCCCTCATCGCCCTGCACCATCAGGCGGTGCCGGTGGGCTGCGCCTGGCTGGATCAGCACAACCTCAAGAATGCCGACGACCTGTTCGCCGTGCTGGCCCGCCACCCGCAGCAGAAGACCATCCTGTTCGGCCACGTCCATCAGGAGTTTGACGAGGTGCACTACGGAGTGCGGCTCATCGCCAGCCCCTCTACCTGCATCCAGTTCAAGCCGCTCTCCGACGGTTTCGCACTGGACGAATCCGGCCCGGGCTGGCGCTATCTCACCCTGTACCCGGATGGCCGGGTGGCGAGCCAGGTGTGGCGCCTGCCGCTGGGGCAGTTCGTGCCCGACCCCAATGCCACCGGTTACTGAGGGGTTGCCATGAAGCCCGTACTCCTCTACCTGCACGGTTTCAATTCATCCCCCGGCTCTGCCAAGGCGCAGCAGATGGCGGCCTGGGTGGCAGAGAACAGGCCCGATATCGAGGTGGTGATCCCGGCCCAGCCCAACACCCCGGCGGCCGCCTGGGCTGCCATCGAGCAGGCCATCGCCGACCTGAAGGCCCGCCACGGTAGCGCCCTGCGACTGGGCGCCGTGGGCAGCTCCCTCGGTGGCTTCATGGCCACGAGAGTGAGCGAGATGTACGGTTGCCGCGCTGCCCTCATCAACCCGGCGGTGCGCCCCCACGAGCTGCTCTGCGACTACCTCGGCCCCCAGACCAACCCCTACAGCGGCGAACGCTATGAACTGTTGCCTGGGCACATGGACGAGCTGAGAGCGCTGGCGGTGCCGGTGACTGCTCCCGAGCGGCTCTGGGTGCTGCAACAGCAGGAGGACGAGGTGCTCGACTATCGCAAGGCGCTGGACGAATACCGCTTTGCCCGTCTCTCCCTGGAGTGCGGCGGCGATCACGCCTTCACAGGCTTCGAGCGCTACCCCGCCCAGATCGTCCGTTTCCTCGGGCTCTAGCCATGCAACTGCCGTTGGCCGCCTTCCTCGAACAGGTGCTGGCCACGGCCCAGGCGGGGCTCACCTACTCCCGCGATCCCTTCGACATCGCCCGCTTCGAGGCGCTGCGAGCGGCCACGGTGACGCTCATCGCCAGCCAGAGCGAGCTGGCCCCCGACGCCATCGGCGACTGGATTGCCCTCGACAGCGGCTATCCCACCCCCAAGCTCGATGTGCGGGCCTTCATTCAGAACGATGCGGGCCATGTCCTGCTGGTGCAAGAGCGCAGTGACGGTTGCTGGACTCTGCCGGGGGGCTGGTGCGACATCGGCGATTCGCCGGCGGACGCCGTGGTGCGCGAAGTGGTGGAGGAGACCGGCCTCGTCTGTCGGGCGGTGCAGCTGCTGGCGTTGTTCGACAAGCTCAAGCATCCCCATCCCCCGCAGCTGCCCCATGCCCACAAGGCCTTCTTCCTGTGCGAGGTGACGGGCGGCGCTCTGCTTACCGACACCGATGAAACCAAAGGGGCGGGGTACTTCCCCATCGACGCCTTGCCCGAACTCTCCCGCCACCGGGTGGTGGCGTCCCAGTTGCGCACCTTGCATGACCATCTGTCGCAGGGGCGGGGGGATACCCTGTTCGATTAACCGGTTCGCAGCCTGACACTGCGGCAAGGAGGCAGCATGATCACACGCATCGGCAATACCCTCATCCAGAAGAAACACAAGGCGAGCTGCCACTGCGGCGCCGTGGTGCTGGAGCTGACCCTGCCGGATGGCGTGGTGGATCCGCGCCGCTGCGACTGCTCCTTCTGTCGGCGGCGAGGGGCCATCGTCGCCTCGGTGCCGCTCTCCGGCATCCGCATCCTGCAAGGGGAGGCGGCGCTTCGCTGCTACCAGTTCAACACCCGCACCGCGAAACACTACTTCTGCAGCGTCTGCGGCATCTACACCCATCACCAGCGCCGATCCAATCCGGCGGAATATGGCTACAACCTCGCCTGTCTTGAGGGGGTCAACCCGTTCGATCTGGGAGAGGTGCCGACCCGCGACGGGGTGCATCACCCGGCAGATACCGTGGCCGATTGAACGCGAGGTGACTGCCCCGACGGGGGGCGGGGAGGACGGGCGAGGCGTTGTCGTGCCACTCCCGTGACGACGCCTCAGGGGTCATCTGCTTGTGTAGCCCCCGCCATGGCTGTGTTAACCTTGCCCTGTCCGTCTCCCGGCGGACCCCGGCCTCTCTCTTCATTCCATCTCTGCCAACAGGGGGCACACCCGTGACGACTGCTTCAGCGCTGCCGGATCTGATCCTCGGGGCCTCGCTCTACTTTCCGCCTCTGTTCAAGGCCGTGCTGCTCGGTCTGCTGGGCTGGCTGCCGCTGCACCATCTGCTGCGGGACTGGCTCTACGGCGGCGAGGTGTGGCACCCCCTGCTGATGGATCTCTCCCTCTTCATCCTCGCCGTCAGCGGCGCCCTATGGATATTGCTACATGGCTAAATCACCCCTTGCGACCCTCAAATACCTCTCCACCCTGCTGGTCTTTGCCCTGGCGCTGGTGTCGCTCTGGTGGCTGTGGAACGACTACATGCAGGGGCCCTGGACCCGGGATGGCAAGGTGCGGGCCGAGCTGGTCAGCATCACGCCCCAGGTGTCGGGCAAGATCGTCAGGATAGGGGTCAAGGACAACCAGCTGGTGAAGGCGGGGGAGCTGCTCTTCACCCTGGATCCCGAGCCCTATCGCATCGCGCTGGACAACGCCAGCGCGGCCCTGGCTAAGGCCAGGTCGGATCTCGACAAGGCGGAGCACGAGGCGAACCGTCGCCAGAGCCTCTCCCGCACCGTCATCTCCGCCGAGGCGGTGGATGAGTCCAGGCTCAATGCCCAGGCGATGAAGGCGGCCTATGAGGTGGCCCAAGCCAATCTGGAGCAGGCCAGATGGTCCCTTGCCCGGACCGAGGTCCACGCCGCGAGCGACGGCTACATCACCAATCTGCAGGCTAGGGTCGGCAACTACGCCACCGCCGGGGTGCCCCTGGTGGCCCTGATAGACACCCACTCCTTCTATGTGCAGGGCTATTTCGAAGAGACCAAGCTCAGACACATCGCCCCCGGCAAACCGGCCGAGGTGGTGCTCTACAGCGGGGATCGGGTACTCAGGGGGGAGGTGGAAAGCATAGGGCGCGCCATTCACGATCAGAGCCTGGAAGGCAGTGAGGGGCTGCTGCTCGACGTCAAGCCGAACGTGCCCTGGGTGCGTCTGGCCCAGCGGGTGCCGGTGCGGATCAGGCTGCTGGCGATTCCCCCGGATCTGGTCTTGATCGCGGGCACGACCTGCACCATCACCATAGGGGACTAGAGTGATCCCCTCGCTCTGGCGCCAGACCCCCTGGGGCAAGGCCAACGGTGGCCAGTGGCGCTACGCCCTGCGCAATGCCCTGGCCATGTGCCTGTCGCTCTGGCTGGCGTTCGTGCTGCAACTCGACTCTCCCTACTGGGCCATGACCTCCGCCGCCGTGGTGAGCTTTCCCACCGTGGGGGGCGTCATCAGCAAGAGCCTGGGGCGGGTGGTGGGCAGCCTCATCGGCGCCATGGCGGCGGTGATGATCACCGGCCTTGGCATCGGTGATCCCTGGCTCTTCAGCCTGCTTATCGCCCTCTGGTTGGGGGGTTGCACCTACATCTCCAACCACCATCAGAACAACGTCTCCTACGGTTTCGCCCTGGCGGGCTATACCGCCGCCATCATCGCCTTCTCCTGCGTCAACCTGACCGACCCGCAACATATCTTCGACATCGCCCAGGCCCGGGTGAGCGAGGTGATCGTCGGCATCCTCTGCGGTGGCCTGATGATGATGATCCTGCCGAGTTTCTCCGATGGCGAGACCCTGCTGGACTCCCTTGGCAAGAGCCAGACCCGGCTGCTGGAACATGCCCAGCTGCTCTGGCTCGGGGAGACGGGCGCCGATGTGCGCACCGCCCACGAGGGGGTGATCGGTCAGATCCTCACCCTGAACGTGCTGCGCATCCAGGCCGTCTGGAGCCACCACCGCCTGCGCCGCCACAACCAGTTGCTGAACTATCTGCTCCATCGCCAGCTGAGGATGGTCAGCCTCATCTCGGGGCTGCGCCGCATGCTGCAACATTGGCCAGAGGACGCAGTCGACCCGGCCCCCATGCTGGCCGCCGTGCTGCGGGAGCTGGGGCAGGGGGGCTGCGACAAGCTGCGCATCGCCCGCCTGATGGCGCCCTTCGTGGCCCGTTCGGGGAACGATTATCGCTGTCAGGCCTTCTGGCTGCGGCTGCGCCACTTCTGCTGGAGCTACCTGGAGTGTCAGCGCTGGCTGGAAAGGCTGGCCCGCCACGATGGTCAGGAGTGGCCGGCGCCGCCGCGCCACAGCTCTCTGACCAGCCACACCGACGGTTTGGAGGCGGCCTACAACGGTGGGCGCACCTTCCTCTGCGTGATGCTGGGCTGCACCTTCTGGATCCACAGCCAGTGGGATGCGGGCGCCGCAGCCCTGACCCTGCTCGCCATCTGCTGCGTGCTCTATTCCGCCACCCCGGCCCCTGCCAAGGGGGCCCAGACCATGCTCAAGGCCATCGTGCTGCTCAGCTTTATCTGCTTCGGGGTCAAGTTCGGGCTGATGATCCGCATCGACGACTTCTGGATCTTCTGCGCCCTGCTGTTCCCCGCCCTCATCACCCTGCAACTGCTGAAATTGCAGCGCCCCCAGGGGGCGGCGCTCTGGGGTCAGCTCATCGTGCTGCTCGGCTCCTTCCTCGCCATCACCAATCCGCCGAGCTACGACTACCTCGCCTTCGTCAACAGCAGCCTTGCCCAGGCACTGGGAGTGATGAGTGCAGGGCTGGCGTTCCAGCTGCTGCGACCTAGCTCGGATCGGCGCAAGAGCCGCCGCCTGATGCATCGTCTGCGGCGTGATTTCGTGGACCAGCTGGCCCCGGCCCCGCAGCAGAGCGAGGGGGAGTTTGAATCCCGGGTCTATCACGCGGTGAGCCAGCTCAGCCAGAGTCAGGATCAGGGGGCCCGGCTCTGGGTGCTGCGCTGGGGCGTGGTGCTGCTCAATTGCAGCCATATCGTCTGGCAGCTCAGGCTCTGGCGCAGCCGGGATCCGGCCCTCTATCTGGTGCGGGACGGCTGTCTGCGCTGCCTGAAAGGCATTCTGACCGAAGGGGGCGTGCAGCACGAGACCCTGGGGCGCACCCTGGCGGAGCTGGACCGCATCAGCCAGGGGCTGGGGGAACATGCAGACCCGGCGGCCCGGGCACTGGCGGGGCTGGTGTGGCGACTCCACTGCTCCCTCTCCCAGCTTGTGCAGGCCCTGCCCGGGGAACCCGCCTGATCCCGGGCGGGGAGGCCGGAGCCCCTCTGGATCACCCTTTGCGAGCGCCCCATTTGTCCCGGGCCCTCCCAGCGAGTAAGATTCCCCCCAAACGTCAATTCGCAAGGCCCTCCATGTCCACTCAATACAATGCGGATGCCATTGAGGTCCTCAATGGCCTTGAACCGGTGCGTCGCCGCCCCGGCATGTACACCGACACCACCCGGCCCAATCACCTCGGCCAGGAGGTCATCGACAACAGCGTCGACGAGGCGCTGGCGGGTCACGCCCGCAATCTGGAGGTGATCCTGCACGAGGATCAGTCCCTCGAGGTGATCGACGACGGTCGCGGCATGCCGGTGGACATCCACCCGGAGGAAGGGGTCTCCGGCGTGGAGCTGATCCTCTGCAAGCTGCACGCGGGGGGCAAGTTCTCCAACAAGAACTATCAGTTCTCCGGTGGCTTGCACGGGGTGGGGATCTCCGTGGTGAACGCCCTCTCCGATCGGGTCGAGGTGACGGTGCGCCGGGACGGCCAGGTCTATGACATCGCCTTCGAGCGGGGCGAGAAAGTGCAGGAGCTGACCATCACCGGCACCTGCGGCCGTCGCAACACCGGCACCCGGGTGCGCTTCTGGCCAGAGGCGCGCTACTTCGATTCGCCGCGCTTCTCGGTCTCCAAGCTCGAGCACCTGCTCAAAGCCAAGGCCGTGCTCTGCCCGGGCCTCACCATCAAGTTCCTCGACAAGAACACCGGCATCAAGCTTGAGTGGTGCTACGAAGACGGCCTCAAGGATTACCTCATCGATGCGGTCAAGCAGTTCACCTGCCTGCCGGAGCAGCCCTTCGTCGGCTCTTTCAGCTCCGAGCAGTCGGCGGTGGACTGGGCCCTGTGCTGGTTGCCGGAAGGGGGCGAGTGCCTCGCCGAATCCTATGTGAACCTCATTCCCACCGCGCTCGGTGGCACCCATGTCAACGGCCTGCGCCAGGGGCTGCTCGATGCCATGCGCGAGTTCTGCGAGTTCCGCAACCTCTTGCCGCGCGGGGTCAAGCTGACCCCGGAAGACATCTGGGATCGCTGCGCCTACATCCTCTCCATCAAGATGCAGGACCCGCAGTTTGCAGGGCAGACCAAGGAGCGACTGTCGTCCCGCCAGAGCTCGGCCTTCGTGTCGGGCGTGGTGAAGGATGCCTTCAGCCTCTATCTGAACAGCAACACCGAGCTGGCCGAACAGCTGGCGGAGCTCTGCATCTCCAGCGCCCAGCGCCGGATGCGAGCCGCCAAGACGGTGGTGCGCAAGAAGATAACCCAGGGCCCGGCCCTGCCCGGCAAACTGACCGACTGCGGCTGCGCCGATCCCATGCAGGGGGAGCTCTTCCTGGTGGAGGGTGACTCCGCGGGCGGCAGTGCCAAGCAGGCGCGGGATCGCGAATTCCAGGCCATCATGCCCCTGCGCGGCAAGATCCTGAACACCTGGGAGGTGGAGGCCGGTCAGGTGCTCGCCTCCCAGGAAGTACACGACATCTCGGTGGCGATCGGGCTCGACCCCGACTCCGACGACCTCTCCGGCCTGCGCTATGGCAAGGTGTGCATCCTCGCGGATGCGGACTCGGACGGTCTGCACATCGCCACCCTGCTCTGCGCCCTCTTTGTGAAGCACTTCCGCACGCTGGTGGAAAAGGGCCATGTCTATGTGGCCATGCCGCCCCTCTATCGTATCGACATCGGCAAGGAGGTCTTCTACGCCCTCGACGAGGACGAGAAGAACGGCGTGCTGCAACGGGTCGAAGCCGAGAAGAAGAAGGGCAAGGTGATGGTGACCCGATTCAAGGGGCTGGGTGAGATGAACCCCAAGCAGTTGCGGGAAACCACCATGGATCCCAACACCCGCCGCCTGGTGCAGCTCACCATGGGCGCGGAAGGGGGGGCAGAAGGGGAAGATGGGGACGAGACCCTGCAACTGATGGACATGCTGTTGGCCAAGAAGCGCGCCGGTGATCGCCGCGAATGGCTGGAAGAGAAGGGCAACCTCGCCATCATCTAAAGCGAGTCGCAAGTACCCCACCCCGGCCCTCCCCTTCGCAAGGGGAGGGGGAGGTTGGGAGGGGGTCTTGTGATTCACCGTCGGCCCCTTGCCGACCCGCATTTCCGGCGTGCCCTCTGAGGGCGTGCCATAGCAAGAGAACAACCTTATGAGTGATGCTATCGAGCTCAGTCTGTTGGATGAAGTAGAGCGCCAACCAGCTCCCGAACCGAAAGAGATAATCACATGAGTGATGCCATCGAGCTCAGTCTGGACGGGGTAGAGCGCCAGCCAATGCGCACCTTTACCGAACAGGCTTACTTGAACTACTCCATGTACGTCATCATGGATCGGGCCTTGCCGCATATCGGCGACGGCCTCAAGCCCGTGCAGCGGCGCATCATCTACGCCATGAGCGAGCTGGGTCTGTCGGCCCTCTCCAAGCACAAGAAGTCCGCCCGTACCGTGGGTGACGTGCTGGGTAAATATCACCCCCATGGCGACATCGCCTGTTACGAAGCCATGGTGCTGATGGCCCAGCCCTTCTCCTACCGCTACCCGCTGGTGGACGGTCAGGGCAACTGGGGTGCGCCGGACGATCCCAAATCCTTCGCCGCCATGCGTTATACCGAGGCGCGGCTGTCACGCTTCTCCGAACTGCTGCTCTCCGAGCTCGGCCAGGGCACGGTGGAGTGGACGCCGAACTTCGACGGCACTATGAAGGAGCCGGTGGTGCTGCCCGCCCGCCTGCCGCACATCCTGCTCAACGGGGTGACCGGCATCGCGGTGGGGATGGCGACCGATATCCCGCCCCACAACGCGCGGGAAGTGGCCCACGCCTGCGTGGAGCTACTAGATAATCCCAACGCCGGTTTGAACGATCTGATGGCCCATGTGCAGGGGCCGGACTACCCGACCAACGCCGAGATCATCACGCCGCGGGACGACATCCGCAAAATCTACGAGACCGGCAAGGGCTCCATCAAGCAGCGAGCGGTGTGGAGCGAAGAGGATGGCGACATTGTCATCACGGCGCTGCCCCATCAGGCCTCCGGCGCTAAGATCATGGAGCAGATCGCCGCCCAGATGGTGGCCAAGAAGCTGCCCATGGTGACCGATCTGCGCGATGAATCGGACCACGAGAACCCGACCCGTCTGGTGATCGTGCCGCGCTCCAACCGGGTGGACGTGGAGGGGCTGATGGCCCACCTGTTCGCTACTACGGACTTGGAGAAGAACTACCGGGTCAACCTCAACATCCTGGGTCTGGACAACCGGCCCCAGGTGAAAGACCTCAAGACCATCCTCACCGAGTGGCTGAGTTTTCGCCGCGAGACGGTGCGCCGCCGCCTGCAGTATCGCCTCGACAAGGTGCTGGCTCGCCTGCACATCCTCGAAGGCTTGCTCATTGCCTACCTCAACATCGACGAGGTGATCGAGATCATCCGCACCGAAGAGGAGCCGGGCCGGGTGATGATGGAGCGCTTCAACATCAGCGAGAACCAGGCCGAGGCGATCCTCGAGCTCAAACTGCGCCACCTGGCCAAGCTCGAAGAGTTCAAGCTGCGCGCCGAGCAGAATGAACTGGCGGAAGAGCGCGACAAGCTGGAACTGATCCTGGGTTCCGAGCGCCGTCTCAGCACATTGCTCAAGAAAGAGATCCTGGCGGACGCCGAGAAGTACGGCGACGATCGCCGCACCCCGCTGGTGGAGCGCGCCACCGCCGTGGCCCTGACCGAGAAGGAGCTCACCCCGAGCGAGCCGGTGACCGTGATCCTCTCCGACAAGGGCTGGGTGCGCGCCGCCAAGGGCCACGACGTGGATGTGGAGGGCCTCTCCTACAAGGCGGGAGATGGCTATCTCGCCCACGCCCATGGCCGCAGCAACCAGCAGGCGGTGTTCCTCTCCACCCTGGGACGTACCTACTCCCTGGAGGCGCACACTCTGCCCTCCGCCCGCAGTCAGGGCGAGCCGCTCACCGGCCGCTTCGCGCTGGGGGCCGGGGAAGAGGTGCGCCATCTGGTGATGGGTAACGAGGGCGAGCCGTATCTCATCTGTTCTGACGCCGGTTACGGCTTCGTCTGCAAGTACGATGACCTGATCGGTAAGAACAAGAACGGCAAGGCGCTGCTGACCGTGCCGGAAGGGGGCATCGTCATGGCGCCCCAGAGGATAGGCGCGCCGGACACGGATCTCTGCATGGCCATCTCCAACGAGGGGCGCATGCTGCTGTTCCCGCTCAATACCCTGCCGGTACTCGGCAAGGGCAAGGGCAACAAGCTCATCAGCATCCCGTCGGCTCGGGTGAAGGCGCGGGAGGAGTTTGTGGTGATGGCTGCCGTCATCCCCCAGGGCCAGTCGGTCACCCTGTTTGCCGGCAAGCGCAAGCTGACCCTCAAGCCAGCTGACCTTGACTACTACCGCGGCGAGCGCGGCCGCCGTGGCGCCAAGTTGCCCCGCGGTTTGCAGCGAGTCGATCGTATCGAGATTGAAGCTGTTGCTGGTGGTGAGCCGGTGGCGGGGGAAAATCAGGAAGGGTGATAAACAATAAGGGAGCGATTAGTCGCTCCCTTTTGTAAAAACTATGTCATATATTCTTTGATAATGCATGATATCTCTTTTTCGTCACTCCAAATGTAGGAGAAACCACTGGTCAATGTTATTTCTACATTATCGTTAATTATAAGGTAACGGTCATGAGAGCGAGCAAATCGGTTGAACTCAGCTTGAGTTGTGTCACATTTTGTCACTGTCCACTTACCATTTAGATTACATCTGCTCTCAATGAATGGACCATTCAGTCTTTCCGCATTTTCAACATAAATTATATTTAAGTGTTCATCTGGTAGTAAGTCAAATAGTTTTTTGTTGTCTTCTGTTTTTGAGAAGTACTTATCATGGATGAAGACTTTTTTTGCATCCTGCAAAATTGTAGAAAGATATTTTTGTAACGGATTGCGATCTTCTCCATGTAACTTGCTTATATTGTAGTTTCGTTTTACATGGTGTTCTTTGAGATTGAAATATGGTGGGGCAACATTATCACTCGACTGTGTGATTATAAACTTAAATAATGTTTTTTTTGATAATTCCTCTAACGTAAGATGACAGAGATCTCCTGCATTTAATAAGGCTGGACGTAGATCGTTGTAAATTTCTTCTGGAAGCCCGTGGGTCTCTCTGCAACGTTCTATCTGAGCTAAATTGGTTAATATATCTAATTCTACATTGCCAATTAAAGCTTCATATGCTTTTTTTTCTTTAGTACTTAAAGTGCCTGATAGTGATGCTCTTTTGTATATGCTGTATAGCTTATCTGAAAGAACCACTTTGTACCTGAAATTTGACATAATGTACCTAGCGTAAACTCAAGAGTGTATCAACACTTGCATCAAAGAAACCGGAAGGAAAACTAAGTCTGTTTTCTTCGAAGTCTACAAAATGACCATTTTCATCTAATAATAAAGTTTCAAATGGCATTGTAGTAGATGGTTTGTAATGAATCACCACGCTTTGGTTGTTAATTTTCTCATTACTTACTTCCAGCCTAATTCTATTAATCAAATGCTCGCAGTGTGTTTCCACAATAAGTTGAATGCCCTTGCTTGCAATGAAAGATAGGAATACACCCAATAGAGCTTGAGATTTAGGGTGAAGTTGAACTTCGGGGTTCTCTAATAAAACCAAATCCCCACTTTTTGCCATCAAACAAATTATCAACACCTTGGCAATATAGCTTATACCAGCACCTAGGTTAAACGGTGATACATTACCTTCAATATCTTTTACGTTAAATGAAACTTGTACTCGGTCTCCAATTTTCTCGGTAACGAGTTCAACGTCCGTGTCTGAAATAAATGCCAGCCATTGAGTTAGTTGATATGCTAACGTGCTAGAGTCTTCGAACTTTACAAGTTCTTTTGGTAGTGGTTCTCTTTTTATTTTCTCATAGTGAGAGAAGAGATATTCCCCTATAATGCCAACTTTTCTCTCCGAGAATGGCACATAGTCTTGGGCTCCTATACGATTGGCATTTAAATAGAATATTTCCGGTTTATCTTTATCAACTATCGATTCGAATTGATATTGTAGGGCTGAGTTCGTGCTGATTGCATCAGATGAAATATCAATGGCATGTGATATACCATTATTGTCTACAACTTGTACTGTTATTATTTTTGCATTTACATGTTTATTTCTTATGGCAGAAAATTGATCTAAATATCGTAATAACTCCTCCATGCTATATCTGTTTGCGGTTACACTATATTTTATGAGCAACATTAATGCTTGAAGGACCGTAGATTTTCCTGAGGAGTTAGCCCCTGTGAAAATAGTTAGAGGAGCCAATATTAGTTCGGCTCTATCAATGCTTTTCAAATTCTCTATTGTTAACTTATTAAGCATTCTTTATTTCCTCGGTAATTTTAAGTGCAAGTTCAAATCTTAATTTCACCTGTTCCTGAGTGTCTATTGAACCCGCGAAAAAATCTCTCTCATCAATTTCCGATTTCCAATTGTCAACAATTTTTTTTGCTTTTTCATCATTCACGTGGTCATGTTCTAAATAGCAAAAAGAAAAAACCAACATCTCAAATAGAGCCATATTTACAGGGCGTCTATTTCCACCATTTTTAGCTGAAAAACGAAAAGCTTCATTTCCTAGGATTTGGTAAACGTTCTTCATGCCTAATAGACAAACAGCTTTAGCATGTTCAATTAGATCAAGTGATGATTGCTTGTTTAAATATTTCATCACTGTTGCTAAAAAAGCATCAATGTCCGAACGATATTTAATTCCTGTTAATTGGCCTGTTATTAATAGGTAGAAAGAAACAAATCGTAAAACTAAGTAGCGATCGCGCATACGGTTTGGTTTTACGCCATCTCCGGTAGCTAATCTAAACTCGTTACTTTCAGCAAGTTCTTGAATTAATGTTGTTGCTTTACCTTGGTAAAGTGCATGACGCATTTCTTGCTTGTTAAGGTTTACGCCCCCCCGATTGACGCGTTCAAAAATATTGAATTTTACATATTCTGGGGTCGGCGGTTGAATTACATATGAGTGCAATTGATAATCTTCTAGCTTTGCTTGAAGTAGTAGCGGGATATCAAAAAATCTTTTCCCTTTTAAATTAGGGAGCATGGATAGTTCAGTAAGAGGGAATTCATTGTTTAGGAACCCTTTAAGAGCTGTAATACGTTGTTTTCCATCAATGATCTGCCTTACACCATCTTCATCTTCAAACAGATAAATGAGAGGGATAGGAATCCCCATAAGAATAGACTCAATGAGTTCTGATTTATGCTTTTTATCCCAAACATCAGTGCGTTGGAAATCAGGTGCTAGTACCAAATCGCCTCGACTCTCACGTCTGAGTAGCTCAAATACACTGGACTGTTCTTTAGTGATCCGAAGTTGGGTATCTGTACCCATTTGATGAGGATGAGAGGTGAGCTCCAGCTCATCTTGCCCTTCAAACTCAACCACATTGTCATCAGTATTTTTCATGAGCTATGCCTTGGGATTGATGCTGCTCCGAATTCTATCATTTTGGCAAAGCCAAGTAACGCATCCCCATCTTATGCAGACAGACCGCAGGAGCCTCTTTTGTTGGGGTTATGTAGGTATGCCAGCGAAAACAAGTCACCGTAAGGCTAGCTGTTATCCATCGGAGCTCTTCTTTCCCATTGGCATGGCGTCTGCGGTAGGGTGGCGCCCTAGGCTGTGTTCTTAAAGTGATGAAGATATAATCTCACATCTTCTCAACAGCTTAAGATCCATTCCGTGTCCCGCCGTTATCAGCTGACTGATGCACAATGG
>NZ_JAPCIS010000013.1:0-101393 GCF_027707425.1 Aeromonas sp. QDB63
CAAACTGGCTTTTTGCCTTCGCTACTTGCGCGAGTTATGTGTGGACAGAAAACCAGCATTTTGAGAACACAGCCTAGTACACCCAGTCTTGCAGCCTGTATTCCAAACGGTGCCGTTTTCCCTGGAGGATCAGGGTCTGGGTGGAACCGCTCAGTGTGGCCCCCTCCGTCAGGGTGGCGAGGACGGCCTGTTCTATCAGATCGAGTTCGGGGGGGCAGGCCATGGCGGTGCTGCCGAGGCTGGTGACCCAGAGCTTGTTCCCCTTGAGGTGACCCTGGCCGAAGTAGCGGTTGCAACCGGCGATGCCGTTGACGGTGAAGTGTTCACCGATCTCGATGTCGGGGGGATTGCTGCGGCGGCTGGCGATGGCCTGGCCATCCAGCCGATCGAGCACCCAGTGATGGTGTTGCAGGTCTTGCGAGGCAAAGCGGGGAGCACTGCTGCAGGCGCTGAGCAGAAGCAGGGCGAGCAGCAGTAGCAGGTATCTGGGCATTGAAGGGGCTCCGGTGGTGGGTATGACAAGCATACCCGTCCCCGGGCCCGGGCGGCAGGGCGAGGGGGGAGGAGCCCGACCGCTTCTGTCGCCCCGGGGGAAGAGGGGGTGTCGGCAAATGGCAACACCCGCCCCGAGCGAACCTGTCTACCGGTTGCCCATGGCTCCCCTGGCCGTCTCAGTCTGCAAACAGCCGCTCGGCATAGCGGGCGAGGCCCGAGGCCACCGAACCGAAGTCATCACCCCCCTCCAGCGGTACCTTGGGTAGTTTCTGCTGGATGAAGGCCTTGATGAGGGGGGAGCGGGCACTGCCGCCGGTGACGAAGACCCGGTCAGGCTGCACGCCTGCCGCCTGGATCGCCTCGTCCATCAGCTCGCCAATCTTCTCCAGCAAGGGGGCGGAAGCACTGGCCAGCTGGGGGCGGGTGAGTGCCGCCTCCAGCCCTTTTTCCAGCTCGTTCAGGGTCTGGTGATTGTGCTCGTGGTCGGAGAGGGCGATCTTGCCCTGCTCGGCGCGCCACACCAGTTGATGGCTCAGCTTGTGGGCCCGCAGGCTGGCGAGGCGCGGGAGCTTGCTGCCTGGCTGGCTGTCGAGCTGGAGATCCTGCAACTGGCGGGCGGTATCCAGGCTGTAGAAACGGCTCTGGGCACTGACGTCATTGATGGCGGCGGCGTCCCAGAACAGGGGATGGGGCAGCGGCTTGCCGGTCTTGAGGGTCTCGTGCATGCCGAGCAGCGGCATCATGCCCTCCACGGTCAGGCGGATGTCGAAGTCGTTGCCCCCGATGCGCTGGCCGCTGTGACCGAGCAGATCGCCGCTGCGATCCAGCTGGTCACGGTGGCTCGGGCCCATGCGCAGCACGGAGCAGTCGGTGGTCCCGCCCCCGATGTCCACCACCAGCACCACCGCATCCTCGGTGAGGCGCGCTTCGAACTCGAAGCCGGCGGCCACCGGCTCATAGAGGAACTCCACCCGCTCGAACCCGGCGAGGCGTGCCGCCTCGCTCAGGATGGCGATGGCCTGGCGGTTGCTCTCTTCCCCCGCCAGTCCCTGGAAGTTGACCGGTCGGCCGATCACCGCCTGGCGGATGGTGCTGCCCGTCTGCTGCTCCGCCTCCCGGCGCACGTGCAGCATCATGGCGCAGACGATGTCCTCGAACAGGGCGATTTGGGGAGCCTTGAGGCCATAGGCCCCGAGAAAGGATTTGGGGGACTTGATGTAGTAGCCCTCGTCCGGCTCTTCCAGATAGCGCGCCAGCGCCGCACCGCCGAAACTCAGCTCGTCGATGAGTCCCTCTTCGCGCATCTGGCGGCGCACCGCCTGGGCCCGGGTCACCACGGGACCGCGCAGCTTGAGGTATTCGCTCTGCTGGACGGGGGCCAGCCCTTCGGCCAGGAGGCCGGCGATGGCGTCCCGGTGGGGGGCGTGCAGGGTGGAGGGAAGGTAATGGGAACCGGAGAGGGTCAGCAGCCTGGGGCTGCCCTGTTCCATCACGGCGACGGCACAGTTGGAGGTACCGTAATCAAATCCGATGAACATGCTGGCCAGACTCCTGTACAAAAAAGGGCTGGTAGCCTACCCGATGCCGCCGGGTCTCACAACCCGGCGGCGGGATCAATGGCGTGGCGACAACGCCTCAGGGATCACTCCACTTCGTTGTCAGAGCGGCCCTGGCTCTCGATGGCCTGGATGTTGCTGAGGGTGGTGTCGGCGATGGCGTGCAGCGCCTCCCGGGTCAGAAAGGCCTGGTGACCGGTGAACAGCACGTTGTGGCAGGCAGACAGGCGGCGGAAGACGTCGTCGGTGATCACCTCGTTGGACTTGTCCTCGAAGAAGAGGTCTTCCTCCTCCTCGTAGACGTCCAGCCCCAGGGCGCCGATGCGGGAGGTCTTGAGGGCCTCGATGGCGGCGTTGGAGTCGAGCAGGCCGCCCCGGCTGGTGTTGATGATCATCACCCCGTCCTTCATCTTGGCGAAGGCCTCCTTGTTCAGCAGGTGGTAGTTCTCCTTGAACAGGGGGCAGTGCAGGCTGATGACATCGGACTGACGGAATAGGGTGTCGAGATCCACGTACTCGGCGCCCAGATCGATGGCCGCCTGGTTCGGATAGGGATCGCTCACCAGCAGGCGCATGCCGAACCCCTTGAGGATGCGCAAGGTGGCGATGCCGATCTTGCCGGTGCCTATGATGCCGGCGGTGCGGCCATGCATGTTGAAGCCGACCAGCCCCTCCAGGGAGAAGTTGGCGTCCCGGGTGCGCTGATACGCCTTATGGATGCGGCGGTTGAGGGTCATCATCAGGCCCACCGCATGTTCGGCAACGGCCTCGGGGGAGTAGGCAGGCACCCGCACCACCTTGAGTCCCAGCTCCTTGGCGGCGGCCAGATCCACGTTGTTGTAACCGGCGCAGCGCAGGGCGATGACCCTGGTGCCGTACTGCGCCAGCTCGGTCAACACTTCGCGGTCGGCATCATCGTTGACGAACAGGCAGACCACGGGGAAGCCGTGGGCGAGACGGGCCGTCTTGGCCTCCAGCCGCACGTCGAAGAACTCCAGATCGAAACCGTACTGGGCGTTGGCCTGGTGGAAATGTTCCTTGTCGTAGCTCTTGGTACTGAAAACGGCGACTCTCATGGTGCGCTCTCCGTAGATAATGATGTGGTTAAATTACAACAAATAGTGACCGTCATCACGGGATAAGTGGTGCTGTTTCAACCCCAGGGCATGATGGGGACGGCACTCACCGCACTCTTGTACGAACCATCCACCAACTTGGTGCTGTAGGTCAGATAGACAAGGGCATTGCGCTTCTCGTCGTAAAAACGCACCACCTTCTGCTCCTTGAACACCAGCGAGGTGCTGACATCGAACACCTCTTCCCCCGCCTTCAGCTTGGCGGGCAGGGTGATGGGGCCGATCTGGTGGCATGAGAGGGAAGCGTGGGAGGGATCTTCCGCCAGCCCGAGTCCGCCCTTGACGCCGCCGGTCTTGGGGCGGGCCAGATAGCAGGCGACACCGGCGATTTTCGGGTCGTCGAACGCCTCCACCAGGATCTTGTGGTTGGGGCCGAGCAGCTTGAAAGCGGTGCTCACCTCGCCGACGGGATCGGCCTTGTCGGCCAGCACCGGGCCGGCCATCAGTGCCCCCAGCAGCAGGGGCAGGGTGCGAGCAAGGGTCTGAAGATGTCTCATGGTCTCTCCTGTTGGCCTCCCTCAGAAAGGGATGCCCAAACGACGATAGAGGCTGGCCAGCACCCAGGCGGGGCCTACCAGCAGAAATTGCAGGTCGGTGAGAAAGGAGGGGCGTTTCCCCTCGATATGGTGACCGACGAACTGGGCTATCCAGAACAGCACGAACCCGATAAGGGCAGGCCACAGCAGCGGCCCCTGCCAGACGTGGCAGAAGGCCAGCCCTAGGGCGGTCAGGGCCGTCATCCCCGTAAAGATCGTCAACGACAGCCGCAGGTAGAAGACCAGCACCGGGATTGCCACCAGCCCCGCCCAGTTGAAGGACGCTGGCAGGGGACCGGCGGGCAGGCACCAGAGCAGTGCCAGGATGCAGAGGTAGATGCCTGGCACCGCCACCTTGTGGATGGCCACATTGACGGGGTGTTGATGGCTCTGGCCGTAGTCGCGAAACCAGTCATCCAGTCGTTTCATGGCACCTCCCTGGTGCGCGTATTGAGGCCGGGCGACCTCGCGTTCCTGTGCGTCTGCGGCGGGCTGCGCCCACCGGATGGGATGACCCGCGGCTGATAACGCTCCCGGCGGCGGATATTCCCAACGCCGGAGACCCTGTCCGTTCACGCTCGCAGCGGTGGATATTCCCAACGTCGGAGACCGTGTCCGCTCATGCTCGCAGCGGTGGATATTCTCAACGCCGGATACCGTGTCCGTTCACGCTCGCAGCGGTGGATATTCCCAACGTCGGAGACCGTGTCCGTTCATGCTCGCAGCGGTGGATATTCTCAACGCCGGATATCGTGTCCGTTTACTCCTGCGACGGTGGATATTCCCAATATTGGGCCGGAATGCTTTTGAGCAAGGGGGTCATGTCGGGATTGGGCAGGGCGATGGTGACTCTCTGCTCCAGATTGGCGCTGACCAGGGCCTCGCGGATCTTGGGGTTCTCCCGAAAGAACGCCATGAAGCTGCCGTCGGCATAGGCACGCTCGAGGCCGGTCTGGATCGCCTTGGCCAGCTTCGGCGACTCCGGGCTGACGAAGAAGAACTCGGCGAAGGGGTAGCGGATCAGCAGGTGCTGATCGATCACCAGGTTGGGATATTGTGCCGCCAGCTCGCTGCGTTCGGCGAAGATTTCCACCAGACCACGGGGGAAGAAATCCAGCTTGTCGCCGTCATTCATCAGGCGAAACAGGTTGCTGTAGCGCCCGGCATAGGTGGGAATGCCTGCCAGTTCCAGGATCTTGTTGTCGGCCCAGCCCACCCCCTGTGCGGCTTTCAGTTTCTTGAGGTCTGCCAGGGTGTTGATCTGGTTGAACCGCTCCTGGGCATCGGCGTGGATGAAGGAGAGGCGCAGCCCTTCCAGGCCACGAAACAGCGGGATTGGTACTGCGGTGAGGGAGGATTCCAGCGCGCTGGAGGTACCCATCCAGAACACATTGATGACCTTGCCCTTGGCAAGCGCCTGCTGGAGGCTGTACTGGTTGAGATTGAGGTCGACCCGCTCCAGCTTGTAGGGCTGCCCGGCGTGGTTGAGCGCCAGTTCCAGCAGCTTGAGCTGGTATTCGTTGTCGAGATCGTTGATCGGTCGGCTGGGGACCTTGACGGTGAGCGTCTGTGCTTGTGCCAGCAATGGCAGGCACAAGCACAGCCTGATGAGCCATTTCACGCTTTGATCTCCTGTAGGATCCGGGACTTGCCCGGAGTCTAACAGAAGTTGTCACGCTCTTGCTGTGAAAGGGGCCGGGGATCACCCGGCCGCGTCATCTTCGGGCATGGCTTGCCCTGTGCCCGGCTCGTACCGAGGCCGGGCTTGTTCGCCGCATCAGGCGACGCGACGGAACACGTGAGTGTCGTTGAATTCCTTGGTGCTCTGGCATTCAACACAGAAGCGGGACTCGGGACGGGCCTGCAGCCGCTTGAGAGAGATCTCGTCGCCACAGGATTCGCAATAGCCAAAATCCCCTTCATTGATGCGCTTCAACGCCCCTTTCAGCTTGCGCAGGTGCAACTTGTCGTGCTCGATGCGGTTCAGCTCCAGGCGACGGGCCTCCTCGACACTGGCACGGTCAATTTCATCCGCCATCTCGTTGGTATCGGTGGCGATAGCCTGGCTGGCCTGGGAGTTGAGACGTTCTTCGAGCTCAAGGATTTGTCGCTCGATCTGGCCTTTGTAGAAGGTCAGTTGGTCTTCTGTCATGAAATCACACATACGGTTTGCTACCAGTCAGTTTCCCAATGTTACCCATTGATGGGGGCTGTCTGTCGTCAGACCAAGCCCTTGTATCCCGTTTTGCACCAAATCCATGCAGGAGAGTGCAAATCAGGGCGGGCCTTGTACCAAAAAAACGCAGACATGCAAAGGAAATTGGATAAGGAGTGTGCGCCCTTGCAAAGAAATGGGCCTTCTCCGACAGGGTCTGACTGAGTATCGAACGAGATCCCGCCGCCGTTGGCATCGAGCTTGCAGTGGGCTGATCGTGACACAAAGTGTTTAGTATTTGGTGCCGCGCTGGTCATTATACAGGCCGTTGTTTATAGTTTTTTAAACACCGCTGCTTGACAAAGGCCTTTATCACGGGCTTTTATGGTGTGGTCGATTACATTTTCTTAACAAGGGTGTTCCTTATATTAGACACCCTTGACAATGGCAACCGTAAAGTCGGGGTTTAACATGGACAGTATCAAGGGCTGGATGGAGAGCAATCGCATCACGGAAGTGGAGTGCCTGTTTCCGGATTTCACCGGCAATGCCCGAGGCAAGATCATTCCAGCCAACAAGTTTCTGCGCGAGGGGGGCATGCGGCTGCCCGAGGTCATCTTCACCCAGACGGTGACCGGCGAGTACCCGGATGACGACAGCATGATAGACCCGCTGGAGCGGGACATGCAGCTCTATCCCGATCCCAACACCATTCGTTTCGTACCCTGGGCGCTGGAGCCCACCGCCCAGGTGATCCACGACTGCTTTGACGTCAACGGCAAGCTCATCGACATCGCTCCCCGCTCCGTGCTGCGCCGGGTTCTGTCATTCTACGAGAAGCAGGGCTGGAAGCCGGTGGTGGCGCCGGAGCTGGAGTTCTACCTGGTGACCCGCAACGAAGATCCCGACTATCCGCTGGTGCCGCCGGTGGGCCGCAACGGCCGCCCGGAAACGGCCCGCCAGTCGTTCAGCATCGATGCGGTGAACGAATTCGACCCCATCTTCGAGGACATGTACGACTACTGCGAGGCCCAGGAGCTTGAGGTGGACACCCTGATCCACGAATCCGGCGCCGCCCAGATGGAGATCAACTTCCTGCACGGGGATGCCATCGATCTCGCCGACCAGGTGTTTCTGTTCAAGCGCACCATGCGCGAGGCCGCCCATCGCCACGGCATCTATGCCACCTTCATGGCCAAGCCCATGAGCAACGAACCGGGTTCCGCCATGCACATCCACCAGAGCCTGGAAGACATGGATGGCAACAACCTGTTTGGTACCAGCGAAGGGGGCAACTCCGATCTGTTCATGCATTTCATCGCCGGCCTGCAGAAATACACCCCGGCAGTGACCGCCCTGCTGGCGCCGAACGTCAACTCCTACCGCCGCCTCACCTTTGGCGAGAGTGCGCCGCGCAACGTGCAGTGGGGGGTGGAAAATCGCACCTGCGGCCTGCGGGTCCCCTTCTCCGAACCGAGCGCACGCCGGGTCGAGAACCGCTTCGCCGGGGCCGATGCCAACCCGTATCTGGCCCTGGCCGCCACCCTGGCCTGCGGCTACCTCGGCATGCTGGAGAAGCTCGAACCCATGCAGGAGATGAAGGCGAGTGCCTATGACCTGCCCTACAGCCTGCCCCGCTCGCTGGAGGAATCGCTGAGCCACCTGGAGCAGTGTGAACCCATCAAGGACATGCTGGGGGAGCGCTTCATCCGCGCCTTCGTGGCCGTCAAACGCAAGGAGTACGAGACCTACTTCGGCGTGATCAGCCGCTGGGAACGGGAATTCCTGCTGCTGAACGTCTGATCTGTCCCCGGGGGAGGCGAGGCCTCTCCCCGTCATATCGCAAGCAAGGGGCTGAAGGCCCGTCTCGCGGCGGCGCCCGCGACCCGGAAGGCACCGAGTAAAGGTGAGGCCCGCTCCCGCAATGGAGAGGGGGTCACCTGCAATCAACTGGCGACGATGTTCGCCCCATGGAAAGGCATCGAGCAGGCAAGAGAGTGCCAGCCCCGTGAATGGCAGTGACCGGGCAGGCCACCCGTGCCCTCATGAATGGCGACAAGATTCGCCGAATCGAAGGAACCGAGGAGCAAGCAATGCAGCACACCACCCGTGAGTGGCAGCAACTGGAAGCCAGCCATCATCTGCATCCGTTTACCGATTTTCAGGCCCTGAACAAGAAGGGCAGTCGCATCATCACCAAGGCCGAAGGCGTCTATCTGGAAGACTCCGAAGGCAAGCGCATTCTGGACGGGATGGCGGGCCTGTGGTGCGTCAACATGGGCTACGGCCGTCAGGAGCTGGTGGATGCCGCCACTCGCCAGATGCAGCAGTTGCCCTACTACAACCTCTTCTTCCAGACCAGCCACCCCCCTGCTGCCGAGCTGGCCACCCTGCTGGCCGAGATCACGCCTTCCCACCTCAACCACGTCTTCTTCACCGGTTCGGGTTCCGAGTGCAACGACACCGTGCTGCGCATGGTGCGTCACTACTGGGCCAGCAAGGGACAACCTGACAAGCAGGTGATCATCAGCCGCCACAATGCCTATCACGGCTCCACCGTGGCGGGGGCCAGTCTGGGGGGCATGAAGGGGATGCACGCCCAGGGCGGCTTGCCCATTCCGGGCATAGTCCACATCGACCAGCCCTATCACTTCGGTGAGGGAGAGGGCATGAGCGCCCACGAGTTCGGTCTGGCCCGGGCCCGCCAGCTGGAAGAGAAGATCCTGGAGCTGGGGGTGGACAAGGTAGCCGCCTTCATCGGCGAGCCTATCCAGGGGGCGGGGGGGGTCATCATTCCCCCCGAGAGCTACTGGCCCGAGATCCAGCGCATCTGCGACCACTACGGCATCCTGCTCATCGCCGACGAGGTGATCTGCGGCTTTGGCCGCACCGGCCACTGGTTTGCCAGTGAAGGTTTTGGCATCAAACCCGATCTCATGTGCCTGGCCAAGGGCATTACCTCCGGCTATCTGCCGATGGGCGCCGTGATGGTGGGGGACAGGGTAGCCAGGGTGCTGGTGGAAGAGGGGGGCGAGTTCAACCATGGCTTCACCTATTCCGGCCATCCGGTCGCCTGCGCCGTGGCCATTGCCAACATCCAGCTTATGCAAAGGGAGAGCATAGTTAAGCGAGTTCATGATAGTATCGGCCCCTATTTGCAGCGCCGCTGGGCTGAGCTGGCGGACCATCCGCTGGTGGGGGAAACCCGTGGAAAAGGCCTGGTCGCCGCGCTGGAAATAGTGCAGGACAAGCAGACGAAACGTCGCTTCCCGGCCGAGCTCCATGCCGGGATGACCTGTCGGGAGTTCTGTTTTAACAATGGCTTGGTGATGAGGGCTGTCGGCGATACCATGATCATATCGCCCCCCTTGGTGATCACCGAGGAACAGGTGGATGAATTGGTCAAACTGGCCAGGCTCAGTCTGGACCTGACGGCTGCAAAGCTGCGGGAATAGGCGGGAACCGGGCAGGTTGGCTTACGCATACAATTTGCTTAGGAGACAAGGACTATGTCTTTTAAAAAGGGAATGATGGCTGCTTCCGTGGCGCTGGTCATGATGAGTACCGGGGCGATGGCCGACGAGAAGGTGCTGCACGTCTACAACTGGAGCGACTATATCGCGCCGGATACGCTGGAAAACTTCCAGAAGGAGACGGGCATCAAGGTGGTCTACGACGTGTTCGACAGCAATGAAGTGCTGGAAGCCAAGTTGCTGGCAGGCAAGTCGGGCTATGACATCGTCGTACCGTCCAACCCCTTCCTGGCCAAGCAGATCAAGGCAGGTGTCTTCCAGAAGCTGGACAAGTCCAAACTCTCCAACTGGCAGAACCTGGACGTCGACCTGCTCAAGGCGCTCGAACCGAGCGATCCGGGCAACCAATACTCCATCCCTTACCTGTGGGGCACCATCGGCTATGCCTACAACGCCGAGAAGGTGAAGGCCGTGCTGGGGGCCGATGCCCCGGTGGACTCCTGGGATCTGGTGTTCAAGCCGGAGAACATGGCCAAGCTGAAGGAGTGCGGTGTCTCCTTCCTCGACTCGCCGACCGAAATGCTGCCGGCCGCCCTGCAATACCTGGGCTTCAAGCCGGACAGCCAGAAGCCGGACGAGCTGAAGAAGGCAGAGGAGCTGTTCCTCTCCATCCGTCCCTATACCGCCTATTTCCACTCCTCCAAGTACATTTCGGATCTGGCCAACGGCAACCTGTGCGTGGCGGTCGGTTACTCCGGTGACCTGCAGCAGTCCAAGGCGCGTGCCGCCGAGGCCAAGAACGGTGTCAGCCTGACTTACACCATTCCGAAAGAGGGGGCAGGCAGCTTCTTCGACATGATCGCCATCCCGGCGGATGCCAAGAACGTCGAGGCGGCCCACACCTTCATCAATTACCTGATGAAGCCGGACGTGATCGCGAACATCACCAACGTGGTGCAGTTCCCGAACGGCAACAAGGCGGCCACGCCGCTGGTGGACGAGGCGATCCGTACCGACCCGGGTATCTACCCGACGCCGGATACCCTCAAGAAGATCTACACCTTCCCGGATCTGCCGGCCAAGGTGCAGCGTCTGATGACCCGCAGCTGGACCAAGATCAAGTCAGGCAAGTAAGAGTGACGAGTACCCCTCCCGGTCCGCAGTTCGGCCGGGAGGGTGGTGACCACCCGACAGGTTGGACGGCGCGTATGGATGCGCGACTGGCAAAATCACACAAATGAGGACTGATAAGTGCACATGACCAAGATGGCAACGCTGGCCCTGACCCTGGGGTTTGCAAATCTGACCCAGGCAGCCCCTGTGGTTCATTTTTACAACTGGTCCGATTATATCGGCGAGACCACCCTCAGTGACTTTCAGCAGAAGACCGGGATCAAGACCGTCTACGACGTGTTTGACTCCAACGAGACGCTGGAAGGCAAGCTGCTGACCGGACGCACCGGCTACGATCTGGTCGTGCCCTCCAACAATTTCCTGGCCAAGCAGATCAAGGCGGGGGCTTTCCAGAAGCTGGACCTCACCCTGCTGCCAAACCTGAGCAACCTGGACCCCTTGCTGCTCAAGCAGCTCGAGAAGGTGGATCCGGGCCATCAGTACGCCGTGCCCTACCTCTGGGGCACCAACGGCATCGGTTACAACGTCGACAAGATCAAGGAAGTACTGGGTGTCGACAAGATTGACTCCTGGGCGACCATCTTCGAGCCGGAAAACATGAAGAAGCTCTCCCAGTGCGGCGTGGCCTTCCTCGATTCGGCGGACGAGATGATCCCGGCGGCCCTCAACTACCTGGGGCTCAACCCCAACAGCCATGAGCCGGCGGACATCAAGCGGGCCGAAGAGCAGCTGCTCAAGGTGCGCCCCTATGTGGCCTACTTCCACTCCTCCAAGTACATCGGTGACCTCGCCAACGGCAACATCTGCGTGGCGGCCGGGTTCTCCGGCGACATCCTGCAGGCGGCGTCCCGGGCCGAGGAGGCGGGCAAGGGGATCAAGATTGCCTACAGCATCCCCAAGGAGGGTGGCAATCTCTGGTTCGACATGATGGCGATCCCGGCCGATGCCACCAACGTGAAAGAGGCTCACGTCCTGATCAACTACATTCTCGAACCGCAGGTCATCGCCAAGGTGAGCGACTATGTGGGTTACGCGAACCCGAACATCAAGGCGGGAGAGTTCATGGACAAGGCCGTTCGCGAGGACGAGTCTGTCTATCCCCCCCAGGCGGTGCTTGAACGTCTGTATGTGCAGGAAGCACATCCCCGTTCGGTGCAGCGCCTGATCACCCGGAGTTGGACCAAGATCAAATCCGGAACCTAACCTTGGTGCCCATCCCGGGGCGCCAGATTGTATTGATGGATCGGCCCAGGCCGGAATCACCTTTGGGAGTTTGGTAATGGCGATAGCCTCCAGTGCCTACAAGAAAGCCCTCGAGGGCAGCCAGCAGCGTAAAGAAGTGCTGGTCAAAATAGACAGGGTAAGCAAGCAGTTCGACGAAACGCTGGCGGTCGACAACGTGTCTCTCAACATCCACAAGGGCGAGATCTTCGCCCTGCTGGGTGGGTCCGGCTCCGGCAAGTCCACCTTGTTGCGGATGCTGGCCGGGTTCGAGCGACCCACGGAAGGACGGCTGTTCCTCGACGGCGTCGACATTACCGACATGCCGCCCTATGAACGCCCCATCAACATGATGTTCCAGTCCTACGCCCTGTTCCCCCACATGACGGTGGCCCAGAACATCGCCTTCGGCCTCAAGCAGGATGGCCTGCCCAAGGCGGAGATTGATGCCCGGGTGGAAGAGATGCTCAAGCTGGTGCAGATGACCCAGTACGCCCGCCGCAAGCCGCACCAGCTCTCCGGTGGTCAGCGTCAGCGGGTGGCCCTGGCCCGTTCCCTGGCCAAGCGTCCCAAGCTGCTGTTGCTGGACGAGCCCATGGGGGCGCTCGACAAGAAGCTGCGCTCCACCATGCAGCTCGAGCTGGTCGAGATTATCGAGCGGGTCGGCGTGACCTGCGTCATGGTGACCCACGATCAGGAAGAAGCCATGACCATGGCCGAGCGGATCGCCATCATGCACCTCGGTTGCATCGAGCAGATCGGCAGCCCGATGGACATCTACGAAACCCCGGCCAGCCGGCTGGTGTGCGAGTTCATCGGCAACGTCAACCTGTTTGACGGCCTGCTGGTGGAGGATGAGCAGGACCACGCCATCATCGCCTGTGCGGATCTGGAGCAGCCCATCTATGTGGGTCACGGCATCAGCTCCCGGGCGGAGAACAAGAAGGTCACCTATGCCCTGCGTCCGGAAAAACTGCTGATGAGCCTGCAAAAGCCGGAAGAGATCGAGCATCCGGACTTCAACTGGACCAAGGGCGAGGTTTATGACATCGCCTATCTGGGCGGCCATTCCGTGTATCACATCCAGTTGCCCTCGGGCAAAATCGTTCAGGCTTTCATCGCCAATGCCGAACGCCACGGCAAACGGCCGACCTGGGATGACCAGGTGTTCCTCTACTGGGAAGATGACAGCGGCGTGGTGCTGCAATCATGAAGGCATTGAGACGACTCAAACAGGTGGGAGGGCGGCAGCTGGTCATCGGCATCCCCTTCTTCTGGCTGTTCCTCTTCTTCCTGCTGCCCTTCATCATCGTCGTGAAGATCAGCTTCGCCGAAGCGGACGTGGCCATCCCGCCCTACACGGACGTGGTGAGCTGGGCAGACAATCAGCTCACCATACTGCTCAACCTGGGCAACTACCTGCTGCTGCAGGAGGATGAGCTCTACATCGCGGCTTATCTGGGGTCCCTCAAGATAGCCCTGGTCAGCACCCTGCTCTGCCTGCTGATCGGCTATCCCATGGCTTACGCCATTTCGCGGGCCAACAAGGAGACCCAGACCGTTCTGCTGCTGCTCATCATGATGCCGACCTGGACGGCGATCCTGATCCGGGTATACGCCTGGATGGGGATCCTCAGCAACAACGGCCTGCTCAACAGCGTCCTGCTGGGCATCGGGGTGATCGACGAACCGCTGCAGATCCTCAATACCAACCTGGCGGTCTATATCGGCATCGTTTACTCCTACCTGCCGTTCATGGTGCTGCCGCTCTACGCCAACCTGGTCAAGCACGACCAGAGCCTGCTGGAGGCGGCCTCCGATCTGGGTGCCCGCAACCTGACCCGGTTCTGGCAGATCACGGTGCCACTCTCCAAGAACGGCATCATCGCCGGTTGCATGCTGGTCTTCATCCCGGTGGTGGGCGAGTTCGTCATCCCCGAGATGTTGGGTGGCCCGGAGACCCTGATGATCGGCAAGGTGTTGTGGCAGGAGTTCTTCAACAACCGTGACTGGCCGGTGGCCTCCGCCCTGGCGGTGGTGATGCTGGCGGTGCTGATCATTCCCATCATCCTGTTCAACCGCAACCAGGCCAAAGAGCTGGAGGGCAAGGCATGAGACGTTTCGGTTTTGCCAAGCTGATGCTGTGGCTGGGTCTGCTGTTCATCTACCTGCCCATGATCATCATGGTCATCTACTCCTTCAACGCCTCCAAGCTGGTGACGGTGTGGGGAGGCTGGTCGCTCAAGTGGTACTTCGGCCTGCTCGACAACAAACAGTTGATCGGGTCCGTGTTCCGCTCCCTGGAGATCGCCTTCTACACCGCCATCGCGGCGGTGGCGCTGGGGACGGTGGCGGCCTTCGTGCTGACCCGGATCCCTCACTTCCGTGGCCGGACCCTGTTCGGCGGCATGGTGACGGCGCCGCTGGTGATGCCCGAGGTGATCACCGGTCTCTCCCTGCTGCTGCTGTTCGTGGCCATGGCCCAGCTGGTGGGTTGGCCCGCGGAGCGGGGCATGCTGACCATCTGGATAGCACATACCACCTTCTGTACCGCCTATGTGGCGATCGTGGTGTCGGCGCGGCTGCGGGAGCTGGATCTCTCCATTGAGGAGGCGGCCATGGACCTGGGTGCCAAGCCCTGGAAGGTGTTCTTCCTGATCACCATCCCGATGATCGCCCCGTCGCTGGCGGCGGGCGGCATGATGTCGTTTGCCCTGTCGCTGGATGATCTGGTGCTGGCGAGCTTCGTCTCCGGCCCGGGTTCGACCACCTTGCCGATGGAAGTGTTCTCGGCGGTGCGTCTCGGCGTGAAGCCCGAGATCAACGCCATCGCGAGCCTGATCCTGCTGTCGGTATCCCTGTTCACCTTCGGTAGCTGGTATCTGATGGCCCGGGCGGAGAAACGCCGCCGCGCCGAGATCGCCATGACCACCCAGATGCAGGCAGTTGCCTGACCTGCCCCGTGATAAGATCCGCATTCCCCCATCCGTCAGGAGAATGGAATGCGGATCTCCCTCTTCATCGGCCAGAGCGCCGAACTGAACCCAGAGCAGGCCCCCGGCCTCATCAGTGCCATCCACAAGCAGCCTGCCGACGCCCCTCTGTGGTGCGATTTCTTCGGCCTTCGCGGGGATGAGCAGAGCGACAGACGCCATCATGGCGGCCCGGATCGGGCCCTGCACCATTACCCTGCGGAGCACTACGCCTGGTGGAAAACCTGGCAAACCGCGCTGGGACTACCTGTACCACGCACACCCTGGCAGCCTGCTGCCTTTGGCGAGAATCTCTCTGGTCTGGGGCTGACCGAGGCGCAGGCCTGCATCGGCGATGTCTATCGACTTGGAGAGGCGCTGATCCAGATAAGCCAGCCCAGATCCCCCTGTTTCAAGCTCAACCAGCGCTTTGGCTATGGCCAGCTCTCCCAGGTGATGCAGTTGAGTGGCCGCTGTGGCTGGCTGCTGCGGGTGCTGGAAGAGGGAAGGGTGGATCCGCAGGGGGAGCTGACACTGGTGGACAGACCCTACCCTGAGCTGACGGTGAAGCGCACCGCCGACATCCTGTTCAACCAGGCTCGCAACGAGGAAGAGCTGCAACTGCTGCTGGAGAACCCGGCGCTCTCTCCCAACTGGCGCCAGCATGCGGCTCATTGGCTGGAACATGGAGTGGTGGCGGATTGGAGCCGGCGTTTGCTGGGGCCGACCGAGTTCAGGTTGCCTCGACAGGACTGAAGGCAGGCGGAAAGATACCTTGTGGGCGATTTTTCCTGCGACTCGCTGAATTATTGAGCGTAAAGCCATTTTTTTAGAGTGAATGCAAAAAAAGGCTTGTGTCGGGTCGGGGCTTTCGGTAAATTCTCGCCCCGCAGACATCGGTGTGTAGCGCAGCTTGGTAGCGCACTTCGTTCGGGACGAAGGGGTCGGAGGTTCGAATCCTCTCACACCGACCACATTTGAAAAGGCCGCTCAATGAGCGGCCTTTTCGCATTTGGTCTGTTGAAGCAAAGCTGACATTTCCATTGTCGATTGCTGTTCCTGTTCCTGTTCCTGTTCCTGTTCCTGTTCCTGCTCCGATCCCCCTCATTTGCCCAACTAAAAGGGCCACCGCTCGGTGGCCCCACTGGTGGAGTCTGATCCTGACTCCGGCACTCTAGATTGTGACAATCTCGTTATGGGTCTTGTCGATGGTGCCCTCCTTGCGCCCCAGGCGCTCATTCAGATATGCCAGTGTTGATGCCGCAATGCCTTGAAACCGTGTTGGGTTTGCAGGGCCGCATGCTTGGGGTACTCACTAATGAAATGTGCTATTCCCTCCATCAGTTGTGAACGCAGCGAAGACACGGGCTCATGCCAGGCTTGCAGGCAGAGATGACCAGGGATCAGCTGCTCTCGATACGCTTCCAGCAGCGATTCCGGCCAGGGCTCGATATGGGAATCGTGACGCAGTAAATAGTGGGCGGCGGGTTCACGGGCATAGATGAACTGAACTTGGGCCAGGTCGCGTTGGCTTAGCGTTTGGCTGCCGATATGGCAAGTCAGATATTTTCCCGTCTTCAGATTCAGGAAGTGACCGCGTTGCCGACAGGCAATGATGCGATACCAAGGCAGGGGTGAACAGAGAGAATACCCCTCCAGCTCCTGTTCCAACCAGTGACGGCACTCTGGGGTCTGCACTTCTTCGCGCATGGCCTCAAGTCGTGTCAGCAAGGCTCTGGATGGTTGGGTAGCCAGTATCGCGCTCATCGTCTGCAATCCTCCCTCTGCACAGAATCCCGACTTTCAGTATGGACCCTGAGCGGAGGAGGGGGTAAGAATTCTAATGATTAAAATCAGCTTAGAAGCGCACTTTTTATGCAATAAAAACCATTAGCCGACGAGGTAGGTGCCCGTGCCGAAGGCGATGTGGGTGCCCTCTTCGTTGTGCAGCTCCATGCGGGCGACTGCGACCTTACTGCCTGCCCGGATGATGTGGGCGGTGGCGATGAACTCGTTGCCGCGACCGGGACGAAGATAGTCCACCCGCAGATCGATGGTGCCAAGCCGCGAGAAGCGCTCCTTGAGATAGCTGGGGGAGAAGTCCTCCAACTCGTCGATGCAGGAGGCTGCGACTATCATGCCGCCCGCCACGTCGAGCAGGCTGGCGGTGACCCCGCCGTGCAGTATGTTGTGAAAAGGGTTGCCGATGAGCTTCTGTTCCATCTTGATGCGCAGCTCCACTTTATCGAAGTCGTAGTGGGTGACTTGCATGCCGATCAGTTTGTTGAAGGGCATCTTTTCGGCGAACAGGTTGGCTATGCCACTGAGCGCCATCTTCTTGAGCATCTGTTTCATTCCTTGAGTCCGCCCTGTCATCAAAGCCGAGTAAAAACTCCAGCCAGTCTGCAACACTTCCTTAACACTCGCAATGGCAGGTTTATTGTGGGCGGCGGCTGCTTTAGAATGGCGACCCCAAAGGAGAGCCCATGACCGTCATTGCCGAAACCCTGCCTGACCCTCAGCCAGAGAATCCCCTTGCCTTGTTGCAGGCGGTGTTTGGCTATCAGCAGTTTCGGCCGGGCCAGCTCGAGATCATCGAGCAGATAGTGGCAGGGCGCGATGCCCTGGTGCTCAAACCCACCGGCGGCGGCAAGTCGCTTTGCTACCAGATCCCGGCGCTGCTGCGACCTGGGCTCGGGGTGGTGGTCTCCCCCCTCATCTCGCTGATGAAGGATCAGGTCGACACCCTGCGTGCCAACGGCGTGGCGGCGGTCTACATCAACTCGGCCCTGAGCCGGGAGGAGATGATCCAGAACTTTGCCGCCATGCGCCGAGGCGAGATCAAGCTGGTTTATGTGTCCCCCGAGCGTTTGCTGCAGCACGAGTTCATGGACCGGTTGGCGGAGCTGCCGCTCGGCCTGTTCGCCATCGACGAGGCGCACTGCGTCTCCCAGTGGGGGCACGATTTCCGGCCGGAGTATGCGGCACTGGGGCGGCTCAAGCAGTGGTTCCCCCAGGTGCCCGTGGTGGCGCTCACCGCCACCGCCGATGAGGCGACCCGCAGCGACATGCTGCACCGGCTGGAACTGAACGATCCCTTCATCCACACCGCCAGCTTCGATCGGCCCAATATCCGCTACAGCCTGGTGGAAAAGTTCAAGGCGGCGGAGCAGCTGCTGCGCTACGTGCAGAGCCAGAAGGGCAACTGCGGCATCGTCTACTGCTCCAGCCGCAATCGGGTGGAGGAGGTGGCCGAGCGGCTCTCCCGCCACGGCTGCAAGGCGGCACCCTATCATGCCGGTCTGCCGCTGGAGCTGCGCCAGCAGACCCAGGAGGCCTTCCTCAAGGATGACATCGAGATCGTGGTGGCGACGGTGGCGTTCGGCATGGGCATCGACAAGCCCAACGTGCGCTTCGTGGTGCACTACGACATCCCGAAGAACATCGAATCCTACTATCAGGAAACCGGCCGTGCCGGGCGTGACGGCACTCCCGCGGAGGCGCTGCTGCTCTACGATCCCGCCGACATCGGTAGGGTGCGCCGGCTGCTCGACAACATCGAAAACCCCCAGCAGTTGCAGGTGGAGCAGTACAAGCTCAACGTGATGGCGGCCTTCGCCGAGGCGCAGACCTGCCGCCGTCAGGTGCTGCTCAACTACTTCGGCGAGTACAACGACAAGCCGTGCGGCAACTGCGACATCTGCCTCGATCCGCCCCAGAGTTATGACGGCACCGAAGACGCCCAGAAGGCGCTCTCCTGTGTCTGGCGGGTGGGACAGAATTTCGGGGTGGGTTATGTGGTGGAGGTGCTGCGCGGATCGCTGAACCAGCGCATCAAGGATCACGGTCACGACAAGCTGTCGACCTACGGCATCGGCAAGGATCAGAGCCACGAATACTGGATGAGCGTGATCCGCCAGCTGATCCACAAGGGGTTGCTGACCCAGAACATCACCCGCAATCTGGTGTTGCAGCTGACCGAAGCGGCCCGACCCGTGTTGCGTGGCGAGATGAAGCTGGAACTGGCAGTCCCCCGCCTGCAGCCCATCTCCAGCCGCAAGGAGAAGCGCAACGGCCTGCTCGACAACGCCAATTACGACAAGCGGCTGTTCAAGGAACTGCGCGCCCTGCGCAAGCAGATCGCCGAGGATGAAGAGGTGCCGCCCTACGTGGTGTTCAACGATGCGACTCTGGTGGAGATGGCGCAGCTCATGCCGATGACCGAGGAGGAAATGCTAGCGGTCAACGGTGTCGGTCACCGCAAGCTGGAGCGCTTCGGTGAGGCATTTATGGACCTGATCATCGACTACTGCCGCCGGTAGGCTGGCACAACAAACAGTGGAAAGGCGCCCGTTGGTCGGCGCCATGCATTATTTCAGGCTGGCGTAATAGGCCGCCAGATTCTCCATGTCCGCCTCGGTCAGCATCGCCATGAAGGGAACCATCAGTGGCTCGGTACGGGAACCCCCCTTGAACGCCTTCATCTGCTTGAGCAGATAGGCCTGGTTCTGGCCCGCGAGGTGGGGGTAGGTCGGGACGCTCGCCTTGCCATCCGCGCCATGACAGGCGGCACAGACCACGGATTTGGCCTTGCCTGCGTCTATGTCGGCCGCCTTGGCCTGATGGCCCCAGGCAAGCGCCAGCAGGGGCAGGGTATAGACCCACTTTGGCATCGTCTTCTCCTTGAAATGAATAATCGTGATCGCCTGTTAGCCTCGACGAGCCGACGGCGGTATAAAGAGTGACACGAGCATACGCAGGGACAACCCCCATCACCATGAAGTTGATCAACACTTTTGCCACCGAACTCCCCTGGGCTTGCGAGCCTGTTGCCCCGCAACCGCTGCATGGCCCCAGATTGCTGCATCTGAACCGTGCGCTTCTTGGTGAGCTGGGGCTCGGGGAGGTGAGCGAGGCGCAGTGGCTCGCCTGTTGCGGCCAGGGGCAGCCCCTGCCGGGCATGCAGCCGGTGGCCCAGGTCTATGCGGGCCACCAGTTCGGTGGTTACAGCCCGCGCCTCGGGGATGGCCGCGCTGTGCTGCTGGGGGAGCAGCTGGCGCCTGATGGCAGCCGCTGGGACCTGCACCTCAAAGGGGCGGGCAAGACGCCATTCTCCCGCTTCGGCGACGGCCGTGCCGTGCTGCGATCCAGCATTCGCGAGTACCTGGCTTCCGAGGCGCTGCATGCCCTCGGCATTCCCTCCACCCGGGCTCTGGTGCTGCTGGGCAGTGACGAGCCTGTCTACCGGGAGCAGGTGGAGAGCGGGGCGACCGTGCTGCGCACCGCGCCGAGCCATCTGCGCTTCGGTCACTTCGAGTATTTCGCCTGGAGCGGGCAGGGGGAAAAGATCCCCGCCCTCATCGACTATGCGCGGCGTTACCACTTCCCCGAGCTGGCCGATGGCGCCGAGCTGTTTGCCGAAGTAGTGCGCCGCACCGCGCGGCTCATCGCCAAGTGGCAGGCGGCAGGGTTCTGTCACGGGGTGATGAACACCGACAACATGTCCCTGCTCGGGCTGACCCTGGATTACGGCCCCTACGGTTTCATCGACGCCTATGTGCCGGACTTCGTCTGCAACCACTCGGATCCGGATGGTCGCTATGCGCTGGATCAGCAGCCTGCGGTCGGCTACTGGAACCTGCAGAAGCTGGCACAGGCGCTGGCCGGCCATATGGATGGTGACGCGCTCGCGTCGGCCCTGGCCCAGTACGAGCATCAGCTGATGTTGCACTACTCCGAGCTGATGCGCGCCAAGCTGGGGCTGGCGGTGTGGGAAGAGGAGGATCCGGCGCTGTTCCGCGAGTTGTTCCGGCTGCTGGCGGCGCACAAGGTGGATTACCACATCTTCCTGCGACGGCTGGGGGAATTGACCGCTCAGGGTGACTGGCCCGCCAGCCTGCTGGCCCTGTTGCCCGATCCTGCCGTCTGGCAGGGGTGGCTTGAGGCCTATCGGGCACGCCTCGCCCGGGAAGGGAGCGTGGATGGTGTGCGCAAGGGGCAGATGGACGCGGTCAATCCCAAGTATGTGCTGCGCAACGCCCTGGCCCAGCAGGTGATAGAGGCGGCAGAACAGGGCGACATGGCGCCGTTCGAGCGGCTGTTTGCGGCCCTGCAGCACCCCTATGATGACCAACCCGAATACGAGGATCTCGCCACCCCGCATCCGGGCTGGTATTGCGGGGGCGAGCTCTCGTGCAGCAGTTGAGGAGCAACGGATGAACTGGCGTATCACGCAGACAGACAGGGAAGCCGGGGTGGTGATGCTGACCTGCCCGGGCCTTGACTGGGACAGCTTCCCGACTCTGGCCGAGGCCCTGTTGCAGGAGTGGGAGCTAGCGGCACTCGAGCGGGAGTGGGGGGCGGATCGCCACAGCTGGCTGCTGGAGTTTGAAGGCAGCCGCTTTCGGCTCGAGTACGAACATTACAGCGGCTGCTGGCTGGCGGCGGTGCAGCCGGACGACGCGGAGGCGCTGCTCTGGCTGGCTCGGCAGTCCCGGGAGTGAGCTTGGCGTGCGATGCGAGTCAATCCCTTGAGATAACCGCATAAAGATTGAACTATCAATTTTGGGGCGTATAATCTCGCCCCTTGATTATCGCCATGGTGGCGATATGGGTTCCCTAACCCCATTAACCAAAAAGGTCACAATATGAACCTGACTCCGGCTCAGTACCAGACGGCACTGATGCGTCTCTCGTTGTTCCACATCCTGATCATTGCCAGCAGCAACTACCTGGTGCAGCTGCCGATCACCATCTTTGGCTTCCACACCACCTGGGGTGCTTTCAGCTTCCCGTTCATTTTCCTGGCCACCGATCTGACGGTGCGGATTTTCGGCGCAGGCCTGGCGCGCAAGATCATCCAGACCGTGATGCTGCCGGCATTGACCGTATCCTACGTGCTCTCGGTACTCTTCTTCGAAGGGAGCTTCCAGGGGGTGGGCAATCTGGCAGAGTTCAATCTCTTTGTTGCCCGGATCGCGTTAGCCAGCTTTATGGCCTATCTGGTGGGCCAGTTCATGGATGTGGTGGTGTTCAACCGCCTGCGCCTGCTGAAAGCCTGGTGGGTGGCACCGGCGGCCTCCACCCTGTTCGGCAATCTGGTGGATACCATCGCCTTCTTCAGCATCGCCTTCTGGCGCAGCACGGATCCCTTCATGGCTGAGCACTGGGTCGAGATCGCGACCGTGGATTACGTATTCAAGTTGCTGATAAGTCTGGGGTTGTTTGTGCCGCTCTACGGTGTGCTGCTGCGCTATCTCAGCCGCAAGCTGGTGGGGGAGGCCGGATTGGCTGGCCTGCAAGCTGCTACGCGACAAGCCTGATGAGATTGACCACCCCCATGGGTGGTCAATTTTTTTGCGATCTTCGCAAATAAGGCTTGCACAGTCAAATGAGAATGATTATTGTTAACTTGTTTTCCGGGAAAGACTTCATTTGTTCCAACGTGATGGACTTCTTGTGAAGGCACGACATTGCTCACATTGCTTCCAGTTAAGGGGCCAGTAGTTTACTGGCCCTCTTTTTTGCGTCTTTTCCGCCATCAGCGGGCATAAAAAATGGGAGCCAGGGCTCCCATTTTCACTCAGCGCTGTTTACTCGATGTCGAGGGCATCGGGGGAGAGGATCACCCCAGTGGTATCGGCATAGAGGTGGTCATCCGGCAGGAAGGTGACGCCGCCGAAGTTGACCGGCAGATCGGTTTCCCCGATATCCTTGCTGTCGGCGCCCACCGGAATGGCCGCCAGGGCCTGAATGCCGATGTCGAGATCTTCCAGGATATCGACCTCACGGACGCAACCGTAGCAGACGATCCCTTCCCACTCATTTTCCGCCGCCGTGGTGGCGATCTCGCTGTCGATCAGGGCACGACGCATGGAGCCGCCACCGTCGATCAACAGCACGCGACCAACGCCGTTCTCTTTGACGAGTTCACGGATTAGGCCGTTTGATTCGAAGCATTTGACTGTGGTGATGACGCCGCCGAAAGAGGCGCGGCCGCCGAAGGAGCAGAGCATGGGTTCGAGCACATCCACCATGTCCTGATAGATGTCGCACAGTTCTGAAGTGTTGTATTCCATTGTGTCAGATCCACCGCTGGAAACAGGTGGATCCAGTATAAGGAGTGGGGTTGGCATTTCAACGACTATTCCTTGCCCAGTGGCGGGAAATTCCGTTTTTGCGCGAAAGCGGCCCCGCGTCATGGCAGGCGCCGCAGACGGTCAGCCTCGGGCCCTAGAGCAGGAACAGGGTCGCCAGCCCCAGGAAGATGAAGAAGCCGCCGGTGTCGGTGATGGCGGTGATCATCACGCTGGCCCCCACCGCCGGGTCGCGCCCTAGCCGACTCATGGTCATGGGGATGATGACCCCCATCAGGGCCGCCACCAGCAGGTTGAGGATCATGGCGAGCGTCATCACGCCCCCCAGCGCCGCATCCTGATAGAGCAGGAAGGTGGCGATGCCCATGATGCCGCCCCACACCAGGCCGTTGATCAGGGCCACCCCCAGCTCGCGCCACAGCAGGAAGGAGACGTTGCCTGTCTGGATATGCTGCAGCGCCAGCGCCCGCACTATCATGGTGATGGTCTGGTTGCCGGTGTTGCCGCCGATGCCGGCGACGATGGGCATCAGGGCCGCCAGCGCCACCAGCTGGGAGATGGTGTGCTCGAACAGGCCGATTACCCGCGATGCCACGAAGGCGGTGCAGAGGTTGATGGCGAGCCAGGCCCAGCGGGTCTTGACCGCCTTGGAGACGGGGGCGAACACGTCTTCTTCCTCGCTGATCCCCCCCATGCGGCGCAGGTCGGTGTCGCTCTCTTCATAGACCAGATCCACCACCTCGGCGACAGTGAGCCGGCCCATCAGCTTGCCCCTGGCATCCACCACGGCGGCGGAGACCAGGTCGTCCCGCTCGAAGGTGCGGGCGGCGGCCTCGTCGTTGTCTTCCGGATCGAAGGTGACCGGATCCTTCTCCATCGCGTCGCTCACCAGGGTCTCGGGCTTGTGCAGCAGCACGACGGTGAGGGGCAGCTCCCCCTGCAGCCGGTTGCGCCGATCGGTGACAAACAGCTTGTCGGTGTTCTCTGGGATCTGGCCGCGCAGGCGCAGATAGCGCTGGACGGTGGCCAGGGTCACGTCGGGCCGCACCGTGATGAGCTCGAAGTCCATCATGGCGCCGACTGTGTGCTTGCCGTAGCGGATCACCTCCCGCACCTTGTCCCTGTCCACCGGCGCCATGGAGGTGAGCAGCCGCCCCATCAGGTTGCGGGGCAGGTGCTGGCCCAGGTAAATCTGGTCGTCGATGTCGAGGGTGCTCAGGGCGTGCAGCAGCTCCTTGTCGCTCATGCCGCTGATGAGGCTGTCCCACACCGTCTCCGACGCTTCCACCAGGATCTGGCCGTGCTTGTCTGCATCCACCTGCTGCCACAGCACGTGGCGCTCGTCCGGCGGCAGGGACTCCAGCGCATCGGCGATATCGGCGGCGGGCAGGCTGTTGACCAGCCGGGTCAGCTCGCTGGTCTGGTCCCGAAGCGCTGCGTCCTGCTCCCCTTGCGGGTCGAGCAGGCTCTCGGTGAGGGCGTCATCGGCCAGCAGCAGCGTGAGGATGCGGGCTCTGTCGTGTTCACGCTGTTTGGCGCTGTTCTTGGGGGGGAGGGACATGAAGCAGAATTCCTGAATTCGGTGATCCGGCGGACAGTCCCCATAGGATACCAGACTCAAAACAAGAGGTTATGACTGTAAATGCAGAAAAAGAAACGCCACCCGAGGGTGGCGTTGGAATGGATGCAGCGATCAGGCCGAGGCCAGGGCCGCGTTGGCGGTGCATCCTTGCCCGAACCAGGCAAGCTGGTCGGCCAGGGTCACCACCGAACCCACCATGATGAGGGCCGGGCTCTCGACGCCCACCGCCAGCGCGGGCAACTGATCGAGGGTACCGCGAATGACCCGCTGGCTTGGCTGGGTGCCTCGCTCGATCAGCGCCACCGGGGTGCTGCCCGCCTTGCCGTGGGTCAGCAACTGTTCGCGGATGGTGGCGCAGGAGGAGAGCCCCATATAGAAGACCAGCGTTTGCCGATCTTTGGCCAGCAGCGGCCAGTCGAGATCCTGAGCGCCCCCCTTGCCGTGGGCGGTGACGAAACGCACGCTCTGGGCGTGATCGCGGTGGGTCAGCGGAATACCGGCGTAGGCCGCGCAGCCGCTGGCAGCGGTGATCCCCGGCACCACCTGAAAACCGATGCCGCTGCCGACCAGCGTCTCCAGCTCCTCGCCGCCACGGCCGAAGATAAAGGGGTCACCCCCCTTCAGCCGCACCACCCGCTGCCCCTTCTTCGCCTCCTCCAGCAAGAGCTGGTTGATCCCCTCCTGCGGCACGCAGTGGTTGCCCGCCTGCTTGCCGACGAAGATGCGTTTGGCGTCGCGGCGCACCAGGGCCATCACCTCGTCCGAGACCAGCCGGTCATAGACCACCACGTCCGCCTGCTGCATCTGGCGCAGGGCGTGCAGGGTGAGCAGACCCGGATCGCCGGGGCCAGCTCCCACCAGTACCACCTCGCCACCGGTCTGGCTTTCGTCGGCAAACAGATTGTCGGCCAGCTGATTGGCTGAGGCGCTATCACCCCGTGCCAGTGCCTGCCCGAGCCGATCCGTCCCGAGCAGCCGCTCCCAGAAGCGGCGCCGCTCGCCCATGGTGGCGAAGCGGGCCTTGACCCGCTCCCGCAGGCTGCCGGCGAAGGTCGCCACGGCCCCCAGATGTTGCGGCAGCAGGGCCTCGAGTTTTTCCCGCAGCAAGCGGGCCAGCACCGGCGCCTTGCCACCGGAGGAGATGGCCACCATCAGCGGCGAGCGATCGATGATCGACGGCATGATGAAGCTGGAGCGTTTCGGGTCATCCACCACGTTGGCAAAGATCCGCGCCTGATTGGCGCTCTGGTAGACCAGGGCGTTCACCTCGCGCCGATCGGTGGCGGCCACCACCAGCCACTTGCCCGTCAGTTGCGGCGGCGCGAATTCACCGGCCAGCCACTCGATGCTGCCGTTGGCAGCCAGTTCCGCCAGCTCGGGGTCGAGCTCGGGCGCGACCACGGTGAGCTGGGCACCGGCATCCAGCAGCAGGCGCGCCTTGCGCTCTGCTACCTCGCCGCCGCCGACCAGCAGCACGGGTTTGTTGTCGAGTAGGCAAAAGATGGGCAAGTAGTCCATGGGGCCTCCTGATCAGGCGGTTTGGGTCTGGCTGGCGGTGGTGGTGGCGTCGCTCACCGCGACCGGGCGCTCAGCCTTGGGGGTGGCATACCAGTAGCCGAGGCCCATGAAGAGGGCACCGGAGACGGTGTTGCCCAGGGTCACCCACAGCAGGTTGTGGCCGATGCCGCTCAGGGTGTAGGCCTCGGAATGGGCACCGAACCAGGAGAGGGCGAACAGGGTCATGTTGGCGACCGAGTGCTCGTAGCCGGAGGCGATGAAGGCCAGCAGGCACCACCAGATGGCGATGAACCTGGCGGCACCCTCGGTGCGCAGCGCCATCCAGATGGCGAGGCAGACCAGCCAGTTGCACAGCACGCCCTTCATGAACAGGGTCAGCGCCGGTGCCTGGGTCTTGGCCAGCGCCACCTTGTGCGCCAGGCTGCCCGCGTCCGGCAGCAGGCTGCCGCCGTAGGAGTAGATGAGCGCCACCGCGATGGAGCCGAGCAGGTTGCCGGCCCAGGTCTGCGGCAGGATGCGCAGCAGATCCCCCATGGAAATTTTGCCGGTCTTCACCCCGAAGGTGAGGAACATGGTGTGGCCGGTAAACAGCTCGGAGCCGGCGATGATCACCAGGGTCAAGGCGATGCCGAAGGTGGCCCCCATTACCAGCGGCCGGATGGCGGGATCCACCAGATTGCCGAGGGTGAAGATGAGGATGATGCCAAGGCCCACATAGGCCCCCGCCATGGCGGAGCTGAGCCAGAAGCCAAGCTTGTCGCTGCGCTCGAAGCGGTTGATGCGGGCCGCGTTGGCGGCGCACTTGTTGATGGTTTCGGTATACATCTTTGTTTCCTTCAAGAGGGCCGCCTGCGGGCAGCCCTGACTGTTTTTTAACCCCCCCCTGCCTCCCCCTTGTCAAGGGGGAGGAGCTTTTTGCTCCCTCACCTGTGAAGGGGAGGGCCGGGGTGGGGTCTGGTGTTAGACGGCGACCCAGACCTGCTGGTCGCGCACTTCAATGGGGTAGCTCTGCACCGACATCTCAGGGTTGTCGAAACAGTGGCCGTCGCGCAGGCGAAAGCGCTGCTTCTTGAGCGGGCTGGCGACCCAGAGCTCGCCGTCGTGTTCGCAGATCAGGCCCCGCGACAGCACGTTGGCGGCGAAGAAGGGATCCCGGTTGTCGATGGCGAACACTTCGGCGGCCGCGCTCGGGCGGAACAGGGCGATCTGACGACCCTCGATCAGAGCGCAGACGCCGGTTCCCGGCAGGATATCGTTGAGTTGGCAGGCAAGTTTCATCATTTGGTCTCCACCTCGATCTGGTAGACAGGGATGCGCTCGGCCGGGGTCGCCGGTCGGTGCTGGTCGCGTTCGCTGACGAACTGAACGTCCGGGTCGCGCTTGTCGCTGTTGATGAAGTGGCTGAAACGCTTGAGCGCCTCCTCTTCGTTGAGGGTGCGCGACCATTCGCACTCGTAGCTGTCGATGAGGGTCTGGATATCGCGCTCCAGTGTCTCGGCCAGCCCCAGCTTGTCGTCGACGATCACTTCGCGCAGGTAGTCGACCCCCCCTTCCAGGTTGCCAAGCCAGACCGAGGTGCGCTGCAGTTTGTCGGCGCTGGTGACGTAGAACATCATGAAACGGTCGATCAGCTTGATCAGGGTCTCGCGGTCGAGGTCAGACGCCAGCAGGTCGGCGTGGCGCGGCTTCATGCCGCCGTTGCCGCCCACATAGAGGTTCCAGCCAGCATCGGTGGCGATGATGCCGACGTCCTTGCCCTGGGCTTCCGCACATTCGCGGGTACAGCCGGAGACGCCGAACTTCATCTTGTGGGGGGTGCGAATGCCCTTGTAGCGGTTCTCGAGGAAGACCCCGAGGCCGACGCTGTCCTGCACGCCGAAGCGGCACCAGGTGCTGCCGACGCAGGTTTTGGCCATGCGCAGTGCCTTGGCGTAGGCCTGACCGGTCTCGAAACCCGCTGCCAGCAGCTTGCGCCAGATGGCGGGCAGATCATCCTTCTGGGCCCCGAACAGACCGATGCGCTGGGCGCCGGTGATCTTGGTGTAGAGCTTGTAGTCGCGGGCCACTTCGGCCACTGCCAGCAGCCCCTCCGGGGTCACTTCGCCACCGGCCATACGCGGGATGACGGAGTAGCTGCCGTCCTTCTGCATGTTGCCGAGGAAGATGTCGTTGGTGTCCTGCAGCTGGGTGTTGAGCGGGCTCAGCACATGCTCGTTCCAGCAGGAGGCGAGGATGGAGCCGACGGTCGGTTTGCACACCTCGCAGCCATAGCCTTGGCCATGTTTGGCCAGCAGTTCGTCGAAGCTCTTGATCCCCTCCACCTTGACCAGATGGAACAGCTCCTGACGGGAGTGGGGGAAGTGGGCGCAGAGGTGGTTGTTGACCTCGATGCCCTGCTTCACCAGCTCGGCGTTGAGCACCTGACTGATGAGCGGCACGCAGCCGCCGCAGCCGGTACCGGCCTTGGTGTGCTGCTTGATGGCGGCCAGCGTGGTGTGGCCCTCGGCCACCGCCTTGGCGATGTCACCCTTGGAGACGTCGAAGCAGGAGCAGATCTGGGCGCTCTCCGGCAGGGCATCCACCCCCAGCGTCGGCTTGGCACCGGCGTAGGCGGGCAGGATCAGAGTATCCGGGTGGCTCGGCAGCGGCAGGGCGTTGAGCATCATCTGCAGCAGGTTGCCGTAATCTTCCACGTCACCCACCAGCACGGCGCCGAGCAATCGGCTGTTGTCTTCGCTCACCACGATCTTCTTGTAGACGCCGGCTTGATCGTCCTGAAACACATAGCTGTGGCTGCCCGGAGTGCGGCCGTGGGCATCACCGATGGAGCCGACGGAGACGCCGAGCAGCTTGAGCTTGGCGCTCATGTCCGCCCCTTCGAAGCGGCTGTCGCCGCCGAGCAGATGGTCGACGGTGATCTGGGCCATCTTGTAGCCCGGTGCCACCAGCCCGAAGAAGCGGCCCTGCCAGGCGGCGCACTCGCCGATGGCATAGATGTCGGGGTCTGAGGTGAGGCAGTGATCGTCGATGACGATGCCGCCGCGCTCGGCGATGGCGAGATCGCCGTAGCGGCCCAGGGTATCTTGCGGTCGAATGCCGGTGGAGAAGACCACCACGTCCACTTCCAGCTGGCTGCCGTCAGCAAAGGCGAGGCGGTGTTTCGCCTGCTCGCCGCCATGCATCAGGATCTCGCTGGTGCTCTTGCTGGTGTGTACCTGCACGCCCATGGATTCAATCTTGCGGCGCAGCAGCTGGCCGCCCTGACCGTCGAGCTGCTCGGCCATCAGCACAGGAGCAAACTCCACCACGTGGGTTTCGAGACCCAGCGCCTTGAGGGCACCGGCGGCTTCGAGGCCAAGCAGACCGCCCCCGATCACCACCCCGCTCTTGCCGCTCCTGGCGGCGCTGCGGATGGCTTTCAGATCCTCGATGGTGCGATAGACGAAGCACTCGTGGTGCTGGCTGCCCTGGATGGGCGGCACCCAGGGGTAGGAGCCGGTGGCCAGCACCAGCTTGTCGTACCCGACCACAGTGCCCTTGTTGGAGTGCACTTCGCGGTTGGCCCTGTCGATTTTTTTCACCGCTTCGCCGAGCAGCAGGCGGATGCCATGCTTGTCGTAGAAGCCGGGTTTGACGAGGGAGAGATCTTCGCTGGTGTGATGGGAGAAATAGGAGGAGAGATGGACGCGATCGTAGGCGGGACGGGGTTCTGCACCGAAGACGGTGATCTCGTAGCGGCCCGGATCGGCCCGCTCGATCAGCTCTTCGATGAAGCGGTGCCCCACCATGCCGTTGCCCACAACGACCAGTCTGACTTTGCTCATAGTTGCCTCAAGTTTGGAGTAATAAAACATCATTCTGGGGCTAGGCTACCCAGTCGGCAGGGGTGGGCGATTGATGCAAATCAAGTGTCTATTTATATATCTCCTCAGGGGTAATTCGAGAAAATTCAACACTATACAAAAATAGGTATACCAGTTAATGATTTCTGGGCTGGCTCGGGGTGAGGGATGGTGGAGGGAAAGCCCGGTTTACCAACTGCCGGGGAGTGAAAACTTATGTCGGAAAAAGGCCGGTCTCGCACTGGGCGAGACCGGCATCAGCTGATCAAGGCGGCACGTCAGGCGATATGGCGGCGGAACATGGCGAGCGCCAGCGACAGGGTGACGCCGGCGATGGCGAGCAGGGGCCAGATCAGGGGCCAGGCGGCCGACCAGCCGAGCCCCTTCAAAAAGACCCCCTTGAGCAGCACGATGAAGTGGGTGAGGGGGTCGATGGCCGCCAGCCATTGGAACACCTGGGGCATGTTCTCCACCGGTGAGATGTAGCCCGAGAGGATCACTGCCGGTACGGTGAAGGAGAAGACTCCGAGAAAGGCCTGCTGCTGGGTCGAGCAGAACGATGAGATGAAGAGCCCGATCCCGGCCAGTGCCAGCCCGTAGCAGACCATGCCCGCCATCAGCAGGCTGAGGCTGCCGGCAAAGGGAAGGTGAAAGACGAAGCGGGCGGCCAGCGCGACTATGCACCCTTGTCCCACCGCCACCAGGATGCCGGGCACCGCCTTGCCCGCCATGATCCAGCCTGCGGTGAGGGGGGAAACCAGCAGCTGATCGAAGGTGCCCTCTTCCCGCTCCCGCGCGACCGAGAGGGCGGTGACGATAAGACAGCCGGTGGTGGTGATGATGGCCACCAGCGCCGGCAGGATATGCCAGTGGAACTCGACGTTGGGGTTGTAGAGGTTGCGCACCGCGAGGGTCGGCGGCGCCTTGCCTGCGTTCCCTTCTTCATTCTGCCAGCGGGCGATCACCTGACTGATGTAACCCGCCGCCACCTGACCACCGTTGGAGCGGCGGCCGTCGATGATCAGCTGCACCTTGGCCGGTTCGCCCCGCGCCAGCCGGCGCGAAAAATCCCCCGGAATAATCAGCCCGAGCAGTGCCTGCTGCCCGGTGATGGCCTCGGTCATGCCCGCCTCGCCTTGCACCGGGATGATGGTGGTGAAGGCGGGCATATGGGTGAGGCGCTCCAGCAGCTCGCGGCTCTGGGCTCCGCCATCCTGGTTGTAGATGGCCAGCGTGTTGCCGGTCACCTCCAGAGTGGCGGCAAACGGGAAGAGGGCGGTTTGCAGCAGCACCGGCATGATGAGCAGAAAGCGCCCCTGGGTGTTGCCCATCAGGGCCTGCAGCTCTTTTCGGATCAGCCACCAGAGTCGGATCAGCATGGGTTACTCCAGAGTGCGCCGCGTCTTGCGGGCGGTCAGGGCCAGCCAGAAACCGGCCAGCAGCAGCAGACAGAAACCGTTGACCAGCAGGATCGAGAAGACGCTGCCCGCCTGATAGAGGGTCTGCAAGGAGCTCGCGAAGTAACGGGCCGGAATGAGGTGGGTGATGGCCCGAAGCAGCGGTGGCATGCTGGCGATCTCGAACACGAAGCCCGACAGCATCACCGCGGGCAGAAACGCAGCGATCAGCGCCGCCTGGGCGGCGTTGAACTGGCTGCGCATCACGGTGGAGAGGAACAGCCCGAGCCCGAGGGCGCTGCCGAGAAAGACGCTGGTGACCAGAAAGAGCAGCAGCAGGGAGCCGCGCCAGGGCACGCCCATCACCGCCACCGAGAAGAGCAGGCAGAGCAGCATGGCGATGATGCCAAGGCCATAGTAGGGCAGCAGCTTGGAGAGCAGCAGCTCCCCCTTGGTGACCGGGGTGGCGAGCAGCGCCTCCATGGTGCCGCGCTCCCACTCCCGCGCCACCACCAGGGAGGTGAGCAGGGCGCCTATGATGGTCATCACCACCGCAATGGAGCCCGGCACCAGAAAGTTGCGGCTCACCAGCGCCGGGTTGAACCAGGCGCGACTCTCTATCGACACCGGCATGGCGACCCCCTCGCCAGCGAGCCACCCCTGCCAGATCCCCTGCACATAGTTGGTGACGAAGTTGGCGGTGTTGGGCTCGGAGCCGTCGGTCAGCAGCAGCGCCTGCGGCGTGCCATTGCCCTGACCGGCCAGCGCGCGGGAGAAGCCGTCATCGATCACCAGCAGGCCGCGGATCTCGCCACGGGCCAGACTGGCGAGCAGGGACTCCTTGCTCGGGCCGCTGTGGATCTCCAGTGCGGTAGAGCCGCGCAGGGCCTGCTCCAGCCGCACCGCCGGGGCGCCGCTGTCGGTGCGCCAGATGCCGAGGCGCAGATGGTCCACATCCAGATTGATGGCGTAGCCCATCACCACCAGCAGCACCACCGGCATGATGAAGGCGATGAGGATGCTGCTCGGGTCACGGACGATTTGCAGCGACTCCTTGCGGCAGAGGGCCAGCAGTCGTCGACGGTTGATGCTCATGCGTCCTCCTCGCTGGCCCGCTCGACCAGGGTGATAAAGGCCTCTTCCATTGTTGGCAAAGAACAGGTCTGCAAGGAGCCGGTTGGCAAAGAGGTCGCCGCCTCTTTGGCGGCCAGCCCCTTGAGATCGTCCGGAGTGCCGAGCGCCAGCAGCTTGCCGCGATAGATGAGGGCAATGCGGTCGCAATACTCCGCCTCATCCATAAAGTGGGTGGTGACCAGCACGGTGACGCCGTGGTCGGCCAGCGCGTTGATGTGCGACCAGAACTCGCGCCGGGTCACCGGATCGACCCCGGAGGTGGGCTCGTCGAGGAACAGCAGCGGCGGCTCGTGCAGCAGGGCGCAGGCCAGCGACAAGCGCTGGCGCAGGCCGAGCGGCAGGGATTCCGCCTTCTGATCGAGCCAAGGGGCGAGGGCAAAGGCAGTCACCATGGCGTCGATCCGCGTCTGCTGGTGGCGGCCGAACAGGCCGTAGATACCGGCGAAAAAGGCGAGGTTCTGGGCCACGGTGAGCTGCTTGTAGAGGGAGAACTTCTGCGCCATGTAACCGAGGCGCTGACGTGCCGCCGAGGGGCTGTGGGCCAGATCGATGCCGGTCACCAGCGCCTGTCCCTCGCTCGGGCGCAGCAGGCCGCACTCCATCTTGAAGGTGGTGGACTTGCCCGCCCCGTTGGGGCCGAGCAGGCCGAAGATCTCGCCGCGGCGCACCGCAAAGCTGACATCATCGGTGGCGGCAAAATCGCCGAAGCGTTTGGTGAGGTGGCGCGCCTCGATCACTGCCTCGGGGGAGACCCCCTGCGGCAGTTCGGCTTCTCGCATCCCGGCTGCCAGGCTCGACTCTCCGCCGGGGCCGCCGCCGAGCAGGTCGATAAAGGCATCCTCCAGCCGGGGCTGGGCTGGTTGAAAGGCGCCGTTGGCCAGTTGCAGCTCCGGGAGCGGCGGGGGCGTCATGCCCGGGTGCAGCAGCAGGCGCACCCGCTCCCCCGCCACCGCGCCATCCATCACCGACGGGTGAGCCAGTGCCCGGTGCAGCAGGGCGCGTCGCTCGCGGCCATCCAGCTGCCCCGCCTCCAGCAGCCAGCAGCGGCTGGCCATGGCCCCCATCAGATCGGCCGGCGTGCCGCTGGTGCGCACCTCGCCATCCGCCATCAGCAGCACGTGGTCGCACAGCTCCGCCTCATCGAGATAGGCGGTACTCCAGAGCACCGTCATCCCCCCCTTGGCCAGCTCGCGCACCATCTGCCAGAGGGCGCGGCGGGAGATGGGATCGACCCCGACCCCGGGTTCGTCGAGCAGCAGCACATCCGGGGTGCCGAGCAGGGCGCAGGCCAGCCCGAGCTTCTGCTTCATCCCGCCAGAGAGCTTGCCTGCCGGCCTTGCGGTGAAGCGGGCAAGATCGGTGAAGGCGAGCAGCCGCGCGAAGGTGGGCGTGCGTTCGGGCTCCAGTACGCCGCGCAAGTCAGCGTAGAGGGTGAGGTTCTCCAGCACGCTGAGATCTTCGTAGAGGCCGAACTGCTGGGGCATGTAGCCGAGGCGCTGACGCAGCAGATCCCCCTCGCTCACCGGATCCAGCCCCAGCACCCGGATGGTGCCCGCTTCCGGGATCAGCAGACCGGCCAGCAGGCGTAGCAAAGTGCTCTTGCCGGCGCCGTCGGGGCCCACCAGCCCGGTGATGCCGCCAGCCGGAATGGTGGCCGAGATGGCGTTGAGGGCGACCCGATCGCCAAAGCGTTTGGTGAGCCCCTCGAGGGAGATGGCGCAGCTCATGGGGCCAGCCTGACGGTGACCGGCATCCCTTGGCGCAGGGCCGGGTCGGGATCCTGTACCACGATGCGCAGCCGGTAGACGAGGTGGGTGCGAAGATCCGGCGTTTCCACCGATTTCGGAGTGAACTCGGCGGTGGGCGAGACAAATCCCACTACTCCGTGATAGGGCTGATCCGGCCGCGAGTCGGTGGTGAGCGTCACTTTGGCGCCGCTCGGGAAGTGGCCGAGCCAGGGCTCCTCCACATAGGCGCGCACCCAGACCGGCGCGGTCAGGGAGAGGTTGAAGGCGGTCGCTCCGCTCTGCACCATGCTGCCGTTCTCGATGGCGCGGCTGATGATGATGCCGTCGCTGGGGGTGGTCAGGCTGGCATCCGCCAGCGCCAGCTCGGCACTGGCGAGCGCCGCTTTGGCCCCTTCCAGCTGGGCATCGGACTGGGCGATTTCCTCCGGGCGGTAGCCGGTTTCGAGCTGGGCGAGCTGTTCGCGGGCCGAGCGCACCTGCGCCTGGGTCTGATCCCGCTGGGAGCGGGCAGTATCGAGCTGACCGCGGGAGATGGCGCCGGTGGCTGCCAATGCGCTCTGGCGGCGCCACTGCTGGTTGGCCTCCAGTGCAGCGGCGTCTGCGGCGGCCAGTGCGGCCCGGGCGCGGTCGGTCTCTTCGCTGCGATAGCCTTTGTGGATCAAGGCGTTGGCGGCAGTGAGCGCAGCCAGATTGGCGCGGGCGCTGTCGCGGCTGTGGGTGAGGGGAACCGGATCGAGGCGGGCCAGCAGTTGACCCGCTTTCACGCTATCCCCCTCATCGACCAGCACCTGATCGACGCGTCCGCCGACCCGAAAGGCCAGATTGACGTCGCGAATGTCGACGTTGCCGTAGAGGATGGAGCCGTCGGCCGGGCGCCCCTGCCACCAGAGGTAGCCACCGATAACGGTTAGCAGCAGGGCCACGATTGCAATGCGTTGTTTCATGCTGCTTCTCCTTGAGGATGGCTCTGCAGCCAGAGGTCACCACCGAAAACGGCCAGCAGCGGAGCTGCCATAGGGATGATGGCGATGGGTTGTTTCATGCCGTTTCTCCTTCCTTGATGCCGGTGGGGCGCAGGCCGCGCAGGGCCCATACCAGCCGCTGTCTGGCGGCCTCGGGGTTGTCTATCTGGCTGAGAAAGGGGGCGGCCTGTTCGGGCAGCCAGCCGAGCTGGCGACCGCTGCCGGCGATCACCAGCGGCAGGCCGACCGACCCCATGATGAAGATCATCAGCTGGAGCGGGTGACCCGCGACCAGCGACCCTTCCGCCTGTGCCATCCGTACCTGCTCGATCAGCAGCAGGGGATGACGGCGCGGCAGACTGAGCAGAAAGCGCTGGGCCGCCCCTTCACCCGCCAAGGCATCGCCAAACAGGTGGTTGATGAAGCCGCGCTGGCGCGCCACCAGCCCGATCAGCGCCTCCATGGTCGCCTCGAACATGGCGATGGCAGAGGAGTAGGAGCCTTTGGCTGCCACCGCCTTGAGCTCGTCATAGAGGGGGGCGTACCAGAGCTCGACCAACTCGTCGATAAAGGCGTCGCGGTTGCCGAAGTGGTAGACGAAGGAGCCGAGGTTCACCTCGGCCGCTGCCGCCAGCTCGCGCACCGTCAGGCCGCGCAGCCCTTTCTCGGTGGCGATGGCGAGGCCGGTATCGAGCAGTTTCTGACGGGTGGGGTGCATCTGGCTGGCGCTCCTGGTGTATGCATTTTGCACACAATTATACGCCCGTATAAAAAATGCGGAAGCGGGCGGCAGGATCTTTTTGCCCGCAATGTGATCCGCCCCGCTCTGAGGGGCCGTGATCCCCGTCCGGCAGGGGGAAGGATCCACCGTTTGTGCCCAAGCCACAGGCATGTCGGTGTGACGGGGTGGTGACAGGCGCTTCAGGCCCCGGGTGCGGGTGCCCGGGCCACAAGAGGCTGGTGATGGAGCCGGGAGCTGCCTGACCCGGATCAGGGGGTGTCGGTGGCCTCGGTGTGATAGGGGGGGCGGGCACAGGTGTCCCGTATCAGGGCGCGCAGCCAGCGGTGGCCCGGATCGGCATCCTGACTGGGGTGCCAGAGCAGGGCGACCCGGATCCCTGGCAGAGCGAAGGGCAGGGGCAGGGTGACCAGATCGCCGAGCAGGCTGGCGCAGTGCAGGTGCGGCACCGTCGCCACCAGATTGCTCTCCCTGACCAGGGCCAGCGCCGTCGCAAACCCGGGAACCAGGGTGGTGATGGTGCGCCGCCTCCCCTGGCCTGCGAGAATTTCGTCGATGGGGCTGTGAGGCTGGCCCCGGCGGGAGACCAGCACGTGGCGGGCGGCGGCATAGCGCGCCACGGTCAGGGTGCCGTCGCAGAGGGGGTGGTCCGGGTGCACCACGGCGACGAAGTGGTCCTGGAACAGGGCCTGGGTGCGCAGCTCGGGGGCCGTGGTGGCGCCGATGACTCCGGTCTCGAAGTCCAGCTCGCCACGGCGCAGGGGGCCGCTCTCCTTGTCGGGTTTGGCCAGAAAGTGCAGGCGCACCCCGGGGGCCTCGACGGCAAGGCGCGCCAGCAGGGCGGGGCCTACCGCCTCCACGAAGCCGTCACTGGATCGCAGGCGGAAGGTGCGCTCCAGGCTCGCCGGGTCTACTTCCTGCAGGGGGCGCAGCACGGCCCGGGTCTCCTGAACAAGGCGGGCGACCTCATCCCGCAGGATCTGCGCCCGGGGGGTGGGGAGCAGGCCGCGTCCCGCCCGCACCAGCAGCGGATCCCCCGTGGTCTCCCGCAGCCTTGCCAGGGCCCGGCTCATGGCGGAAGCACTCAGGCCTAGCCGTCTGGCGGCGCCCGCCACACTGCCCTCTTCCAGCAGGGCATCCAGGGTGATCAGCAGGTTGAAATCCGGGGTCATGGTCGTCTCCTCGCAGGCGGCGCCTGACGGGCCGACCCCTTCATGATACGCGAGTTGCCGTCTCTTCATATGGCGTCTGATGCAACTATAAGCTGCAATCCGTGCGTCTTCCGCCTTGTCATCTCCCCCGCTAGCCTGAGTGCATCATCACTTGCCGGAGAGACTGCCATGTCCACACCACTTCTTGTTTCCCCTCCCGTGACGCGCCGTCTTGGTCTCGCGGGGCTCGGGCTCGCCACCCTGCTGCCCATGCTGGCGGGCAGCATGGCCAACCTGGTGCTTCCTGCCCTGGGGCAGGACTTCGGCGTGCCCTTCGCCAGCCTGCAATGGGTGCTGGTGGCCTACCTGCTTGGGATCACCAGTCTGACGGTGGTGGCGGGCCGGCTCGGGGATCGTCTGGGGCGGCGTCGCGTGCTGCTCTGGGGGACCGGGGTCTTTGCGCTGGCTTCCCTGCTGTGCGCCCTGGCCCCTTCCATTGGCTGGCTCATTGCCGCTCGCACCCTGCAAGGGGCGGGTGCGGCCTGCATGCTGGTGCTCTCGCTGGCCATGGCAGGAGAGCTGGTGCCGCCAGCCCGACGGGGCTGGAGCATGGGATTGCTCGGCACCCTGTCGGCCTGCGGCACGGCGCTCGGCCCCTCCTTCGGCGGCCTGTTGATCGGCGGATTTGGCTGGCAGGCTCCCTTCCTGCTGCTGCTCCCCCTGACGTTGCTGGCCCTGGGGTGTGCCTGGCGGGATCTGCCCCGGGATGAGGCGGGCTCTGCCGAGGGAGGCCTCCCGCTCACCAGTCTGTTGCTGCTGGTGACGGCGCTGCTCTGCTACGGGCTGGCACTGACCCGGGGCAGCCCGCTCGGGGTCTGGCCGGGGATAGGGGCGCTCGTCGCCATGGTGCTCTTCGTGCGTGCCGACTCGGGCGCCCGTCGCCCCCTGCTGCCCCTGGCGCTGTTGGGGGCGTCCAGGCGAAGAGGCGGGATCATCGCCAGTGCGCTGGTGGCCAGCGTCATGGTGGCGACGCTGCTGATCGGTCCTTTCTACCTGCACGGCGCCTTTGCCCTCGACATGGGGACGGTGGGGCTGATGATCTCCATGGGCCCCCTGCTGGCGGCGCTGTCCGGCATGCCCGCCGGCTGGCTGGTGGACAGGGTGGGGGCGAACCCTGTGGTGCGCCTCGGCATGGGGCTCATGGTGGTGGCCGCCGTCTTGCTGGCCCTGCTGGACAGGGCGCTCGGGCCCCTCGGCTACCTGCTGCCCATCCTGCTGCTCACCGCCGGTTATGCCCTGTTCCAGACCGCCAACAACAGCGCCGTGGTGGGGGAGGCGGAGGGGGCGAGCCGGGGCGCCGTGGCCGGGCTGCTGACCCTGTCGCGCAACCTGGGCCAGCTGACGGGGGCGGCGGGGCTGGGGGGCCTGTTCGCCGCCCTGGCGGGGCGGCCCGATCTCCCCCTCGCGACGGCGGACGAGCTGGCGTTTGCCACCCGGGTCACCTTCGCCCTGACGGCCTTGCTGCTGATGAGTGCGCTCTGGTTGGCGGGAAGGGAGGAGCGTGCCGTGCAGGGTGATGTGGCCCGGGACGGCTGCGAGTCGGAAGAACGCTGAAAACGAAGACGCCTCCACAGGGGAGGCGTCTTGCTATGGGGTTGAGCAGGATAGTAAACCGCTCAGCTCCTCGTTATCGATCAACCTGTTACAGAATGAAGCGGCTCAGATCCTCGTCTTCAATCAGTTTGCCGAGGTGGGCGTTGACGTAGTCGGTGTTGATGACGAAGGTCTCGCCTGACTTCTCGGAGGCGTCGTAGGAGATGTCTTCCATCAGCCGCTCCATCACGGTGTGCAGACGACGGGCGCCGATGTTCTCGGTGCGCTCGTTGACCTGCCAGGCCGCTTCGGCCAGACGGCGGATACCATCCTGGGTGAACTCGATGTTGACCCCTTCGGTGGCCATCAGCGCCTTGTACTGATCGGTCAGGGAGGCGTTCGGCTCGGTCAGGATGCGCTCGAAGTCTTCGGTGGTCAGGGCGGTCAGCTCGACCCGGATCGGCAGACGGCCCTGCAGCTCGGGGATGAGGTCGGACGGCTTGGCGATCTGGAAGGCACCGGAGGCGACAAACAGGATGTGATCGGTCTTGACCATGCCGTGCTTGGTGTTGACGGTGCAGCCCTCGACCAGCGGCAGCAGGTCGCGCTGAACCCCTTCACGGGAAACGTCCGGGCCCGAGCTCTCGCCGCGCTTGCAGATCTTGTCGATCTCGTCGAGGAAGACGATGCCATTGTTCTCGACGGAGGCGATGGCCTTCTGCTTCAGCTCTTCCGGGTTGACCAGGCGGGCTGCTTCCTCTTCGATCAGCGCCTTCATGGCCTCCTTGACCTTGATCTTGCGCTTCTTCTTCTGGTTCTGGCCCAGGTTCTGGAACAGTCCCTGCAACTGGTTGGCCATCTCTTCCATGCCCGGCGGGGTCATGATTTCGACACCCATGGGGGAGGCGGCCAGATCCAGCTCGATCTCTTTGTCATCCAGCTGACCTTCCCGCAGTTTCTTGCGGAAGATCTGGCGGGTGTTGGAGTTGTCGGCTTTCTCTTCCTCACCCCAGCTGTTGCGCGGGTTGGGCAGCAGGGCGTCGAGGATGCGCTCTTCGGCGGCTTCCTCGGCGCGGTATTTCATCTTCTCCATCTCGGTCTCGCGCACCAGCTTGATGGCGACATCGGTCAGATCGCGGATGATGCTGTCCACTTCCTTGCCCACATAGCCCACTTCGGTGAACTTGGTCGCTTCCACCTTGATGAAGGGGGCGTTGGCCAGCTTGGCCAGGCGACGGGCGATCTCGGTCTTGCCTACGCCGGTCGGGCCGATCATCAGGATGTTCTTTGGGGTCACCTCGTGGCGCATCTCCTCGGAGAGTTGCATCCGGCGCCAGCGGTTGCGCAGGGCGACGGCGACCGCGCGCTTGGCGTCGGCCTGACCAATGATGTGTCTGTCCAGCTCGTGGACGATTTCTCTCGGGGTCATCTCGGACATGGTGGCGTTCCTGTATCCGGGGCGGGCAGGGCCCACCCCTTGGAAAATGGGGTTTGGCTGGCGGCCTTATTTGGCAGCCCTATTTCGCCGGCTTATTTGGCTGAATAATCCAGCACTTCGATGGTGTGGTTGCCGTTGGTGAAGACGCAGATGTCGCCCGCAATCTTGAGGGACTTCTCGACGATGGTCCTGGCGTCGAGCTCGGTGTTCTCCAGCAGGGCGATGGCGGCGGACTGGGCGAAGTTGCCGCCGCTGCCGATGGCGATGAGATCGTGCTCCGGCTGCACCACGTCACCGTTGCCGGTGATGATGAAGGATTTGTGCTCGTCGGCGACGGCCAGCAGGGCTTCGAGGCGGCGCAGGGCGCGATCGGTGCGCCAGTCCTTGGCCAGCGCCACGGCGGCGCGCTCCAAGTTGCCCTGATGGGCCTGCAGTTTGGCTTCGAAGCGCTCGAGCAGGGTGAAGGCGTCGGCGGTGCCGCCGGCGAAACCAGCCAGTACCTTGCCGTTGTAGAGGCGATGAACCTTGCGGGCGTTGCCCTTCATGACGGTGTTGCCAAGAGAAACTTGGCCATCGCCACCGATGACGACCTGACCGTTGCGGCGAACTGAAACTATGGTAGTCACTTTACTTACCTCGCTTGAGCCGAATGACGGCCTGACTGTGCATGGAGGAAAAGATGGGGATGGCAAAACGGCTTTTCAAGCCTGTGCCGAGCACGGATCGCGGGGGAGGGATCGGGTGGGCGCGGGATGGCGCCAAAAGAAACAGGGCCGGGTGTTGCCACCCGGCCCTGTGCATGGACGCGGCGATCACCCCTTCTTGGGGATGCAGCCGCTGATGCCCGAGCCCTGCAGCTTGCGGTTGGCCGCGTCGGCCGCCGCCTTGCCGTTGAAGGGGCCCACCATCACCTTGTAGACGGCGCCACCGGCCCCGTTCACCACCTGCAGGCTGGAGGAGAGCCCGGCGGTGAAGGCGATGCGCGCCTTGAGGGATTCTGCGGAATCCTGGGAGCGCAGGGCGGCACACTGCATCATGTAGCGACCGCCGTCGGCGGCTGCGGTCTGGGTAGTCTGGGTCGCCGCCTTGGCCCTGGCGGCCTCGGCACGCTCCCGCTCCAGTTCGGCGCGGATCTCCCGCTCCATCCGCTCACGCTCGGCCTTCTGGTCGATCACCTGCTCCCGGGCACTGGCGACCGGGGCGCCGGTGGCCGGCTTGGTCGGCTGCACCGGTTGCGGCTGATAGGGCTTCACCTGACCTATGGGGGTTCCCGGCTGGGGAATGTCGGTCGCGACCGGCTTGGGCAGCTTCTCCGGTTGCAGGGTCATGGTCTCGGCAGGCGGGGGCGGCAGCACGCCCGGCTGGGGCGGCGGCTCTATGATGTCCACCTGCTTGTTCTCCAGCCGCTCGATGTAGCTCCACTTCTCCTGGGGCAGGGTATTGCCCTGTGCCTTGGGTTTGTTGGCCTTCACCTGCTCTTCGATGGTGGGGGCATCGGCGCCCTTGCCGTTGATGAGGTAGAGGAAGGCGCCGAAACCGACGACCAGGGCCCCGGCCAGCAGTGCCGGGATAACAGGAAAGCGGCGAGGGGCCGCTTTCTTGATGTTACGGCCACCCGCCCGTCGTCTCGGGCTGTTGCCGACGTAATCCCGGGTCGCCATCTATTACATGCGCTCCAGGGTGTGGATGCCCAGCACGCCCAGGCCCAGCTTGAGCACCTTGGCGGTGGCGGCGCACAGCAGCAGACGGCTCTGGCGGGTCGCCTCGTCCACGCCGTCCTTGTTGATCGGGCAGGCTTCGTAGAAGGTCATGAAGTTGCCGGAGAGCTCGTACAGATAGGTACAGAGCAGGTGCGGCATCCCCTTGTCCGCCACGCCGTTGACCGCGTCGGAGAACTGGATCAGCTTCTGGGCCAGGGTCTCTTCGGCATCTTCGCTCAGGACCACCTTGCCGCTCAGGGTATCGGCATCGACGCCGGCCTTGCGGAAGATGGACTGGATACGGGTGTAGGCGTATTGCAGGTAGGGGGCGGTGTTGCCTTCAAAGGAGAGCATCAGATCCCAGTCGAAGATGTAGTCGGTGGTGCGGTTCTTGGAGAGATCCGCATACTTGACCGCGCCCATGGCGATGGCGTGCACCACCTGGGCCTTCTCTTCGGCAGAGAGGTCGCTGTTGCGGCTCTCCAGCAGGGCGCTGGCGCGCTCTTCCGCTTCGTTCAGCAGGTCAACCAGCTTGACGGTGCCGCCGGAGCGGGTCTTGTAGGGACGGCCGTCCTTGCCCAGCATCATGCCGAAGGCGTGGTGCTCGAGGGGCACGGACTCCGGCACGTAGCCCGCCTTGCGGGTGATGGTCCAGGCCTGCATCAGGTGCTGGTGCTGACGGGAGTCGATGAAGTACATGACCCGGTCGGCGCCCAGGTTCTCGTAACGGTATTTGGCGCAGGCGATGTCGGTGGTGGTGTAGAGGAAACCGCCGTCGCTCTTCTGGATGATGACGCCCATGGGCTCGCCATCCTTGTTCTTGAACTCGTCCAAGAAGACCACGGTGGCCCCTTCGCTCTCGACTGCCAGCCCCTTGGCTTTCAGGTCGGCAACGATCTGCGGCAGCATGTCGTTGTACATGGACTCGCCCATGATGTCCTTGTTGGACAGGGAGATGTTCAGACGGTCGTAGTTGCGCTGGTTCTGCTCCATGGTCATGTCGACCAGCTTCTTCCACATGGTGCGGCAGTACTCATCGCCACCTTGCAGTTTCACCACGTAGTTGCGGGCGCGCTCGGCGAAGGCTTCGTCTTCGTCATAGTGACGCTTGGCCTGGGTGTAGAAGGCTTCCAGGTCCTTGAGTTCCATGTCGGAGGCGTGCTCGTTGGCCATCTTCTCCAGATAGGCGATCAGCATGCCGAACTGGGTGCCCCAGTCGCCGATGTGGTTGGCACGCACCACCTTGTGGCCCAGGAATTCGAGGGCGCGGGCGGCCACGTCACCGAGCACGGTGGAGCGGATGTGGTGCACCGCCATCTCCTTGGCCACGTTGGGGGCGGAGTAGTCCACCACCACGGTCTGCGGCGCCGGCAGCTTCACGTTGGCGTTGTCGGAGGTCACCATGGCTTCCACCTGACCGGCCAGCCAGCTCGGGTCGAAGAAGAAGTTGATGAAGCCGGGGCCGGCGATCTCGACCTTGGCGATCAGATCGGAGGCAGGCAGGTGCTCGATGATGGCAGCGGCCAGCTCGCGGGGGTTCTTGCGGGCCGGTTTGGCCAGCAGCATGGCCAGGTTGGTGGCCAGGTCGCCGTGAGCCTTCTCCTTGCATCGGTCTACTTGCACCCGGGCTTCCAGGTCGGCGGGCAGGACGCCTGCGGACTTGAGATTGGCTACCGTTTGTTCAAGTAGATGATGAATATGCTCTTTCATAACTGACCACCGAGGTTGCGCGTCGAAAAGTGACTGACTGGATAAGGGCGTGAATTTTACCCGCATCGGGCCGAGAAAACTATAGGAACGGCCCGCACCCGTGGGCGTGGCGGATATTTCACTGCATTTTCCACCACATTGCAGGATATTGATTTGGGTAAGTGGTGGTTATCCATTTCTACTGCATAACGAAACGGCTTGTCCAGGCTATTTTCCCCTGATTATGACAGGGTTATTTATACCGATTCGATCTGAATGATCCCGCTTCCCGTGGCGGTCGTATCCTTTGAGGACGCCGTTGGAGGATGATTCCCATGACACTGGTACTGTTTCCACTCTCCGCTCACCTGCTGCCGGGCGGCATCATGCCGCTGCGCATCTTCGAGCCCAGATACCAGCGCATGATCGCCGAGTCCCGGGAGCGGGAGTTCGCGCTCTGCATGCTGGACCCCCGCCAGCCCGACGCGCTGCGCAACATGTACCCCATCGCCACCCGGGTGCGCATCATCGATTTCGATCTGCTGCCCGATGGTTTGCTCGGCATCACGGTGCTCGGGGTGGAGCGGGTGCGCATCACGGATCTCTGGCAGGAAGAGGACGGTCTGCGGGTCGGTGAGGTGGAGCCCCTGCCCCCCTGGCAGAGCGGCAGGCTCCAGGCGGATCAGCACTCCCTGGCCAAGGCGTTGCAGGACGTGTTCAACGACTATCCGGAGTACGCGGCCCTCTATCCGGAGCCGGACTGGGAGGATGCGAGCTGGGTCGCCCAGCGCTGGCTGGAGGTGCTGCCCATCCCGGTGGAACAAAAACAGTGGCTGGTGGCGGCCAAGGACAACCAGCCCACTCTCTCCCTGCTGAGCGGTCTGCTGGTCGCGAGCCATTGAATTCCCCTTCCCGGTGATCCTTTTTCCTCGCTCACCGTATTGGGGGTGAACACCACACGCGAGGGATGGCGCAATGGCATATACTGGCCAACCACAATCGGCTCCACGCAGGACATCGCCCCCCATGGACAACCCAGACGGCGACCTCACATCTTTGCTGGTCCGGGTGGCCGAGCGTGCCGACAAGGCTGCCTTCGCCACCCTGTTCCACCACTTCGCGCCGCGCATCCGCAGCTATGGGCTGCGCCACCTCGGCAGCGAAGCCAACGCCATGGAACTGGTGCAGGAGACCATGCTGCTGGTCTGGCAGAAGGCACGGCTCTATCACCCCGACAAGGGCGCCGCCACCACCTGGATCTACACTGTGATGCGCAACCAGAGCTTTGACATGCTGCGCCGCCGCCGCGCCAGCAAGGAGGAGCTCTGCGCCGAGGAGATCTGGCCGCTGCTGGAGTTCCGGGCCGAAGAGGAGCACCTGAGCGGCGGTGAAGACGCGGTGCTGACCCGCCAGATGGCCCACTATGTCGCCACGCTGCCGGAGCCGCAGCAGCAGGTAGTGCGCGGCATCTACCTGCAGGAGCTCTCCCAGCAGGAGCTGGCCGACCGGCTCGGCGTGCCCCTTGGCACCATCAAGTCCCGGCTGCGGCTGGCACTACAGAAACTGAAGGAACAAGTGGAGCAAGGCCATGATTAAGACCCATCCGACTGAACCCATGCTGCGCGCCTTCGCCGCCGACGAGCTGCCCCTGCCGCTGGCCGTCGGTGTCTCCGCCCATTGCGAGTTCTGCCCCGAGTGCGCCGCCCGGGTGAAGGAATTTGAAGAGGCGCTGGCGTGCCAGCATCTCGCCCCTGATGCGCCGGACGAGGCGCTGCCCGCCGGATTCGATGCCATGCTGGCGGGCATACTGCAACAGCCGGTGGCGACGGAGGCGGCGCTCGCCCTTCCCGAAAGCCCGAGGCCAGAGCTCAGGGTGGCGGGTCACAGTTACCGGCTGCCGCGGGCATTGGCACGGCATCATGCCCCCAGGTGGCGTCATCTCGGGGCCATCCGTCAGGTCAGCCTGCCCCTGGACGAGATGGGGGCGCGGGCCAACCTGCTCCACATCGAGGCGGGGGGCCGGATCCCGGAGCACACCCACAAGGGATATGAGCTGACCCTGCTGCTGGCGGGCACCATCGAGGATGGCGACACCCGCTATCAGGCGGGGGACTTCATCTGGCGCGACGCCAGCCACGCCCACAGCCCCCGTACCCCGGACGGCTGCCTCTGCTACACGGTGCAGGATGCCCCTGTGCAGTTCACCAAGGGGCTGTCACGGCTGCTCAACGGCATCAGTCAGCACCTCTATTGAGTTGGGCTCACGGCTGCCCGGTGATCGCGGGCTGCCGCGCGACTGAGGCGGTATCACGGCATGAAAAAAGGGACCCTCGGGTCCCTTTTGTGTTGCTTGGCGGCGAAGCCCATCAGGCCACGAAGACCAGGTAGACGACGAAGGCCAGCAGGAAGCGGTAGATGGCGAACGGGATGAAGTCGAGACGACGGATCAGCGCCAGGAAGGTCTTGATGGCGACCATGGCCACCACGAAGGCGGTGACGAAGCCCACCGCAAACATGGGGAAGTCCGCCATGGAGAGGAAATCGCGGCTCTTGTAGAGATCCAGGCCGCTGGCCGCGATCATCATGGGTACCGCCATGATGAAGGAGAATTCCGCTGCCGCGTGGCGGCTGATGCCCATCAGCATGCCGCCGCTGATGGTGGCGCCGGAGCGGGAGAAACCGGGCCAGAGAGCCAGGCACTGGAACAGGCCGATGCCGAAGGCCTGCTTGTAGCTGATGTCGTCCAGGGTCTCCGCGGTCACGGCGGGGCGGAACTTTTCGGCGATGATGAGCAGGATGCCGCCGGCCACCAGGGCATACATCACGGTTTCCGGCCCGAACAGATTGGCCTTGATCCAGCTGTGGATAGCCAGCCCGACGACCACGGCGGGCAGCATGCCGAGGATGACGTGCACCAGGGAGAGGGTCGCGTGGCCCGGGGTCGGTTTCTGACCGAAGTGAATGCCGATGAGTCCGAACAGGCGGCGCCAGAACATGACGACCACTGCCAGGATGGAGCCGAGCTGGATCACCACCTCGAAGGTGGCGGCCTTGGGTCCTTCAAACCCGAGGAGGTGGCCGACGATGATCATGTGGCCGGTGGAGGAGACGGGGAGGAACTCGGTCAGGCCTTCCACTATGCCCAGCACAAAGGCGACGAACAGGGCGTAGGATTCGGTCATGGTGCAGATCTCTTGGTTATGGGGTCTGGATAAAATCAACCCCGAACGGGTCGGGGCGGCCAATGATGGCGGAAAATAGCGCGGGCAACCAGTGAATATTGGGGATTTCAGCGCCCTGTTCCGGCCGGGAAAGGGCGCTGGCGGACCATGCAGGGCGCGGCTTGCCGCATGCTGTCAGAAGCCATGACTGCCCCGTCACGTTCTGACAGGGCAGTCACGCCAGATGCCCTCTGTTTTATGATCTCTTTGTGCTGTCAGGCCAATATGGACAGGATTTTCTGTTGAAGATCATCGTCCAGGGGGGGCTGCCCCAGGGCGTCGACGGCGCTCGTTATCTGTTGGGGATGGCTGGCGCCGATCAGGGCGCAGCTCACCACGGGGTCGCGCAGCACCCATTGCAGTGCGAGTTGCGACAGGGACTGACCCCGTTGCAGGGCCAGTGCATGCAGGGCGCGGACGGTGGCGAGCTTCTCCTCGGTGATCTGGTCCGCCGTGAGGAAGGGGCTGGCACTGGCGGCGCGGGAATCCGCGGGAATGCCCGCCAGGTAGCGATCGCTCAGCAGCCCCCCCGCCAGGGGCGAGAAGGCGACCACCCCCATGCCGTGCTCCCGGCAGGCCGGCAGGGTGTCGGGCTCAATATCGCGTTGGAACAGGGAGTATTTGAGCTGGTTGACCAGGCAGGGGGTGCCGAGCTCCGCCAGCCGGGCGGCAGCCTTGGCCGCGAGCGGGGCCGGGTAGTTGGAGAGGCCGATGTAGAGCGCCTTGCCCTGGCGCACCATCAGGGCCAGGGCCTGGCAGGTCTCCTCGAGCGGGGTGCGGGGATCCGGCCTGTGGTGATAGAAGATGTCCACGTAGTCGAGGCCCAGACGGCGCAGGCTCTGGTGCAGGCTGGCGAAGAGGTACTTGGCGCTGCCGCCATCGCCGTAGGGGCCGTCCCACATCACGTAGCCCGCCTTGCTGGCGATGATGAGCTCGTCCCGATAGGGAGCCAGGCTCCTCTTTAGCAGCGTGCCGAAGGTCAGTTCGGCAGATCCCGGCGGCGGCCCGTAGTTGTTGGCGAGATCGAAGTGGGTGATCCCCAGATCGAACGCCTGATGCACCATGGCCTTCGCGGTGGCGGGATCGCTCCCGGCGCCGAAGTTGTGCCAAAGGCCCAGACCGATGCCGGGCAGGCGCAGGCCGTGGCGGCCCGCCGGTCGGTAGGGCTGGCGCTGGTAGCGGTCGGGGGCGGCGAGGTAGTTGTCATCCATCACGGTGCGGTTCCTTGGCTGGTGTGCAATGAGGAGCGACGTGCCCTGCGGCGGGCCTCACTCCGGCTGATTCGGCGTTGCCATCGGGGCCGGGGCCGCCATGACGTGGCGGCGCGCCCGGGCCCCTTCGTCTGCCCGAGCGGGGCTGTCAGGGGGCAGGAATAAAGCGATAACGGGTCTGGTGGCGATAACGCTGCCCCGGCAGCAACCAGGGATCGCCGAGGGCGGGCCGGTTCGGGCTGTCGGGCAATTGCTGGGCCTCCAGGCAGAAGCCGTCGTAATCCCGGTAGGGTCGGCCCTGACGATCCGGTGTGCCGGTCAGCCAGTTGCCGCTGTAGAACTGCAGGGAGGGCTGGTTGGTGTAGACCGCCATGGTCAGCTTGCCATCCCCCGAGATCACCCGGGCGGCCCATGGCTGATTGAACCCACCAAACGGCTCATCAACAGGCTCAAAATCGCTGTTGTTGAGCAGAAATGCGTGATCGTACCCCTTGGCCAACTCCTGCTGGGGGTGGTCCAGCCACGCCTGGCCGATGGGGCGGGGGGCGCGCAGATCGAAGGGGCCTTCCACCGGGGCGATGGCCAGCGGCAGGCTCTGGTCATCCGTGGGCAGGTAGCGGTCGGCGTCTAGGCTGATGGTGTGGTGGCGGATGTCGCCACCGCCATCCAGGTTGAAGTAGGCGTGGCTGGTGAGGCTGACCGGGCTGGGAGCGTCCGTGCTGGCGCAGAAATCGACCACCAGATCGCACTGCTCCAGCCGATACTCCAGGCTCACCCTCAGATTGCCGGGAAAGCCTTGATCCCCCGCCCGGGAGAGGAGCGCCAGCTTGACCCTGTCCGCCTCCTGCTCCTTGATCTGCCAGGTGCGGCGATGGAACCCGTCGCGCCCGCCGTGCAGGCAGTTGGCCCCCTGGTTGGCGTCCAGCGTCCAGCACTGGCCTTCCCGCTCAAGGCGGGCGCCGCCGATGCGGTTGGCAAAGCGCCCCGCCACGGCCCCCAGCCATACCTGCTGGGTGAGGTAGGCCTCGTCGGCGCAACCCAGCAGCACCTCCCGCCGCTCTCCCGCCACCGGCAGGGTGAGGGAGGTGAGGGTGGCCCCGTATGCGAGACCGCGCAGCCGCAGTCCCTCCTCGTTTTCCAGCTCGAATCTCATCATGGTTTGCGGTTCCCCGTCGTGATCCCGTCGCCCCCTTCCGGCGTCGCGAGTGCCGGGCAGGGGGCGTCACCCGTTGTCAGGCGTGCGTTACAGTCTGCCGGCCCCTGCGCTGGCACGGCAGACGTAGCAGTCCGCCTTGAGGCCGAAACGGGCCGGGTATTCCGCCTCCACCACGGCGATCACCTCGGCCACCTTCTCGGGGCGCAGCAGGGCGACCACGCAGCCGCCAAAACCGCCGCCGGTCATGCGCACACCGCCTTCGCTGCCGATCCGGGCCTTGATGATCTCCACCAGGCCGTCGATGGGGGGCACGGTGATCTCGAAGTCATCGCGCATGGCGGCGTGGGACTGGCCCATCAGCTCACCGAGGCGCACCAGATCGCCCTGTGCCAGCGCATCGGCCGCCGCCAGAGTGCGGGCGTTCTCGCCGACCACGTGGCGGGCACGGCGATAGCAGGCCTCGTCCAGACCGGCCTTGCCCGCTTCCAGCGTGGCCAGGTCAAGATCCCGCAGGGCCTTGACCCCGTAGTGACGGGCGGCGGTTTCGCACTGCTGGCGACGGGTGTTGTATTCGCTGTCCACCAGGCCGCGGCGCACGTTGGAGTTGACGATGAGCACCGCCAGATCGGTGGGCATGGGGATGAGCCGGGTCTCCAGGGAACGGCAATCGAGCAGCAGGGCGTGATCCTGCTTGCCGCTCGCGGAGATCATCTGATCCATGATGCCGCAGTTGCAGCCGACGAACTGGTTCTCCGCCTGCTGGCCGTTGAGGGCGATTTCCGCCTGGCTGATGGCCAGCCCCTGGGCCTCCTTGAAGGCCTGGCCGATGGCCACCTCCAGGGAAGCAGAGGAGGAGAGACCCGTCCCCTGGGGCACGTTGCCGGAGACCACCAGATTGAGGCCGCGCAGGGCGTGGCCCCGTGCCTGCAGGTGTTTCACCACGCCGCGGATATAGTCGCTCCAGCGCTGGCTGGGGTGGTGCTCGATGGGTTGATCGAGACTGAACCGGTCGCGCTGGTTGTCGTAGTCGGCGGCGATCACTTCGACCAGGTTGTCGCCGCGCAGGCCGATGGCGACGCAGGTCTCGTAGTCGATGGCGCAGGGCAGCACGAAGCCGTCGTTGTAGTCGGTGTGCTCGCCGATGAGGTTGACGCGGCCTGGAGCCCGTACCAGCAGGTCGGGTTGTTGCTCAAACTGCTCGGCAAACACGGCGCTGACGCGCTGGCTCGGGGTCATAGGGCCTCCTCGTTGGACTGGTTCTGGTCGTTGTAGTGGATGGGACTGAGGGCGCGCAGCCGTTCCGCCGCCTGTTCCGGGGTGAGATCGCGCTGGGTTTCGGCCAGCATCTCGAAGCCCACCATGAATTTGCGCACCGTGGCGGAGCGCAGCAGGGGCGGATAGAAGTGGGCGTGCAGTTGCCACGCCTCGGGGCAGTCGGAACGGGGCGGGGCGAAGTGCCAGCCCATGGAGTAGGGGAAGCTGCACTGGAACAGGTTGTCGTAGCGGCTGGTGAGCTCCTTGAGCGCGATGGCCAGATCCTGTTGCTGTTCCCGGGTGAGATCCAGCATGGAGGGAACATGGGCCTTGGGCAGCAGCAGGGTCTCGAACGGCCAGGCCGCCCAGAAGGGCACCACCGCCAGCCAGTGGGCCGTCTCCACCACGATGCGGGAGCGATCCGCCAGCTCCCGCTCCACATAGTCCAGCAGCAGGGGGCGGCCGTGTTCGGCCAGCCAGGCGCGCTGGTGCGCCTCTTCCCGGGCAATCTCGTTGGGCAGGAAGTCGCTGCCCCAGAGCTGGCCGTGAGGGTGCGGGTTGGAGCAGCCCATGACGGCGCCCTTGTTTTCAAAGACTTGGACCCATTCCCACTGGTCAGAGAGCTCGGCCACCTGGTCCATCCAGGTGGTGATCACCCCTTCGATGGCGGGCAGGGGCAGCTCGGGCAGGGTCTTGCCGTGATCCGGCGAGAAGCAGATGACCCGGCTGGTGCCCCGGGCGGCTTCCAGCTTCAGCAGGGGATCCGGCGCCGCGTCAGCGGCCGGGGTGTCCTGCATCAGGGCGGCGAAGTCGTTGGTAAAGACGAAGGTGCCCTGATAGTCGGGGTTGATATCGCCGGTCACCCGGGTGTTGCCCGCACAGAGGAAGCAGTCGGGATCATGGGCCTGGCTCGGCGCCAGGCTCACCTTCTCGACCTGGCCTTGCCAGGGGCGCTTGGCCCTGTGAGGGGAGACCAGCACGTACTGGCCGGTGAGCGGGTTGAAGCGGCGGTGGGGGTGATCAACGGGGTTGAACATCATCACTCCAGTCTGTGAGTTGAATACATCCGAAGGCGCAGGCCAGGGCCTACGCCTCGTAACCATTGGGGTTGGCGGACTGCCAGCGCCAGCTGTCGGCGCACATGGCAGCGAGATCCCGGCTGGCATGCCAGTCCAGTTCCCGAGCGGCCTTGGCGGGATCGGCCCAGCACTCGGCGATGTCGCCGGGGCGCCGTGGCTCGATCCGGTAGGGAAGGGGCCGACCGCAGGCAGCCTCGAACGCCGCGACCATCTGCAACACGCTCTGGCCCTGGCCCGTGCCCAGGTTGTAGGCGTGGACACCGCCCCGTCCGGCGCAGTGTTCCAGAGCCTTGACGTGCCCTTCTGCGAGATCCATCACATGGATGTAGTCGCGCACCCCGGTGCCGTCGATGGTTGGGTAATCGTTACCAAAGACCGAGAGGCAGTCGCGTCGGCCGATGGCGACCTGGGTCAAAAACGGCATCAGATTGTTGGGGATGCCCTGGGGATCCTCCCCCAGGGTGCCGGACTCGTGGGCGCCGACGGGGTTGAAATAGCGCAGCAGGGTCATGCTCCAGTGGGGCTCGGCCCGCTGCAGATCCTCGAGGATCTCCTCGATGATCAGCTTGGATCGGCCGTAGGGGTTGGTGGCGCTGCGGGGGAAATCCTCCCGGATCGGGGTGCTGGCGGGATCGCCGTAGACGGTGGCCGACGAGCTGAACACCAGATTGCGTACCCCGGCCCGTTTCATCGCCTGCAGCAATACCAGGGTGCCGCTCAGGTTGTTCTCGTAGTAGTCCAGCGGGATGCGGGTCGACTCGCCGACCGCCTTGAGGGCGGCGAAGTGGATCACGGCGTCGATGTGCTGCTCCCTGAAGATGCGATCCAGCAGGGCCGGGTCACGGATGTCCCCCTCGTAGAAGCGGGGCTCGCGCCCGCTGATGGCGGCGACACGGGTCAGGACGCTCGCCTTGCTGTTGCAGAGGTTGTCCACCACCACGGGCTCCATGCCTGCGGCCTGCAAGGCCAGACAGGTGTGGCTGCCGATGTAACCGCAACCGCCGGTGACCAGTACTTTCATCCGTTGTTCCACCCTCAACTCCTCGCATCAGAAAAGCCTGAGCAGGAGTCTAGCCGAGGGGCTGACGGGCAAACTGTGAGCTGCTTAACAAATACGTGTAAACGATTACACTTGTTTTCATCGACCAATGTGGCAAGTTCTGATTTTTCCCCCTGTTATCAGTGACATTGAACGGTATAATGCGGCCAGTTGCAGCGTGAAATAAGTGAAAACAGCATGAGCACCATCAAGGATGTCGCCCGTTTGGCCAATGTGTCAGTGGCAACGGTTTCACGGGTGATGAACAACTCACCCAAGGCCAGTGCCGCCTCCCGCGAGGTGGTGCTGAAGGCCATGGCCGAGCTGGGCTATACCCCCAACGCCAACGCGCGGGCCCTGGTCAGCCAGACCTGTGACACCATGGGAGTGGTGGTGGGGGACGTGGCGGATCCTTTCTTCGGCGCCCTGGTCAAAGGGGTCGCGGCGGTGGCGGTGGAGCAGGGCTTGCACCTGTTGATGGGTAATGGTTTTCACCGCGCCCAGCAGGAGCGGGAGGCCATCGAGCTGCTCATCGGCAAACGCTGCGAGGCACTGGTGGTGCACAGCAAGGCGCTCGGCGACGAGGAGCTGGTCGACTACGCCCTGCGCGCCCCCGGCATGGTGCTGATCAACCGCGACATTCCGAGTCTGAGGGGGCGCTGCATCGCCCTCAACAACCGCCAGGGTGCGGCGACCGCCACCCGTCATCTGCTGGATCTCGGCCACCGCCATATCGCCTTCCTGAGCTCGGATCACGCCATCGAGGATGCGCTGTTGCGCCACCAGGGCTATCAGGATGCCCTGGCGGAGGCGGAGGTCTTCGCCGATCCCGAGCTGGTGGAGAGCGGCATGCCCAATGAAGAGGGGGGCGAGCGCGCCATGCTCAACCTGCTGGCCAAGGGGTTGCCCATCACGGCGGTGGTGGCCTACAACGACGCCATGGCGGCAGGGGCCATCTCTGTGCTGGCGGACAACGGCCTCAAGGTGCCGGAAGAGGTGTCGGTGGTGGGCTTCGATGACATCATCTACGCCAGATACCTGAGACCCAAGCTCTCCACCATGCGCTATCCCATCGAGCTGATGGCGGCCCAGGCGGCCAAGCTGGCGCTGCAACTCGCCGCAGGGGAGAGCGAATCGGTGCAGAGCCGCATCTATACCCCCACCCTGATCAACCGCCATTCGGTCGCTCCCGTCAGGTCCTGATCGCAGCGCTTGCGCCCCCGTCGGCGCAAGCGCTGCGCCTGGCGAACCCGGACTGCAGCCCATAAAGCGCCCCATAGCTCAGACTATGGGTAGCTCAGACGGATAGCTCAGAGCATGGCTAGCGCAGACCATAAAGGACTGTCTGAGGAGTGATAACCGTCCCCTCACGCTCCCTGCCTGCCGAACTCGCCAGTCCTTCCCGCTCGTCTGTCACGAGCCCCTCTCCCCCGGCCTGCCGAGCCTCACTTCTTGCCAGATCCTGCCAGACGCTCGCCATGGCTTTTCTCTGCGCCGGGCAGGGGCTCTCGTGGCCTCTGCACACTCCTTCGAGAGACCGGGCTGCGTGCCCGGAACCGGGTTGAGGCGCTCCAGCACCTGATGGAGCGGGGGGGGCGTGATGTCGGGTCTTTGCCATGGCTTGCTCCGCTGGTTCGGCCATTGCCTCCCGGTTTCACACTCCCGGGCATCTTTTGCCCTTCCGAAGGTCCGCTTTTTCCCCCGTGGGGTCATTTACCCGGATTTATCCGATTTTTACTCCGTTTTACTTAACAAAATGAGTGTAATCGTTTACATCTGTGTGAGCGGGATCGCCGATCACCGGGCAAAACTCTCCTACACTGCAGTGGTTTTCAGCGTGAATGCAGGGAGAAGTGAAGCATGCTCAGGGAGATAGTGGCCCGTCAGGATTGGCAGACCCAGGGGATCACCGCCGTGAACCGGTTGCCAGCCCATACCCCCTTGTCCAGTTGGCGCAGTGAAGGGGAAGCCAGGATGGGGGGGTTGTCACCTTCCCGCCTGCTGCTGGACGGCGAGTGGCAGTTCTCCTGGTTCGAGGCCCCGGAGCGGGTGCCGGAGCAGTGGCTGGTGGAGGATCTGCCGGATGCCTGCCCCATCAAGGTGCCGGGCAACTGGCAACTGGCTGCGGCCTACCCGGGGGCGCGGCCCGTCACGGATGTGCCCATCTACACCAACATCAAGTACCCCTTTCCCTGCGACCCGCCCCGGGTGCCTGCCGAGAACCCCACCGGTTGCTACTCCCGCGAGTTCACCGTTGCTGCGGACTGGCTGGCCGAGGGGCAGACCCGGATCATCTTCGACGGAGTGGACAGCGCGTTTCACCTCTTCTGCAACGGCCGCTGGGTCGGCTACTCCCAGGACAGCCGGCTGCCGGCGGAATTCGATCTGACCCCCTTCCTTCAGGCCGGGGCCAACCGCCTCGCCGTCCTGGTGCTGCGCTGGTCTGACGGCTCCTATCTGGAAGATCAGGACATGTGGCGCATGAGCGGCATCTTCCGCTCCGTCAGCCTGCTGCACAAACCGACCCGTCATCTGATGGATATCCGGGTGACGCCCGAGCTCGACGCCTGCTACCGGGATGCCCGCCTCAAGGTTGAATTGCAGGCGGCCAACGGAGCCGGTCTGTCGGTGGAGGCCAACCTCTATGATGGCGACGAGCGGGTTGCGACCCTGCGCCAGCGGATCGGCACCCAGGCCATCGACGAGAAAGGGGTGTATGACGATCGCGCCGAGCTGTGGCTGACGGTAACGGCCCCACACAAGTGGAGCGCCGAGACCCCGCACCTCTATCGCCTGACCCTGACCCTGCTGGACGAGCAGGGAAGCGCTCTCGAGAGCGAGGCCCATGACGTGGGCTTTCGGGCGGTGGAAATCCGTGGCGGCCTGCTGCGGGTCAACGGCCAACCCCTGCTCATTCGTGGCGCCAATCGCCATGAACACCATCCCGCCACGGGTCACGTGGTGACCCCGGCCGACATGGAGCAGGATCTGCTGCTGATGAAGCGGCACAACTTCAACGCGGTGCGCTGCTCCCACTATCCCAATCACCCCGAGCTCTATCGCCTGTGCGACCGGCTCGGCCTCTATGTGGTGGACGAGGCGAACCTGGAGACCCACGGCATGACCCCCATGGGGCGGCTGGCGCGGGATCCCGCCTGGAGCAACGCCTTCTTGGAGCGGGTCACCCGCATGGTGGCTAGGGACTTCAACCACCCCTGCATCATCATCTGGTCCCTGGGGAACGAATCCGGTTATGGTCCGGCCCACGACGCCATGTATCGCTGGGTGAAGGGGGCGGATCCCAGCCGCCCGGTGCAGTACGAAGGGGGCGGGGCCGACACCCCGGCCACCGACATCATCTGCCCCATGTATGCCCGTACCCACCAGGATCAACCCTTCCCGGCGGTGCCCAAGTGGGCGCTGGCCAAGTGGATCGGCCTGCCGGAAGAGACCCGGCCGCTGATCCTGTGCGAATACGCCCACGCCATGGGCAACAGCCTGGGGGGCTATGCCCATTACTGGCAGGCATTTCGCGATCATCCGCGGCTGCAGGGTGGGTTTGTCTGGGATTGGGTCGATCAGGGGCTGGACAAGCAGACCGACGATGGCCGCCATTTCTGGGCCTATGGTGGCGATTTCGGCGACACTCCCAACGATCGCCAGTTCTGCTGCAACGGCCTGCTGTTCCCCGATCGCACCCCCCATCCTTCCCTGTTTGAAGCCCGGCGTGCCCAGCAGCCCTTTGTTCTGACCCTGCAGGGTCGCCAGCCGCTGACGGTGGAGATCCGCAGCGAATACCTGTTCCGCGAGACGGATAACGAGACTCTGCAGTGGCGTCTGTGTGAAGACGGCGTGGTGGTGAGCCAGGGTGAATGCCCGCTCGAGCTGGCCCCCCGGGGGAGCGTGACGCTGACCCTGCTGGAGCAATTGCCGGCCTTTGCGCCGGGGGCGCTTGCCTGGCTGGATCTCGCCATCGTGCAGCCCACCGCCACGGCCTGGGCCGGAGCGGGTCACGAGGTGGCTCGCCAGCAATGCCTGTTGCCCGCGCCCCTGGCGCTGCCGTCGGCCTGCCCGGCGGTCAGCCTGACCGAGCAGCGCGATCACTGGGTGCTTGGCGCCGCAGATTCCCTGTGGCAGCTCGACAAGGCCAGTGGTCGCATCGTCAGCTGGCAGAAGCAGGGCCGCGAGCGGCTGCGCGACGCCATCGCCGATCATTTCTATCGGGCGCCGCTCGACAACGATATCGGCACCAGCGAGGCGGATCACGCCGATCCCAACGCCTGGATTGCCCGCTGGCAGGAGGCCGGACTCAATGATCTGCAGCACCGCTGTCTCGGCCTGGAGGCGAGTCCGGAGCTGGGTCTTATCACGGCGCACCACGGCTACTTCGTGGGTGACGAGCCGAAGATCCTGACCCGCTGGCATCACAGGATGGACGGGGAGGGCGCCATGCACCTCGCCATCGAGGTGGAGGTGGCCGCCGACATGCCCTCCCTGCCGCGCATCGGTGCCCGGCTCTGGCTGGCCGATGAACCGGCCGAAGGTGCCCCGGTGAGCTGGCTGGGGCTTGGCCCCCACGAGAATTACCCGGATCGCCGGCTCGCCGCCGATCTCGGTCGCTGGCAATTGCCCATCGAGGCGTTGCACACCCCTTATGTCTTCCCCACCGACAATGGACTGCGCTGCGATACTCGCGCACTGCAACTGGGGGATCTGGCGGTGGAGGGGCGCTTCCACTTCAGCGTCAGCCGCTACAGTCAGCAGCAGCTGGCCGAAGCCCGTCACCAGACCGATCTGGTGGCTCTGGGGGGCACGCACCTGTGCCTCGACGGCTTCCACATGGGGGTAGGAGGCGACGACTCCTGGAGCCAGAGCGTGCGGCCCGAGTTCTGGCTGTTGCCGGGGCGTTATCACTGGCACTGCCGTCTGAGCTAGCCGGACCCGCCGTCGCGAGATGGCGAGACTCAAAGGCGGTTTCTCACGTAACTATTTAATTTTTAACAATATTACGGCTATGTAACAGAGTGTAAACGTTTTCATTTTGTTGCCAGGATCACAGACCGCCTCACAACAAACTGATTACATTAGGCTGGCGCCAGCTCAAACGGTGTACAGCATTCCCTACAAAAAACAGATAGAGATCGGAGCATAACAATGAAAAAACTCACGACAGTTGCCACCTTGCTGATGGGACTGATGGCGGGAGCCCAAGCCCAGGCCGATACCCGTATCGGGGTCACCGTCTACAAGTACGACGACAACTTCATGGCCGTGGTGCGCAAGGCCATCGAGAAAGAAGCGGCGGCCACCCCGGGTGTGGAACTGCTGATGAATGACTCCCAGAACGACCAGTCCAAGCAGAACGACCAGATCGACGTACTGCTGGCCAAGGGCGTGAAGGCCCTGGCCATCAACCTGGTTGACCCGGCGGCGGCCCCTGTCGTGATTGAGAAAGCCCGTGCGGACGAGATCCCCGTGGTCTTCTACAACAAGGAACCGAGCGCGGCCGACCTGGCCAGCTATGACAAGGCCTACTACGTGGGCACCGACTCCAAGGAGTCCGGCATCATCCAGGGCCAGCTGATCGCCAAGCACTGGAAAGCGCACCCCGAGTGGGATCTGAACAAGGATGGCGTCATCCAGTTCGTGCTGCTCAAGGGTGAGCCTGGCCACCCGGATGCGGAAGCCCGCACCACCTACGTCGTCAAGACCCTGAACGATGGCGGCATCAAGACCGAGCAGCTGCACATGGATACCGGTATGTGGGATACCGCCATGGCCAAGGACAAGATGGACGCCTGGATCTCCGGTCCGAACGCCAACAAGATCGAAGTGGTCATCGCCAACAACGATGGCATGGCGATGGGCGCCGTGGAATCCCTGAAGGCCCAGGGCAAGACCGCCATCCCGGTGTTCGGTGTTGACGCCCTGCCGGAAGCCCTGGCCATGGTCAAGAGCGGTGCCATGGCCGGTACCGTGCTGAACGATGCGGCCAACCAGGCCAAGGCCACCTTCGAGCTGACCAAGAACCTGGCCGAAGGCAAGCCGGCCGGTGAAGGCACCAACTGGAAGATCGACAACAAGGTCGTCCGCGTTGCCTACGTGGGCGTAGACAAAGACAACCTGTCCCAATTCGAGTAATTCCTCCCCTCAGGGCAAGGGAGATCCCCTTGCCCTCTTTTCAACCAGATGTGATGGCTGATATGACAACACGGCAACAATCAGAATGGCTGTTGGAGATGATTGACGTCAGTAAGAGCTTTCCTGGCGTCAAGGCACTCGATAATGTCAATTTACGGGTCCGTCCTCATTCTGTGCATGCGTTGATGGGCGAGAATGGCGCAGGGAAGTCCACGCTGCTCAAGTGCCTGTTCGGCATCTACGAGAAGGATCAGGGCAAGATCTTCTTCAAGGGACAGGAGATCAACTTCACCTCGTCCAAAGAGGCGCTGGAGAATGGCGTTTCCATGGTGCACCAGGAGCTGAACCTGGTACTGCAACGCACCGTGATGGACAACATGTGGCTCGGCCGCTATCCCACCAAGGGACTGTTTGTCGACCACGGCAAGATGTATCAGGACACCAAGCATATCTTCGAGGAGCTGGACATCGACATCGACCCCAGGGTCAAGGTCGGCACCCTGTCGGTTTCCCAGATGCAGATGATCGAGATTGCCAAGGCATTCTCCTATGACGCCAAGATCGTCATCATGGACGAACCCACCTCCTCCCTGACCGAGAAAGAGGTCAATCACCTCTTCAAGATCATCAACAAGCTCAAGGAGAAGGGGTGCGGCATCGTCTACATCTCCCACAAGATGGAAGAGATCTTCCAGCTCTGTGACGAGATCACCATATTGCGGGATGGCCAGTGGGTGGCGACCCAGCCCCTCCAGGGCATGACCATGGATCAGATCATCGGCATGATGGTCGGCCGCGAGCTCACCCAGCGCTTCCCGGAAAAAACCAACCAGCCCAAAGAGGTGATCCTCGAGGTCGAGCACCTGACGGCCAAGAACCAGCCTTCCATCAAGGACGTGACCTTCAACCTGCACAAGGGGGAGATCCTCGGCATCGCCGGTCTGGTGGGGGCCAAGCGCACCGACATCGTGGAGACCCTGTTCGGCATCCGCGATCGCAGCGAAGGGACCATCAAGCTGCACGGCAAAGAGGTGGCGAACCACAACGCCCACGAGGCGATCCAGAATGGCTTCGCCCTGGTGACCGAGGAGCGCCGCTCCACCGGGATCTATTCACGCCTCGACATCGCCTTCAACTCCCTGATCGCCAACATGGACAACTACAAGGGATCCATGGGGCTGCTCAGCGACAACAAGATGAAGAGCGATACCCAGTGGGTCATCGACTCCATGCGGGTCAAGACACCGACCCAGCAGACCCAGATCGGCTCCCTCTCCGGTGGCAACCAGCAGAAGGTGATCATCGGTCGCTGGCTGCTGACCCAGCCCGAGATCCTGATGCTGGATGAACCGACCCGGGGTATCGACGTCGGCGCCAAGTTCGAGATCTACCAGCTCATCCTGGAGCTGGCGAAGAAGGACAAGGGCATCGTCATCATCTCCTCCGAAATGCCGGAACTGCTCGGCATCACGGACCGCATCATGGTCATGAGCAATGGCCGGGTCGCGGGGATCGTCAACACCAAAGAAACTGACCAGAGCGAGATCCTGCGCCTGGCATCTCTGTACCTATAAAGACAGGAAGACATTATGGAGTCGGCTAAAAATTTCAATCTGATGCAGGCGCTCAAAGAGAACGGCATCTATGTGGTGTTGCTGGTGTTGCTCATGATCATCGTGATCAAGGAGCCCTCCTTCCTCAGCCTCACCAACCTCAGCAACATCCTGACCCAGTCCTCGGTACGGGTCATCATCGCCCTCGGGGTGGCGGGCATCATCATCACCCAGGGTACTGACCTGTCGGCCGGTCGCCAGGTCGGCCTGGCAGCGCTGATCGCGGCCACCATGCTGCAGGCCCTGACCAACGTCAACAAGGTCTTCCCCACCCTGGGGGAGGTGCCCATTCCGGCGGTGATCCTGCTGGTGTGCGTGGTGGGGGCCCTGATTGGTCTGGTCAACGGCCTGATCGTCGCCTACCTGAACGTGACGCCCTTCATCACCACCCTGGGCACCATGATCATCGTCTACGGCATCAACTCCCTCTATTTTGACTCCGTGGGGGCTTCCCCGGTGGCCGGGTTTGATCCTCGCTTCTCCAACTTTGCGCAGGGCTTCATCCGGATTGGCGGGTTCAAGCTCTCGTACCTGACCTTCTATGCGGCCATCGCCAGCGTCTTCGTCTGGGTGCTGTGGAACAAGACCCGCTTTGGCAAGAACATCTTCGCCATCGGTGGCAACCCGGAAGCGGCCAAGGTGTCCGGCGTCAACGTCGCCGTCAACCTGGTGGTCATCTATGCCCTGGCCGGTGTCTTCTACGCCTTCGGCGGCATGCTGGAAGCGGGGCGGATCGGCAGTGCCACCAACAACCTCGGCTTCATGTACGAGCTGGATGCCATCGCGGCCTGCGTGGTGGGGGGGGTTTCGTTTGCCGGCGGTGTGGGAACTGTCGCGGGTGTGATCACCGGCGTACTTATCTTCACGCTGATCAACTATGGTTTGACCTACATCGGTGTCAGCCCTTACTGGCAGTTCATCATCAAGGGCGGCATCATCATCCTGGCGGTAGCCCTGGACTCCATGAAGTACGCCAAGAAGAAGTAAGCATTGGCAGGGAGGGCCGGGTCATCCCGGCCCTTTCTCTTTGGAGGGACCCATACCATGGCATTCAAAGTCAAAATCAACGTGCTGTTGCTGCTCGCCATTCTGGTCACCATCGGTACCGCCTGGTTCAGCGTCAACCATTTCATCAGCGGCTACATCCGCACTCAGGCCACCCAGAACATCAACGAGCAGATCACCCTGGTCAGGGAGAAGCTGGCGGGTGACATCAACCAGAAGGTGCTGCTGGCCGCCAACCTCAACCTCGGGGTGACCAGCGTCAAGAAGGCGCTGCAGGAGACCGGCTTTCACAACATCGTCAAGCTCATTGGCGACATGGCATTCGACGCGAACGGGGTCATCGACGACAAGGCCAGGGTTGACGCCCTGCGCAAGCTGATCCCCGCCGCCAACAACCAGATCACTGTCAGCCCGCTGGAGCAGCTGGACGGCAAACCCGTCATCTCCATCCTGGTGCCGCGCGGTGCCGACTCCGCCTACCTCTACTACCTCGACATGAGCGAATTCAAGACGCTGCTGACCAAGGTAAGCGGGGAAGGGCGTTACTTCTCCCTCACCGACAGTCAGGGACAGGTGCTCTACAGCAGCAAGCCCCAGGGAGAGAGCGAGAGCCGCCCCAACAAGCTGGATATTCGCGGCAGCGAGTGGACCCTGACCGGTTATGTGGATCTCGACTATATCCGGGCCATGACCCAGGCGCTCAACGGCAAGATCACCCTGGCCCTGCTCGGGGTGGCGGCGCTGGTACTGGCCCTCTCCATGGTGGCCCTCAACCTGGCCTATAGACCCATCCTCTCCCTGCGCGACCTGGTGCAGGAGCTCTCCCAGGGCAATGGGGATCTGACCCGCCGGCTCACGGTGACCAGCAAGGATGATCTCGGCCAGATCTCGGCGGGCATCAACCGTTTCATCGAGCAGTTGCAGGGCATGATGGGGGAGGTGAGACAAGCGAGCGGCCAGCTCAATGAAGGGATATCGGCATTGGCGAGGCAGACGGGGTCAGCCCAGGGCCTGCTGGCGGAGCATGTGCGGGAGACCGAACAGGTGGTCACCGCCATCAACGAGATGAGCCGTACTGCCGTCTCGGTATCGGAGAGTGCGGCCAATACTGCCCAGCTGACCGGCCAGAGCCAGCAACTGGCCAACCAGTCGCGTCAGGTGGTGGATCAGGCTATGGCCAGCGTCACTGCGCTGGTGACGGAGGTGGAGACCACGGCACACTCCATCGAAGCCATGCAGCAGGATGTGCAGCAGATAGGCTCGATTCTCGGGGTCATCGGTGGCATCGCAGAGCAGACCAACTTGCTGGCCCTCAACGCCGCCATCGAGGCGGCCCGGGCTGGTGAGCAGGGGCGGGGGTTTGCGGTGGTGGCGGACGAAGTGCGCTCTCTGGCGGGACGCACCCAGAAGAGCACTGCCGAGATCCAGACCATGCTGACCCGGCTGCAACGGGGCACCCAGACCGTGGTGGCCGCCATGGGCAACACCCGGCAGAGTTGCCAGGATGCGGCGGAAAACACCAGCAAGGTGAATGCGTCACTGGATCTGATGGCAGGAGAAGTGGTGGAGATCAACGATCTCATCAGCCATATCGCCACGGCCGCGGAGGAGCAGAGTGCCGTTGCCGAGGAGATCAATCGCAACATGAGTGCCATCGCCGAGGTGATCACCCAGCTCAAGGGGAATGGCGAGCGCACCGTGGACAGCTCGAACGCCATGCAGCGCACCTATGACAGGCTGCGGGAGATAGTGGGGCACTTCCGGCTGGAATAGCGCCGGCTGGGCGAGTCCCGGGTACCCTGGCCAGCAATATCGTGGCCGGGGTGACCCATCAGCGGGCAGACGTGAAAAATACCCAAAAAAGATGGGGGCGACTTGCGTCGCCCCCGATAGTCTTATCGCTCATATCCTTGAACGAAGTTGCTCCCTGCAATCCCTGACTATACCTCTTCCTTTAGGTTTCCCCTTCCCAATCCTTTGGGGTGTCCTTTAGCCATCATGGCCTGACGAGTCATCCGTTCCCGTCGCACTTTCTCCGTCCTGGGAGGTGTCCTTTACCACATCCTGTGGTGAGTCCATTTGCCCAACCCTGGCAGCCAGTCTTCCTGACCGACTTCATTGCGTCCGTGCAGGAGTAACTATAAGGATTTCGCGCAGGGCGACAATGACATGCTGAAAAACGTTTTTTTCAAACTGGTTTCCCGCGAAAGGATAATGAAGTTATCTTTTTTAAAATCATGACTTTAATGTTCTATCATGCTGTTTTTTCACGCGCATCTTCCGACTATGGCGAGAATTTTGTTGGCACTTTGCTTACGCAGTCGATGGCGAATGTCTCACAAGGCGTTTAACTGCGGTTCAGAATCCGGGGAGGCCGGTCAGTGTCGATCGCAGATGAGGGTGGAGGAGGGCAACGGGCATGATGCAGGTGGCGTGGTCCGGATCCCATTCAGGAGATAAAGGAGGGAAAGCGGGGGTGACCCAAGAGGAGATCGCCTCCCCTTGGGCGAGAGGGTCAGGGGTGCTGGCTGCCACCGTACCATTGGCATAGGTAGGCGGGGACCAGCATCTGGGGTGCCTGGTCAACGTGACAGACCACCAGCGGCATGGCGGGGGCTCCCTGGGCATGCACCAGGGCAGGTGTCATGGGCAGGACCAGGGCGACGAGCAGAAACAGCGACGGGATCTTCATGGTTATCTCCTTGGTGACGGGAACGAATGTGACAAGCATCACTTTTTGAGTTAAGGCGAACCCGAAATCGGCGCAAGGTGACTGAAAAAATTCAACTAATGAAAAAACTTTGAATCCCGGTTGCACTCCGGTCGGTGAAAAAGTCGCCATCAGGATGCGTGCAAAATGCATATCCATATAAAAGAGATAGTACACACGACTTGGCGATGAGGCTCGCCATCTGGCCCGGTCGGGCCGCCATGATCTGGGACAAGAGATGGATTATTCAGCGATAAAGGAGCAGGTGATTATTTATGTGAGAGCAAACGGGATGATAAGCGAGATTAAATTCAAAGTTGGGTGAGCTTTATTCAAAAAATGAGCATTTTGATTTTAATGTAATGATTTATTTGATGTTTTTTATTTGTGACTATCCATTTATGGATATCATGAATGAATGGAATTGCACTCTTTGTGGAATATATTGGGGCTTTATTGCGTATTTATGCCGGATGGAGGGTGAGGGAAATGTCAGATATGTAAACTCCATCATAAATTAACTTCTGAATTTATGCAGTCTCGGGTGAATGTGATCAATGTCCAAGTTTGGTGGAGTTGCCAGACCTAATCTCTGCGTCGAAAGGCAAGGGCAGGATAGAACACAAGCCGAGTACCCTACATAAAGAATATCCCGCCTTAGCCACGAGCCTGAATAGAAGGAATCTATTCAATCACTCGCAGGGACCACTGCTAGACGGAATATCATCATGAGCAAATTTTATGTAGGTTCTGAAGTTGGCCAGTTGCGCCGTGTCATGTTGCACCGCCCCAACCTCAGTCTGAAGCGTCTGACCCCTTCCAACTGCCAGGATCTGCTGTTTGACGACGTCCTGTCCGTGGAACGTGCCGGTCAGGAGCACGACAAATTCGCTCAGGTACTGCGCGATCAGAATGTCGAAGTCTTCCTCCTGACCAATCTGCTGGCGGAAACCCTGGACGTGCCGGAAGCCAAAGCCTGGCTGCTGCAACACCAGGTCTCCGACTATCGCCTCGGCACTGCCCTGGCCAACGACGTGCGCTGTTTCCTGGCGGACATGCCTCACCGCGAGCTGGCCCGCATCCTCTCCGGCGGCCTCACCTACTCCGAGATGCCCTACAGCGGCGTCAACATGGTGGTCGGCATGCATGCCCCGACCGATTTCATCATCGAACCGCTGCCCAACCACCTCTTCACCCGCGATACCTCCTGCTGGGTCTATGGCGGCGTCTCCATCAACCCCATGGCCAAGGCCGCCCGTCGTCGCGAGACCAACCACGTGAAGGCCATCTACCGCTGGCACCCGCAGTTTGCCGGTCAGGAGTTCATCAAGTACTTCGGTGACGAGGAGCGCGACTACGACAACTCCACCATCGAAGGGGGCGACGTCCTGGTCATCGGCCGTGGCGCCGTGCTCATCGGCATGTCCGAGCGCACCACGCCGCAAGGGGTGGAGCATCTGGCCCGCAGCCTGTTCAAGCACGGTCAGGCCAAGCAGGTCATCGCCATGGAGCTGCCGAAACACCGCAGCTGCATGCACCTCGACACCGTCATGACCCACATGGATGTCGACACCTTCTCCGTCTATCCGGAAGTCATCCGCAAGGATGTGAACTGCTGGAGCCTGACCCCGGGCGGTGCCACCGGGATGAACATCAAGGAAGAGGGTTACTTCGTGACCGCCATCGAGAAGGCGCTGGGGGTGGATCAGCTCAGGCTCATCACCACCGGCGGCGACAGCTTCGAGGCCGAGCGGGAGCAGTGGAACGACGCCAACAACGTGCTGACCGTGCGCCCCGGCGTGGTGGTGGGTTACGAGCGCAACACCTACACCAACGAGAAGTACGACAAGGCCGGCATCACTGTGCTGCCCATCCCGGGTGAAGAGCTGGGACGTGGTCGCGGCGGCGCCCGCTGCATGAGCTGCCCGATGGAACGTGACGGCATCTGACAAGACGGCGTGGCGCCGGCAGAGGCTGGCGCCACACACACCCGAACTCGAGAGTAACACCCATGAAAAAACCAACTGTCGTCGTCGCCCTGGGGGGCAATGCCCTGCTCCGCCGCGGTGAACCTTTGGAAGCCGACATCCAGCGCAAGAACATCGCCACCGCCGCCAAGACCATCGCCCGCATCGCCGAGGATTACAACGTGGTGCTGGTGCACGGCAATGGCCCGCAAGTCGGCCTGCTGGCCCTGCAGAACAGCGCCTACACCAAGGTCTCCCCCTATCCGTTGGATGTGCTGGGCGCCGAGTCCCAGGGCATGATCGGCTACATGCTGATCCAGGAGCTGAAGAACCTGATGCCGAGCCGCAACGTCACCGCGCTGCTGACCCAGGTGCAGGTGGACCCCAAGGATCCGGCCTTTGCCAATCCGACCAAGTTTATCGGCCCCGTCTACGAAGAGGCGGAAGCCCGCGCCCTGGCTGCCGAGAAGCAGTGGAGCGTCAAGGCTGACGGCAAGTTCTTCCGCCGCGTGGTGCCGTCCCCGCTGCCCCAGCGCATCGTCGAAGGCGACGCCATCGAGACCCTGATCGCCCAGGGCCACCTCATCATCTGTACCGGTGGTGGTGGCATCCCGGTGACCTGGGATAGCCAGAGCCTGACCGGCATCGAGGCCGTCATCGACAAGGACATGTCTGCCGCCTACCTGGCCAAGCAGATCAAGGCCGACGCCCTGCTGATCCTGACCGACGCCGATGCCGTCTATCTGGATTGGGGCAAGCCGACCCAGCGTCCGCTGCGGGTCACCAGCCCGGACGAGCTGGCGGGCGTCAAGTTCGATGCCGGCTCCATGGGGCCCAAGGTCGAAGCCTCCTGCGAATTCGTCAAGGCGACCGGCGGCATGGTCGGCATCGGCTCCCTGGAAGATGGCCTCGCCATCCTCAAGGGGGAAGCCGGCACCAACATCGTCGCCACCAATACCGTCAATGCCTGAGCCAAGGCTCTGGTCTGAACAACTGCGTAGTCAATGACACTGCCAAATTGGTCTGAACAAATATAGAGAGAACTCATCATGGCTTTTAATCTGCGTAACCGTAACTTCCTGAAACTGCTGGACTTCACCCCTCGCGAAATCCAATACATGATCGATCTGGCCATCGACCTGAAGAAAGCCAAATACGGTGGCTATGAGCGCAAGCATCTGGTCGGCAAGAACATTGCCCTGATCTTCGAGAAGACCTCCACCCGCACCCGCTGTGCGTTCGAAGTGGCGGCCTTCGACCAGGGCGCCCAGGTCTCCTACCTCGGCCCGAGCGGTTCCCAAATCGGTCACAAGGAGTCCATGAAGGACACCGCCCGGGTGCTGGGCCGCATGTATGACGGCATCGAATACCGCGGCTATGGCCAGGAGATCGTCGAAGAGCTGGGGGCCCACGCCGGTGTACCGGTCTGGAACGGCCTGACCAACGAATTCCACCCGACCCAGATCCTGGCGGACTTCATGACCATGCTGGAGCATGGCAAGGGCAAACGTCTGGATCAGATCAAGTTCGCCTACCTGGGTGACGCCCGCAACAACATGGGCAACTCCCTGATGGTGGGTGCCGCCAAGATGGGCATGGACATCCGTCTGGTCGCGCCGAAAGCCTTCTGGCCGGAAGAGGAGCTGGTTGCCACCTGCCGCCTCATCGCCGAAGAGACCGGTGCGCGCATCCACCTGACCGAAGACGTGAAAGAGGGTGTGCTGGGTGCCGACTTCCTCTACACCGACGTCTGGGTCTCCATGGGTGAAGCGAAGGAAGCCTGGGATCAACGGGTGAAGCTGATGACCCCGTATCAGGTCAACATGGACGTCATCAACGCGACCAAGAACCCGGATGTGAAGTTCATGCACTGCCTGCCGGCGTTCCACAACGACGAGACCACCATGGGCAAGGAAGTGGCCGACAAATATGGCATGAAGGGCCTGGAAGTGACCGAGGACGTGTTCGAATCCGAGCACAGCATCGTGTTCGACGAGGCGGAAAACCGGATGCACACCATCAAGGCAGTGATGGTGGCTACGCTGGGCGACTGACGTCGTCAGTGGTGCCGGGGGGTGACCCCCGGCTTTTCAACCATGTGACAGCGGCATAATACCTCCAACCCTACGACCCGCAGCCTGCATGGATACCACACCCACAGAAGGAAGCTGGACCATGACCAAATTCAAGTTCCCGTCAGCCTACACGATACTGTTTGTGCTGATCGCCCTGGTGGCCGCCCTGAGCTGGATAGTGCCGGCCGGCAAATACGAGATGACCATGAACGAGGCCCTCGGCAAGGAAGTGCCGGTGGCCGGTACCTACAAACTGGTGGATGCCAATCCCCAGGGGATCGTCGACGTGCTGCTGGCACCCATCGACGGTCTCTACAACCACGACACCTATGAGGCTGGCGCCATCGACGTCTCCCTCTTCATCCTGATCATCGGTGGCTTCCTTGGCATCGTGACCAAGACAGGTGCCATTGATGCAGGTATCGAGCGCGTCACCGATCGCCTGCGTGGCCGTGAAGAGTGGATGATCCCGATCCTGATGGCGCTGTTCGCCGCAGGGGGCACCATCTACGGCATGGCGGAAGAGTCCCTGCCGTTCTACACCCTGCTGGTGCCGGTGATGATGGCCGCCCGCTTCGACCCCGTGGTCGCTGCCGCGACCGTGCTGCTGGGGGCCGGTATCGGTACCCTGGGCTCCACCATCAACCCGTTCGCCACCGTGATCGCCGCCAACGCGGCCGGCATCTCCTTCACCGACGGCATCTGGTTGCGGGTCGCCATGCTGGTGGCCGGCTGGCTGATCTGCGTGGCCTATGTGATGCGTTACGCCAAGATGGTGCGAAGCGATCCCAGCAAGTCCCTGGTGGCCGACAAGTGGGAAGAGAACCGAGCCCACTTCCTCGGCAACAAGAGCGACCAGATGCTGGAGTTCACCACCACCCGCAAGATCGTGCTGGGCATCTTCGTCGCCGCCTTCGCCGTGATGATCTACGGGGTGGCCGTGCTGGGCTGGTGGATGGCGCAGATCTCCGGCGTCTTCCTGGCTGCCGCCATCATCGTCGGCGTCATCTCACGCATGAGCGAGGAGGAGCTGACCTCCAACTTCATCGACGGTGCCCGCGATCTGCTCGGCGTGGCCCTCATCATCGGTATCGCCCGCGGTATCGTGGTGGTGATGGACAACGGCATGATCACCCACACCATTTTGCACAGTGCAGAGGGGATAGTGACCGGCCTCTCCACCATCGTCTTCATCAACGTGATGTTCGTGCTGGAAGTGGTGCTCTCCTTCCTGGTGCCCTCTTCCTCCGGTCTGGCGGTGCTGACCATGCCGATCATGGCGCCGCTCGCCGACTTCGCCAACGTGGGCCGCGAGCTGGTGGTCACCGCCTACCAGTCCGCCTCCGGCCTGGTGAACCTGGTGACCCCGACCTCCGCCGTGGTCATGGGGGGGCTGGCCATCGCCAAGGTGCCCTATGTGCGCTGGCTGAAGTGGGTGGCCCCGCTGCTCGGCATGCTGACTGTGCTGATCGTGCTCTGCCTGAGCCTGGGTGCCGTGCTGGCATGAATGCCGACAGAGATAGGGACAACAACGGGAGCCTGGGGCTCCCGTTTTTTATGGCAGGCAAGGCGGGGCGCCCGGGCTCTCCCGTGGTCTGACTCCTTGCCGCGCGGGCAACAAAAAGGCGACCCCGGGGTCGCCTTCTGGCATCCAGCAGGGGTCAGCGGGCGTTTTCCAGGGTGCGCACCACGGCGGCGTGAGCCTGGCGGGTTCGGCTGATGTGGCGCGGGGCGATCAGTACCACGTCGTTGCCGGCCACGGCCCCCAGGATCTCGGGATTGGCGTTGCGATCCAGCAGGCGAGCCACCACGGTAGCGGCCCCCGGGGTGGTATGCACCAGCACCATCTGCTGGTTGTGGACCACGGCGCGCACCATGTCGTGGATGGAGCGGGTGCTGCCGGCGGGCTCCAGCTGCTCGTCCACCAGGGTGTAGACCTTCTTGCCGTTGGCGTTCTGGGCCTTGGCGACCCCGAGACGGCGCAGCAGGCGGGAGATGGTGGACTGGCTGATGTCCGCAAAACCGCGGGCGGAGAGCTCGCGGCGGATCTCCTCCTGGGTGCTGTAACAGTGCTGGCCGATGATCTGGCGGCAGGCGTCGAGCTGGGCCAGGTCGGACTCTGGTTCTGCTGGGCGGCTGAGGGTGTTGACCATGGCGACTTCCTTTGGCGATGAGCGATGGCGGTCTCGCCCAGTCTGTCGTTCCGGCTTTTCATAGCGAAAAACACTAATGAGGAGCACTCAAGCAGGGGATGAGCGAGGTATATCCATTACGGGATGGCAAATTATAACCAAAGGGGGAATAAGTGATGTGACAGGGTTCAAAAATGGGCCCGATGGGGCCCACATGGATATCTTTTGTCGGCAGGAAATCAGTAGCGTTCGCTGACGATGTCCTGGGTGAAGGACTTCTCGCAGTATTTGCACTTCATCCGCACTGCCCCTTTCACCTCGCGCACCCGGAAGTAGCTCTCCACCGGTTCGTTGTGGGAGATGCAGTTGGAGTTGGGGCAGTGGAAGACCCCTTCGATGAACTCCGGCAGCGCCAGCTGGTGCTTCTTCACCACCACGAAGTCTTCGATGATGTTGACGGTCGCCTTGGGGGCGAACAGGGCGAGCTGGTTGGCCTGCTGCTCGGTCAGACGGGTGTTCTCGATCTTGATGAGATCCTTCTTGCCGAGGGCGCCGGATTTGAGGTTGAAGCCGACGGTGATCCGCTCCTGGGTCTCGATCAGCTGGAACAGCTTGAGGATCTTGATGCCCTGGCCGGCGGGGACGTGGTCGATGACGGAGCCGTGACGGATGGCTTCTACTTGCAGTTGGTTCTTCTCGGACATGATGTTCCCCTTTCCCTTAGACGGTTTCGTTCAGTACCAGTGCCAGCAGTGCCTGGCGGGCATAGACCCCGTTCTCCGCCTGCTGGAAGTAGTAGGCGTGAGGGGTCTTGTCGACGGCGACCTCGATCTCGTCAACCCGGGGCAGGGGATGGAGGATCTTCATGGTGGGCTTGGCCCCTTCCAGGGTCGCCAGCTCCAGCACGAACTTGGCGGCCATGTGCTTGTACTCGGTCTCGTCGAAGCGCTCCTTCTGGACGCGGGTCATGTAGAGGATGTCGAGCTCCGGCATCACCTCTTCCATGGTCTCGTGCACGCTGAAGCGGATGCCCTTCTCTTCCAGCTCCTCGCAGAGGTAGTCCGGCATGGCCAGCGCCTCCGGGGAGATGAAGAAGAAGCGGCAGTTGAACAGGCTCAGGGCCTGGGCCAGGGAGTGGACGGTGCGGCCGTACTTCAGGTCACCGACGAAGGCGACGTTGAGGCCGTCCAGCTTGCCTTGGGTCTCGTGGATGGAGAAGAGGTCGAGCAGGGTCTGGGTGGGATGCTGGTTGGAGCCGTCACCGCCGTTGATGACCGGCACCCGGGAGAACTCGGAGGCCAGACGGGCTGCCCCTTCCTTCGGGTGGCGCATCACCACCGCATCGGTGTAGGAGCTGATGATCTTGATGGAGTCGGCCAAAGTCTCGCCCTTCTTGGCGCTGGTGTTGCCGCCGTCGGCGAAGCCGATGATGTTGCCGCCCAGGCGCTGGACCGCGGTCTCGAAGGAGAGACGGGTGCGGGTGGAGGCTTCGAAGAAGCAACTGGCGACCAGCTTGTCTTTCAGCAGGCGGCTGTCGGGTTCGGCCTTCAACCGCTGTGCGGTGGCGACCACCAGTTCCATGTCGGACCGGGTCAGGTCCGAGATGGAGATGACGTGTTTGTTATAGAGTGGATTGGTCATCGTCTGCATTCCCTTTGGCATCAATGAAGGTTTTTCCGGCACAAAAAAAAGCCCCTGAAACAGGGGCTCTTTTCAAAAAAAACGGGGGATCTGTGGGACGGGAACCGGAAACAACGGGGCCGCTCTGGTGCGCTCCACCCGTCTGCAAGGCTGCTTTTTTCATCAAAAACGGCATTGTCCTGTCCCGACCTTTTTCAAAACCGCACCGATTATAGGGCTGGTTTTTGAATTGTCAAAAATTTATTTCAGAGGCAGGATTTGGTCGGAAAAACGTTTAAGTATCGCGAACGGGTCGACAAATCCAGAGTGCGTGCTGCGCCTGCAAGGGGGCGCCATCGGCGGCCATGCTGCGCAGGTAGCCGAGCCTGTGGTGCCCCTCCAGCAGGCAGTAGGGATGGGGCAGGGGGTGACCGTCCGGGTAGCAGGTTCCCGGGGCGGTGGCGAGGACGATGACAGGCTCGGACCAGGTGCCCCGGTGCAGCATGTCATCGCCGAGCCAGGAGCGGCGCACGTAGCGGTTGCTGCGCAGCATCTCGCCCCAGCGATCGATCACCTCCATGTGGCGGGAGTCTATCTGCTCGATAATCTGCGCGGTGGGCCAGTGCTCGCACTCGAACTGGTGGCTGGCGAGATCGATAAAGCTCCAGTTGGATTCAAAACCGCGCCAATGACGGTAAATCCACTGGGCGAGCACATTGGAGGGAATGGAGGGCACCAGGGGAGAGACTCTGTCCAGATAGTCGGCCAGGGTCTCCGTCTTGCGCTCATCCCGGAAGTTGAGGGGCGCAAGCTGTTGCAGCAGTCGGTAATTGAGCATGGGCAGCCTCCCTGAGCCTGGTTTCACCCTACCCCCATTTGTGTCCCATTCCTACCCCGTCGGGGCTGCAAATACAGCAGCTTACCCCCGCTCCTTGTTGGAATTGCGGGGATCTGCTCGTCATTTGTTCGATCGCATCGAAAGTGAGAAAAAAAGCCTTTACCTTTGACCTCCGCTTTGTATACTACGCCTCGTTTGTTGCAGGGGCGTAGTTCCAATTGGTAGAACAGCGGTCTCCAAAACCGATGGTTGCGGGTTCGAGTCCTGCCGCCCCTGCCATTTTTCAGAAAGGCCAGCTCATTGAGCTGGCCTTTCGCATTTCCGGCGTTTGCCACCGCCTCCGTTAGCCTCTTTTTCCCTGCTTCGCCGCTGCCATTTCTGCCAATGGAGGCCGCTTTTCCCCTGTGCTACACCTTGCTTCCTGCCAGATGGCGCCCTCAGGCGCATCGCATCCGGCGGGCCCAAGGCGCTTCAACAAGGAGAGAGCGATGAACAAGGCAGTGGATACGCGTCACCCCCATGCCCATGCCGGTGGCTGGGTCCCCCGGGATCAGGCCCATGTGGCGCGCTGGGTACAGCGGCTGCGTCAGGCGGTCACCCGCCAGCCTCGCCCGCTGGTGGCCCCGATCGCCGGATTGAAGGCGCTGGTGGAGCAGGATCCCCTCCTGCATCAGCAGGCCCAGGGGATGTTTGACGAGGCGTGGCAGCACGAGCACAGCACGCCGCTCGGTCAGGTCCAGGTGCGCAGCTTCGATGAGTTCCTGCAGCTGCTCAACGGCATCATGACCACGGCCCCGGAAGCCTATCAGGATGTGCAGACCCAGGAGCCCGCCGGGCTGATCGGATTCCCCATCAATGCCCTGCTCAACTGGCCCATGGCGACGGCCGCCGGGTACGACTTCTTTGCCAATGCGCTGGTGAACCAGCAACTGCGCAAGATCCTCGGTTACTGGGCCGACTTCCTGCAAAGTCCCGCGTCCCGTTATGTGCTGACGGAGTCGGTGAGCCCCCTGGATCGCCAGACCCTGATCGTCCCCTGGCTCGGGGAGGTGGCGAAACGGGAGATGGTCAAGGTGGCGCTGGGGGCGCTCGGGGCCGGCGACAACCCCACCCCAGAGCGCTTCGAGGGGATCTTCCACACCGCGCCGGGAGAGGAATACGAGGGCTTCGCCAGCTGGGACGACTTCTTCACCCGCCGCTTCTGCCCCGGCGTGCGGCCGGTGACGGCCCCGGACGATGACAGCGTGATCGCCAACGCCTGCGAGTCGGCCCCGCTGCAGGTGGTGACCGGGGTAAGGCGGCAGGACGCGTTCTGGCTCAAGGGGCAGCCCTATTCCCTGGACAACCTGCTGGACTTCGACCCGCGCGCCGCCGCGTTCGAGGGGGGCACCCTCTATCAGGCCTTCCTCAGTGCCCTCAGCTATCACCGCTGGCACAGCCCGGTGAGCGGCACGGTGCGCTCGGTCAAGGTGGTCAACGGCAGCTACTACCTGGCCAACCGCCACCAGGGTTTCGACAGCCCGGCGGGGCCCGACCCCAGCGCCCCGAACCAGTCGCAGCCCTTCCTCACCGCGGTGGCGACCCGGGCACTCATCTTCATCGAGGCGGACAACCCCAAAATCGGCCTGATGTGCGTGGTGCCGGTGGGCATGGCGGAGGTGTCGAGCTGCGAGGTGACGGTGCAGCCGGGGCAGCGGATCGCGAAGGGGGAGCAGCTCGGCATGTTCCACTTCGGCGGCTCCACCCACTGCCTGCTGTTTCGCCCCGGTGTCGAGCTGGCGTTCGACTTCTACGGCCAGCAGCCGGGGCTGGAGGCGACCAACCTGAGGATCAACACGGCGCTGGCGCGGGTCAAATAACCCAGCCGCCGGACAGTAAAAGGCCGCCCTTGAGGCGGCATTGTTGTTGTGAATCCCTCAGGGTTGTCGTTGCAGCAGGAGATCCAGATAGGCGCCTTCGATCAACCGGGAGTGCTCGATACCGAGACGCGCCATGATGTCGTGAGCTTCCTGCATCCCCACCTCGCGCGGCTCGTCATCTTCCAGCACCACTTCCAGTTCGAGGAAGTGACCCAGCCCTTCAACCCGGTCGAGATGGATCCGGGTTCTGCCCACCAGAAACAGGGTCCGCTGTTTTCGCACTCTGCCAATCTGGCCGCAAGCCAGGGTGAGCGTTTCCCGCAGCTTGTCCGGCTCGTTCGTTGGCGTGATGTGGTAGTAGCTCTCCTTCGGACCCTGTTGATCAGGCCTGCGGTAGAAGATGAGCTGGCCTGCCGACGGGGAGAGCGTCCGCAATTTGAAGCGGCCCGATTCACAGCGAAAGAAGGTATCGTCCTGGGCGATGTCGACGGGGCCCTTGTCGGCGATGGCCGCGGCTCTGGGGATAAGGTCATCGACCCCGGCTATGCGGGCTTTGATCTCGATATTTCGTGGCATGGCAGCGGGTTCTCCTTGAAAACGGGATACCCAATCTAGCACAGCCCACGTTGTCGAGAGGGGGGCAACAGGGGGAGCACCAGCTCGGTACCTGATGGATGCTCAACCCTGCCCGCCAACCCTCTTTTCAGACGCCTGAAACCGCCCTCAAGAGACAGGTCAGCGGGTGCTGGCCTGCTCTGCCGGTGCCTGCCCGTCATCCGCGACCTGACCTCATGGCCGCCTTGTGGTGCCTGCGGGTGTCAGCATGGAATAGTGAACAGTCTGTTGCTGGTAGTGCGTTCTGTTGTTGATAGATGAAAAAATATCAGGATTCACTAAAGACCGTTCATCATTGTGCCGATAGAACTACCAAGATGGGGGTATTCCCGGCCCCCGGCTACCACAAGGATTCGTTGTCATGACTCTCTCGTTGCGCGGCAAGCTGCTCGCGGCCAGCCTGGGGGTAGTGCTGCTGATGGCAGCCCTGCTCGGTATCGTCGCCTTCCACACCCTCAAATCCCGCACCCTTGACGCCATCCAGAGCGAGGCGGTCAACTACGGCCACGCCCACTCGGTGGCCATCGGCAACTGGCTGGCGGATCGCAAGCACGCGGTCGACGCCCTGGCCGCCGTCATTGCGCGCGACCCCGACACGGCCCTGGTGCCCCACCTGTTGCAGACCCGCACCTCCGGCGGTTTCGGCCTCACCTATTTTGGTTCGGCGCAGGGGGAGATGACCCGCCACGATCCCGCCCTCAACACCGCCAACTATGACCCCAGAGCCCGCCCCTGGTACCAGAACGCCGACAAGGCGGGCAAGCTCATCGTCACGCCGCCCTATGTCAGCGTGACCATGCAGCAGATGGTGGTGACCCTGGCCGAGCCGGTGAGCCACCAGGGCCGGGTGATCGGGGTGGCCGGGGCGGATCTCTCCCTCGACGCCCTCATCGACGAGGTGCTGGCCATGAAGGTGCAGGGAGAGGGCTACGCCATGCTGCTCGACCGCACCGGCCTCATCGTCGGCCACCCGAACAAGGAGCTGGCGCTCAAGCAGGTGGCGGAGCTGGATCCCGGTCTCACCGGGGCGGCGCTGGATGCGTGGAGCCGCGACGGCGAACTGCACGGCGCCAACCTGAACGGGCGCGAGGTGCTGCTCTCGGTGCAGGGCGTGCCCGGCACCGACTGGCTGCTCGCCATGGTGATGTACAAGGAGGTGCTGGAGGCGCCGCTCGCCTCCCTGCTGTGGCAACTGGTGGGGCTGACCCTGGTGCTGCTGCTGGTGTTCGGTGCCCTGCTCATCGCCATGTTCAACTACCTGTTCGCGGATCTGGGACGGGTCTCCAGGGCGCTCGCCGACATCGCCCACGGGGAGGGGGATCTCACGGTGCAGATCGCCACCCGCAGCCAGGATGAGGTGGGGCAGCTGGCCCAGAACTTCAACCAGTTCGTGGCGCGACTGCACGGCATCGTCAGCCGGTTGCGGGACGTCACCGTCGAGCTGGCGGCCCAGTCCCGCACCCAGGCGGCGGGGGCCGAGGCCCGCAGCCAGCGGGTGCGCCAGCAGCAGGACGAGATCGTCATGGTGGCGACCGCGGTGACCGAGATGGCCTCCGCCACCCAGGAGATCGCCGGCAACGCCGAGTTTGCCGCCAACACCGCCGGCGATGCGGTGCGCCTCGCGGTGGCCGGCCAGTCCCAGGTCGGCCAGAGCCAGCGCAGCATCACGGGGCTGGCGGGGGAGGTCTCCGACGCCAGCCAGACCATCCACGAGCTGGATGGCCACGCCCAGCAGATCAGCGGCATTCTGGCCACCATCAGCGGCATCGCCGAGCAGACCAATCTGCTGGCCCTGAACGCCGCCATCGAGGCGGCTCGGGCCGGGGAGCAGGGGCGCGGCTTTGCTGTGGTGGCGGACGAGGTGCGGGTGCTGTCGCGCCGCACCCACGACTCCACCGCCGAGATCCAGCAGATGATCGAGGCGCTGCAGCAGACCACCCGCAAGGCGGTGGGCGGCATGGAGGCCAGCCGCCAGCTGGCGGGCACCAGCGTGGAGGACGCCGAAGCGGCGAATCTCAGCCTGGGCAGGATCAACGAAGCCATCGGCGCCATCAGCGACATGGCGACCCAGATCGCGGCGGCGGCCGAGGAGCAGACCTCGGTGACCGGCGAGATCAGCCGCAACACCGAGAATATCCGCCACGTCTCCCAGGCGCTGGCGGCCCAGGCTGGCGAAGAGGCCGCCCAGGCGGCCCAGCTCAAGTCTCTCACCGAGCGGCTGGAGCAGGAGATCGGGCGCTTCCGGCTCTAGGGGCAGACCCCGATGTGACAAAGGCGACCCCGGGGTCGCCTTTATTCATCCTGTGTATGGATATTATTTCGTCATGCACCCGCTGAATAATGCCGGGTCCTGGCCCTGCAACGGGCGCAGGCAGAGGCTCAGAGGGGCTTGATGTAGCTGTAGAACTCGTTGTCCCGCTGGTAGCCGTGCCCTTCGTAGAGGGCCTGAGCCTGCCGGTTGTCGGTGGCGGTGCTCAGCATCAGGAAGGCGGCGCCCGTCTCCTGGCCGTGGCGATCGGCCCGCGCCAGCAGCGCCTGGGCCACCCCCTGCTGGCGGGCCGCCGGCGCCACGAACAGATCGTACAGCAGCCAGACGGGTTTCAGGGCGAGGGAGCAGAACAGGGGATAGAGGTGGGCAAATCCCAGCACCTCTCCCGCCTCGCTCTGGGCCACGAAGAGCACCGACTCCCCGGCGGTGCAGCGCTCCAGCAGGAAGGCTTCGGCGGCCTCGGGCCGGGCAGGCAGCTGGTAGAACGCCCGGTATTCCACGAACAGGGGGGTGACCCGGGGAATGTCCCCGGGGGTGGCCTGGAAGATCCTCATGGGGCGTTCCCCGCCGGATCCTGGTTGACCCAGATCAGCCGGTCGGTGGCAAAGCCGAGCCCCCGGGCCCGCTCGACCAGGGCCTCTACCTTCTCTTTGGGGGGATGGGGCGTGCGGGAGAGGATCCAGAGGTACTGGAGGTTGTAACTGCTCACCAGGGAGAGCTCATAATCCGTCGCCAGCACGTTGTAGCTGCCGTAGAAGGGGCCGAAGAAGCTCACCTTGAGGCGCCCCTCGTCGCTGTCGCCCACGAAGTAGGCGCGCCCCTCGGCCTCGCGCCACTCCCCCTGTTCGTCCTGCCCCCGGTTGATCACCCTGACACCGCCGTCATCCCGCAGGCTGTAGGTGGCGGTGACCCGGTTCAGGCCGCGCTCGAAACCGTGATCGAGGCGGGCCACCTCGTACCAGGTGCCGAGGTAACGGTCGAGCTGGAAGGGCTTGACCACCTGGTGGCCGGGGGGAATGCCGGTGCAGGCGGTGGCCAGCAGGGTCAGAACGAGCAGGATCAGTGTGCGCATGTCATCCCTCCACGATACGCAGTTGTCCCGAGCGAAAGCGTGCCGCGTGTTCGCTCGGGGTGTTGCCAAAGAAGCGTTTGTATTCGCGGCTGAACTGGGAGCCGCTCTCGTAGCCTACCTTGTCCGCCGCCACCCCGGCCTTGAGGCCGTCGTGCAGCATCATCAGCCGCGCCCGGTGCAGGCGCAGGGTCTTGATGTACTGCAGGGGCGAGGTGGCGGTGGCCGCCTTGAAATGGTGGTGGAAGGCCGAGACGCTCATGTTCGCCTCCCGGGCCAGCTCCTCCACCGTCAGGTTCTCGGTAAAGCGCTGCTCCATGATACGCAGCACCCGGGCTATCTGGCTCACCTGGCTGTGACGGCTGGCCATGGCCAGCAGGGCGGGGGCCCCCCCTTCGTGCAGGGCGTGGAACAGGATCTCGCGCACGATCTGGGGCCCCAGCACCCGGGCGTGGAGCGGCTTGTCCATCACGTCGATGAGGCGCTCCACCGCGCAGAGCATGGTCTCGGAGAGGGGCACGGAGACGACGCCGCGACCCGGTTCCGCCGGGGCGGGGGCCGCGTCCCCCATCTCCAGCAGCAGGGCCTGCAGCGCCGCCACGTCGATCTCCACCGAGAGCCCCACCAGAGGGGATTCGGGGGAGGCGAAGCACTCGCACTCGCAGGGCAGCGGCAGGGTCATCATCAGGTAGTGCTCGGGGTCGTAGCGGAAGGTGAAGTCCGAGAGATAGCCCACCTTGTGCCCCTGCAGGATGATGATCATGCGCGGGCGGTAGAGCACCGGGATGCGGTCGTGATGCTCCGTGGTGTAGATGAGGTGCACGCCGGGCACGGGGGCGGCGGTGATCCCCGGGTGGGGTGCCAGGGCGGCGAGTCGGCTGGCGAGGGCGGACTGGTGGGTCGCCGCGATGGGCTGATTTGTACTCATTTATCCAGGCTCAGTAGAAATAGGCAAGAAATCGGCAGAAAGTTCCCTTGATGGTAGGTGGTTATAAGAGAAAAATGCAACCCATACCTTACCGACTACGACCACCCCGGGAGATCCCATGAACAACTTCATCCTGCACACCCCCACCAAGGTGCTGTTCGGCAAGGGCCAGGTGGCCCAGCTGCGCGGCCAGATCCCCAGCGACGCCCGCATCCTCGTCACCTACGGCGGTGGCAGCGTGGTGCGCAGCGGCCTGCTGGACCAGATCCGCAGCGAGCTGGCCGGCCTGACCCTGTTTGAATTTGGCGGCATCGAGCCCAACCCCACCTACGAGACCCTGATGGGTGCCGTCGAACTGGCCCGCGCCGAGAAGATCGACTTCCTGCTGGCGGTGGGTGGCGGCTCCGTGCTGGACGGCTCCAAGTTCATCGCCGCGGCCGCTCACTACGATCCGGCCAGGGATCCCTGGCACATCCTCGAGACCGTCGGGGGCGAGGTGGCCTCCGCCATTCCCCTGGGCAGCGTGCTGACCCTGCCGGCCACCGGTTCCGAGATGAACATGGGCGCCGTCATCACCCGAAAGAGCACAGGGGACAAGCAGCACTTCTTCTCGCCCTTCGTGATGCCGCGCTTCGCCGTGCTCGACCCCGTGCTCACCTACACCCTGCCCGCCCGTCAGGTGGCCAATGGGGTGGTGGATGCCTTCATCCACACCCTGGAGCAGTACCTCACCTACCCGGTGGATGCCAAGGTGCAGGATCGCTTCGCAGAAGGGCTGCTGCTGACCCTGGCGGAAGAGGGGCCCAAGGCGCTGGTGGAGCCGGAAAACTACGACGTGCGCGCCAACATCATGTGGAGCGCCACCCTGGCGCTGAACGGCCTGATCGGAGCCGGCGTGCCCCAGGACTGGGCCACCCACATGCTGGGCCACGAGATCACCGCCCTGCACGGTCTGGACCACGCCCAGACCCTGGCGGTGGTGCTGCCCGCCCTGCTGCAGGCCAAGCGCGAGCAGAAGCGCGCCAAGCTGCTGCAATACGCCGAGCGGGTCTGGGATCTGCGCAGCGGCAGTGACGAGGCGCGTATCGACGGTGCCATCGCCGCCACTCGCGATTTCTTCGAGCGGATGGGGATCAAGACCCGGCTGCGGGATTACGTGGCCGACGCCCGGATCGACGCCCTGCTGGCCAAGCTCGAAGAGCACGGCATGACCGCCCTGGGTGAGCACGGCGACATCGACCTGGCCCAGAGCCGGCATATTTATGAGGCGGCCTGGTAAGCAGAGCGTGCCTGAAACGGGCCCAAGGCCCGGTTGCACCAGGGGGCCCGAACCCGCCAGCAGGCGGGGACGCGGCCCCCTGATCGTTGCAAAATGGTTACTTTTTCCCTTTTCATCTCATCAGATGAGCCAACGGCAGATTTCGTAAGAACAAAAAACGCTAAGGTAGAGGCCGGGTTAAACATTTTTTTTGACTGGTTGGATCACTTTTTTTAGCGCTTTTTGCTGGTATAAGCCCCTAATTTGGTTTGTTTTTTTTAATCATGGTCCGGGATGGGCTGAATTCTGTACCCGCCCGCCCGGGGCCGTGGTTGTAATAAAACTCCAAAATTTGATACTAATCACCCTCGCGCCTGAAAAGCGGGGGCCTGACCGTGACAGGAGGTCGAGGTGAAGCCTGCTGATTTTCATAACAAAGGGCCCGTGACCTGCACTTTGATCATGCCTTGTCCCCTCAGACATGAGAGACTTGGCGATGATTGTTTATTAACCATCAGGGAATAGTCATGCAGATTGGAATACCGAGAGAGAGTCTCGCCGGTGAGACCCGGGTCGCAGCGACCCCGGCCACTGTCGAGCAGCTGAAAAAGCTCGGCTTCGAGGTTGCCATCGAGGCCGGTGCCGGCCTGCGAGCCAGCTTCGATGATGCCGCCTTCGAGGCTGCCGGTGCCAGCGTGGTACCGAACGTCTGGCAAGCCGACCTTGTCTTCAAGGTCAACGCGCCGACCGAGGCCGAAATCGCACAAATTAAGGATGGTGCCACCCTGGTGAGCTTCATCTGGCCTGCCCAGAACCCCGAGCTGGTCAAGAAGCTTTCCGAGCGCAACATCAATGTGATGGCGATGGACATGGTGCCGCGGATCTCCCGTGCCCAGTCCCTCGACGCCCTCTCTTCCATGGCCAACATCGGTGGCTATCGCGCCGTCGTGGAAGCCGCGCACCAGTTCGGTCGCTTCTTCACCGGCCAGATCACCGCCGCCGGTAAAGTTCCGCCCGCCAAGGTGCTGGTCATCGGTGCCGGTGTGGCCGGTCTGGCCGCCATCGGGACCGCCGGTTCCCTCGGTGCCATCGTGCGTGCCTTCGATACCCGCCTGGAAGTGGCCGAGCAGATCGAGTCCATGGGTGGGGAATTCCTCAAGCTGGACTTCGGCGGCGAAGATGGCGCTTCCAGCGACGGTTACGCCAAGGTGATGAGCGAAGAGTTCATCAAGGCCGAGATGGAGCTGTTCGCCCAGCAGGCCAAGGAAGTGGACATCATCATCACTACCGCCCTGATCCCGGGCAAGCCGGCACCCAAGCTGATCACCAAGGAAATGGTGGACAGCATGAAGCCGGGCTCCGTCATCGTGGACATGGCGGCCCAGGCCGGCGGTAACTGCGAATACACGGTACCGGGTGAACTGCATGTCACCGACAACGGCGTCAAGGTGATCGGTTACACCGATCTGCCGGGCCGCCTGCCTGCCCAATCCTCCCAGCTCTACGGCACCAACCTGGTGAACCTGATGAAGCTGATGTGCAAGGAGAAGGACGGCAACGTCGCCATCGACTTCGAAGACGTGGTACAGCGCAACATGACGGTGGTCCAGGCCGGTGAAGTGACCTTCCCGCCCCCCGCCATCTCCGTCTCTGCCGCCCCGCAGAAACCGGCTGCCGCCAAACCGGCCGCCAAGAAGGAAGAGGCCAAGCCCTCCAACAAGAAGTTCGTGTTCGGTGCCCTCGGCATCGCCGCCTTCGGTTGGGTGGCTGCCGTGGCGCCTGCCGCCTTCCTCTCCCACTTCACCGTCTTCATCCTGGCCTGCGTGGTCGGTTACTACGTGGTGTGGAACGTCTCTCACGCCCTGCACACGCCGCTGATGTCGGTCACCAATGCCATCTCCGGCATCATCGTGGTCGGTGCGCTGTTGCAGATTGGACAAGGGTCGACCCTGGTCACCGTGCTGGCCTTTGTCGCCGTGCTGATTGCCAGTATCAACATCTTCGGTGGCTTCACCGTCACTCAGCGCATGCTGAAGATGTTCCGTAAGGATTAAGGGGGTTTAACGTGTCTCAAGGACTGGTAACAGCATCCTATATCGTTGCCGCCGTGCTCTTCATCCTCAGTCTCGCGGGACTGTCGAAGCAAGAAACGGCCAAGCATGGCAACCTGTTCGGTATCGCGGGGATGGCCATCGCCCTGCTCGCCACCGTCTTCAACCCGGAAACCAGTGGCGTCCACTGGATCATCCTGGCCATGGCCATCGGTGGCGCCATCGGCGTGCGGCTGGCCCTCAAGGTCGAGATGACCGAGATGCCCGAGCTGGTGGCCGTGCTGCACAGCTTCGTGGGCATGGCAGCGGTGCTGGTGGGCTTCAACAGCTTCATCGATCTGCACCCCTCCGCCCCCGCTGAAGTGGTGGTCTCCGTCGGCTCCAACCTGGATGCGACCCTGGCAGCCGCCCGGGCGGCGTTCGAGCAGGCGGCAAGCGTCGCCCAGGTCGAGCACCTCTCCGGCGCCATGCTGAACATCCACCTGGTGGAAGTGTTCCTGGGCGTCTTCATCGGTGCCGTGACCTTCACCGGTTCCGTGGTGGCGTTCGGCAAGCTGCGTGGCCTCATCTCTTCCAAGCCGCTGATGCTGCCGCACCGCCACAAGCTGAACCTGCTGGCCGTGGTGGTCTCCATCGCGCTGATGATCCACTTCGTCAACGCCGGTGGCTCCACCTTCGCCCTGCTGGTGATGACCCTGATCGCCTTCGCCTTCGGCTGGCACCTGGTCGCCTCCATCGGTGGTGCGGACATGCCGGTGGTGGTCTCCATGCTGAACTCCTACTCCGGTTGGGCGGCTGCGGCGGCGGGCTTCATGCTCTCCAATGACCTGCTGATCGTCACCGGTGCCCTGGTGGGTTCCTCCGGTGCCATCCTCTCCTACATCATGTGCAAGGCGATGAACCGCTCCTTCATCTCCGTGATCGCAGGAGGCTTTGGCTCCGACGGCGTGGCCTCCACCGCCGAGCAGGAGCTGGGCGAATACCGCGAGACCAACGCCGAAGACGTGGCCGACATGCTGAAGAACGCCAGCTCCGTCATCATCACCCCAGGCTACGGCATGGCGGTGGCGCAGGCCCAGTACCCGGTGGCCGAGATCACCCAGAAGCTGCGTGATCGCGGCGTCAAGGTGCGCTTCGGCATCCACCCGGTGGCCGGTCGTCTGCCTGGTCACATGAACGTGCTGCTGGCGGAAGCGAAAGTCCCCTATGACATCGTGCTGGAAATGGACGAGATCAACGATGACTTCGCCGACACCGACGTGGTGCTGGTGATCGGTGCCAACGACACCGTCAACCCGGCCGCCATGGAAGATCCGGGCAGCCCCATCGCCGGCATGCCGGTGCTGGAAGTGTGGAAGGCGCAGAACGTCATCGGCTTCAAGCGCTCCATGAACACTGGCTACGCCGGTGTCCAGAACCCGCTGTTCTTCAAGGAGAACACCCAGATGCTGTTTGGCGATGCCAAGGCCAGCGTCGAGGCCATCCTGAAGGCGCTGTAAGCGTTGACCGGATGAGACAAAAAGGGGGCTTCGGCCCCCTTTTTTTATGACCAGAGTGGATGACCGTGGCAGGGAACAGACAGACGGTGGTGCCTGCCTGCCTGCCTGCCTGCCTGTCTGTCCGGACTGACTGACGAGCCCTGGCTCAATTAAAGTTGAGCAAAAGCACCAAAAAACCACCTTGAAGGCCTCTCATGGGGCCTTTTTGTCATTTTAGTCGTGATTTTGCTCACATTTTGTGGTGTTGTCTCACCAGTCGGGCATAATGCCCGCGCAAAAAGCGGATTTGCTCAATTTTATTTGAGTCCGCTTCGAATATCCTTACCCAACGTTGACCGGATGACCCCATGACCGAGGTAGCTCCCTTGCGCGACGCCAGCACACTGACCGATGAAGAGCGCCATCTGATTGCCAGCTTTGAGCCTGCGGTGGCGGCGCTGTCCGCCCTGTTTGGCCCGGGCTGCGAGGTGGTGCTGCACGCCTTTGACAGCCTGCACGCCTCCGTCATCAAGATTGCCAACGGCCACATCACCGGCCGCCAGGAGGGAGCGCCGGTCACCGACTTCGCGCTCGACAAGTTGCACAGTGCCGCCGGCAGCCAGTGGAGCAGCTATTTCTCCCGCACCCGGGAGGGCTCCCTGCTGAAGTCCTCGTCCATCACCATCAGCAACCGCGAGGGCAAACCCATCGGCATGCTGTGCGTGAATTTCAGTCTGGACACGCCCCTTGGCAGCCTGCTCGACACCTTTGCCCCGCCCGCAGTGCCCCCTGCCCACGGCACCGAGACCTTCGCCAGCTCGGTGGATGATCTGGTGGCGCAGGTGATCGCCAAGGTGGACAGGGATCCCGGGCTGGGCAGCAGCGTGCGCAACAAGGCGATCGTGCACCGGCTTTACGACATGGGCATCTTCGAGATCAAGGATGCCGCCCAACTGGTGGCCGAGCTGCTCGGCATCTCCCGCCATACCGTTTACCTGCATATCCGCAATCACAAGGCGGAACTGGCCGAACAACAATGACGAGCCCGCACGCGGGCGCCATGAACATGAGACACATCGCAATGAACGCACAATGGACCGACTTTATTACCCTGCTCAAGCGTGAAGTGGTGCCGGCCCTCGGCTGCACCGAGCCCATGTCGGTCGCCCTGGCGGCGGCCAACTGCCGCAAGCTGCTGGGCCAGGTACCGACCCGCACCCGCGTCTGGGTCAGCGGCAATCTGTTCAAGAACGGCATGGGGGTCGGGGTGCCCGGCACCGGCATGATCGGCCTGCCGGTGGCCGCCGCCGTCGGCATCACCGGTGGCAACCCGGATGCCGGGCTGGAGGTGCTCAAGAGCCTCACGCCGGATCAGGTGGAGGCCGCCAAGGGGCTGCTGCCCACCATAGAGGTGGATGTGAAGGATGTGCCCGACGTGCTCTACGCCGAGGTGCTGGCCGAAGTGGAGGGGCACAGCGCCCGGGTGGTGATCTGTACCGACCACACCCGCATCGTGCTGATGGAGAAGGATGGCGAGGTGCTGATGGTGCAGGACAGTGCCCCCGGGGTGCAGATCCAGCCAGCCAAGGCCGACAAGCCCGCCATGACCCTGAAGGAGATCGTGGCCTTCGCCCTGGAGGTGCCGCTGGCCGAGATCGACTTCATCCGCGAGGCGGCCACCATGAACCAGGCGCTGGCGGACGAAGGGCTGCAGGGCTATGGCCTGCGCATCGGCAAGATCCTCACCGATCAGGTGGAGCGCAAGCTGCTTTCCGACGATCTGATGACCCTGGCCATGCGCCTGTCGTCTGCCGCCTCCGATGCGCGGATGGATGGCGCCATGCTGCCCGCCATGTCCAATTCCGGTTCCGGCAACCAGGGCATTGCCGCCACCATGCCGGTGGTCGCCGCCGCCCGCTTCCTCAAGGCCGATGACGAGCAGCTGGCCCGTGCCCTGGTGATGAGCCATCTGGTGGCCATCTACATCAAGGCCTACCAGAACAAGCTCTCCGCCCTGTGTGCCGCCAGTACCGCCGCCATGGGATCGGGGGCCGCCATCACCTGGCTGCTGGGAGGCCAGTTCGAGCAGATCAGCCACTGCATCAACAACATGATTGGGGATGTTTCCGGCATCATCTGCGACGGCGCCGGCAGCGCCTGCTCCATGAAGGTCTCCACCTCCACCTCGGCGGCGGTGAAATCCTCGCTGATGGCCATCAACAACCTGCGCGTGCCCCAGAGCGAGGGGATCGTCTCGGACGATGTGGACCAGACCATCGCCAACCTGGGTCGCCTCTCCAGGGAGGGGATGCTGGATACCGACATCGAGATCATCAACATCATGCGGGCCAAGCAGCAGGGTAAGCACCAGTGACCCCGGAGTGCCGCCGTCGGTCATAAAAAAACCGGAGCCAGTGGCTCCGGTTTTTTATTGTCCGTTCGCTACTCAGCCGCGACCGAGACGGTTGTCCGGGTAGTTTTTGGCCAGCACTTCTCGGGCATGCTGGGCCAGGGTCGGCATCTTCAGGGTGTCATAGGCGTTGACCATGATTTCCAGTGCCTTCTCGGTTTCCATCGTGTCGGGATAGGTCTCGACGATCAGCTTGGCGCGGTTGGCTGCGGCGATCAGGGCGTCACGCTTGACGTAGTACTCGGCTACCCCCAGGTCATAGCGGGCAAGACGGTTCTTCAGGCCGATCATGCGGGCACGGGCATCGGCTGCATAGCTGCTGTTGGGGTAGTTCTGCAGCAGGGTCTTGAAGTCTTGGAAGGCCTGACGGGCGTAGGAGGGGTCCTTGTCATCCCGATTGATGCCGAGGAAATCCTGGAAGAAGTTGTAATCCGCCGCCATGTTGGTCAGGCCGCGCATATAGAAGACGTAATCGATGTTCTTGTGCGCCGGGTTCAGGCGGATGAAACGGTCGATGTTGGCGATCGCCTGGGCGGTATCATCCTGCTTGTAGTAGGCATAGATGAGATCGAGCTGAACCTGGTTGGAGTAGGCACCGAACGGGTAACGAGAGTCCAGCGCTTCCAGCAGTTCGATGGCATTGAGGTAGTTGCCGGTATCCAGTTTGATGCGGGCTTTCTGGTACAGAACTTCCGGCGGTTCGTCGGGAACCTTGGGTTTGGTGCTGGAACAGCCAGTGATCAGGGTAGCGACCAAGGCGAGCGACATCAGCAGGTGAGACTTCTTTCCCATCAACAACATCCGGTCCATTTCCACGAAATTGGCAAAGTATCCGTTATGCTTGGCTAAAAGAAAAGCTAGAATACCCGGATTATTTCGAATTGATACCCCCGCTCAAGAGACCATACATGAGCCAGCATATTGAACTGACAGGCGAATTTCAGGATCACCAATTCGGGCAACGACTAGACCAGGCCCTGGCCGAATTGTTTCCCGACTACTCCCGGACCCGCATCAAGGAGTGGATTTTACAGGACAGAGTGACCCTGGACGGTCAGGTTGCCAATACCCCGCGCGAGAAAGTGGTGGCCGGGCAGCAGGTACATGTGAATGTGGAACTGGCAGACGACACCCGCTGGGATGCCCAGAACATCGAGCTGAACATTGTCTATGAAGATGAACACATCCTGGTGATCGACAAGCCGGCCGGCCTGGTGGTTCACCCGGGCGCCGGTACGCCGGACGGCACCGTGCTCAACGCCCTGCTGCACCGCTACCCCGGCATCGCCGAGGTCCCCCGTGCCGGTATCGTGCACCGTCTGGACAAAGACACCACGGGGTTGATGGTGGTCGCCAAGACCATTCCCGCCCAGACCCACCTGGTGGAAGCCCTGCAGGCACGCCAGATCACCCGTGAGTACGAGGCGATTGCCATCGGTCACATGACCGCCGGCGGCACCGTCGATGCCCCCATCGGTCGTCACCCGACCCAGCGTACCCACATGGCTGTGGTGCCCAACGGGCGCGAGTCCGTCACCCACTACCGGGTGCACGAGAAGTTCCGTGGTCACACCCGTCTGCGGTTGCGCCTGGAAACCGGCCGTACCCACCAGATCCGTGTCCACATGGCCCACATCAAGCATCCGCTGGTGGGGGATCCCGCCTACGGCGGTCGTCTGCGTCTGCTGCGCAACGCCACCCCCGAACTGACCGAGGCCCTGCGAGGTTTCCACCGTCAGGCGCTGCACGCCACCATGCTGAAGCTGGCGCACCCCATCACGGGTGAAGTGATGGAGTGGCACTCCCCCACGCCGCAGGACATGGTGGCGCTGATGGAAGTGCTGCGGGCGGATACCCTGGCCAATCCGGACGATCTGGTCTGGAACTGATCCCGAGGGCGGCCTTGCGACGATTCCTGCCGTAACCTGCCCTCCATGATCTGATGCGGGGCCCCTTGACTGGTTGCAGCCAAGGGGCCCCGTTTTCATATGAACGAAAGGAGCCACAGATGAACTGGATCACACCCGACTGGCCCGCGCCGGGCAATGTCAGGGCTCTCTCGACCACCCGGGACGGCGGCATCAGCGAAGGGGTCTTTGCCGGTCTGAACCTCGGGGCCCATGTGGGCGATGCACCGGCCAGGGTCGAGGTCAACCGCGCCCGACTGCAACAGGTGGCGGGGATCCCCGGCACTCTCAACTGGCTCAACCAGGTACATGGCATCGCCGTCCATCCGGTGAGCGACCGTTATGAGCGCGCACCGGATGCCGATGCCGCCTGTGCCCGTGAGGCGGGGCAGGCCTGCATCGTGATGACCGCCGACTGCCTGCCGGTGCTGTTCTGCGATCGGGTAGGCACCGTAGTGGCGGCGGCCCATGCCGGTTGGCGCGGATTGCTGGGGGGCGTATTGGAGGCAAGCATCGCCACCATGGGCTGCGAGCCTGGCGAGATCCTGGCCTGGTTGGGCCCGGCCATCGGTCCCGCCGCGTTCGAAGTGGGTGGCGAAGTGCGTGAGGCCTTCATGACGGAGCAGGCGGAAGCGGCGGCTGCGTTCGTGCCATCCCTCAACGAAGGGAAATGGCTGGCGGATATCTACCAGCTGGCCCGACTGCGCCTCGCCCGCGCCGGCGTCACCGCCATCTATGGCGGCGAATACTGCACCTTCAGCGACAGCGAGCGCTTCTACTCCTATCGCCGCGACGGGCAGACGGGTCGCATGGCCTCCCTTGTGTGGCTGGAAAAATAGCCGAAGAGGCGCTCGCGAGTGGCCGCAAGCGCCTCTTCACTCCCTGGTGATGGCCCTTTGGCGGCCATGTCTTGCTGCCGAGCAGGCTCAGGGTGCAGGCTGCCATTGCGAGGTCGTTTTCCCTCGGTCACCGCTATTGAGGAAAAAATAAACAGCCACCCCTTGAAATTGCCCTTCAAGACCACATCTTCCTTGTCAGAAAGCGATGTTGTTGCCGCGCATGCGGCGTCTGTCTTGAAGGGGGAGTGCAATGCGCCTCGATCGCCTGACCAGCAAATTCCAGATTGCCATTTCCGATGCCCAGTCTCTTGCACTGGGTCGTGACCACCAATTCATCGAACCCGTCCATCTGATGAGCGCCTTGCTCAATCAGGACGGCGGATCCATTCGCCCGCTGCTCACCCTGACCGGGCTCGACATCAATACCCTGCGCTCGCGCCTCGGCGAGGAGCTGGATCGCCTGCCCCGCGTCAGCGGGGTGGAAGGGGACGTACAGCTCTCCAACGGCCTCGGCCGCCTGCTCAACGTCTGCGACAAGCTGGCCCAGCAGCGCAAGGATCAGTTCATCTCGTCCGAGCTGTTCGTGCTGGCGGCCCTGGACGAGAAGGGGACGCTGGGCGAGCTGCTGCGTGCCCAGGGGCTGACCAAGGAAAAACTCGAGGCAGCCATCGACAAGGTCCGTGGCGGCAAGAAGGTGGAGGATGCCAACGCCGAGGAGAATCGCCAGGCGCTGGAGAAGTACACCATCGATCTCACCGAGCGGGCAGAACTCGGCAAGCTCGACCCGGTGATCGGCCGGGATGACGAAATTCGCCGCACCATCCAGGTGCTGCAACGCCGCACCAAGAACAACCCGGTGCTGATCGGTGCCCCCGGCGTCGGCAAGACCGCCATCGTCGAGGGGCTGGCCCAGCGCATCATCAATGGCGAAGTGCCGGAAGGGCTCAAGAACAAGCGGGTGCTGTCGCTCGACATGGGGGCCCTGGTGGCCGGTGCCAAGTATCGCGGCGAGTTCGAGGAGCGGCTCAAAGCGGTTCTGAACGATCTGGCCAAGGAGGAGGGCAGCGTCATCCTCTTCGTGGACGAACTGCACACCATGGTCGGCGCCGGCAAGGGCGAGGGTGCCATGGATGCGGGCAACATGCTCAAGCCCGCCCTGGCCCGCGGCGAGCTGCACTGCGTCGGGGCCACCACCCTCGATGAGTACAGGCAGTACGTGGAGAAGGATGCCGCGCTGGAGCGCCGTTTCCAGAAGGTGCTGGTGGAGGAGCCCTCGGTGGAGGACACCATCGCCATCCTGCGTGGCCTGAAGGAGCGCTACGAGCTGCACCACCATGTGCAGATCACCGACCCCGCCATCGTCGCGGCGGCCCAGCTCTCCCACCGCTACATCGCGGATCGCCAGCTGCCTGACAAGGCCATCGACCTCATCGACGAGGCGGCGGCCAGCATCCGGCTCCAGATCGACTCCAAGCCGGAATCCCTGGACCGGCTCGAGCGGCGCATCATCCAGCTCAAGCTGGAGCAGCAGGCGCTGATGAAGGAGGACGATGACGCCAGCCGCAAGCGCCTCGATCTGCTCAATCAGGAGCTGACGGAAAAAGAGCGGGAATACAACGAGCTGGAAGAGGTGTGGAAGGCCGAGAAGGCTGCCCTCGCCGGGACTCAGCACATCAAGGCGGCGCTGGAGCAGGCCCGTCAGGATCTCGAGGTGGCGCGCCGCGCAGGGGACTTGGGCCGCATGTCCGAGTTGCAGTACGGCCGCATCCCCGAGCTGGAGAAACAGCTGGATCTCGCCACCCAGGCCGAGATGCAGGAGACCAGCCTGCTGCGCAACCGGGTCACCGACGTGGAGATCGCCGACGTCCTGGCCCGCTGGACCGGCATTCCGGTGGCCCGCATGCTGGAAGGGGAACGGGAGAAGTTGCTGCGGATGGAGGATCAGCTGCACAGCCGGGTGATCGGCCAGGAAGAGGCGGTGGACGCCGTCTCCAACGCCATTCGCCGCTCTCGTGCCGGGCTGTCCGACCCGAACCGCCCCATCGGCTCCTTCCTCTTCCTCGGCCCCACCGGGGTGGGCAAGACCGAGCTGTGTAAGGCGCTGGCGGAGTTCCTGTTCGATACCCAGGACGCCATGGTGCGGATCGACATGTCCGAGTTCATGGAGAAACACAGCGTGGCCCGTTTGGTGGGGGCGCCTCCGGGATACGTGGGTTACGAGGAAGGGGGGTATCTCACCGAGGCGGTGCGCCGTCGCCCCTACTCGGTGATCCTGCTGGACGAGGTGGAGAAGGCGCATCCCGATGTCTTCAACATCCTGTTGCAGGTGCTGGACGATGGCCGCCTGACCGACGGTCAGGGGCGTACCGTCGATTTTCGCAACACGGTCGTCATCATGACCTCCAACCTCGGGTCTGATCTCATCCAGGAGCACCACTCCGAGAAGGATTACGACGAGATGAAGACCATGCTGATGGAGGTGCTGACCCGCAGCTTCCGGCCGGAGTTCATCAACCGGATCGACGAGACCGTGGTGTTCCACCCGCTCGGAGAGGAGCACATCAAGTCCATCGCCCGCATCCAGCTCAAGAGCCTGATGAGCCGTCTGGAGTCCCAGGGCTTCGAGGTGGAGGTGAGCGAGGAGCTGCTGACCAAGCTGGTCCACGCCGGGTTCGATCCCGTCTACGGGGCGCGCCCCCTCAAGCGGGCGATCCAGCAGAAGGTGGAGAACCCGCTGGCCCAGGCCCTGCTCAGCGGTCGGGTCATCCCGGGCAAGACACTGCGGCTGGGGGCCGACAGCAATGGGCTCACCATGAGCCAGCCTTAACGCCGTTATCGATGAAAACGCAGGCCTCGTGCCTGCGTTTTGTTTTCTGAGGGATTGAGATGCTGACGTTTTCCGTTTTGGTGGATGACGACGTTCATCTGCCTGGCTGTCTGCCCGAGCGAGGGTTGGCGCTGCTGCTGGAGTGTGACGGCCTCAGGGTGCTGTTCGACAGCGGCCGTGGCCGGGCGCTGTGCCACAACGCCGCCGTGATGGGGATCGATCTCGCCTCTCTCACCCATGTGGTGCTCTCTCACGGTCATTACGACCATGTGGGCGGGGTCGGCTCGCTGCCCGCTTATCCAAGACCCATCCCGCTCATAGCCTGTCCGGACGTGTTCTGCGAGCGGGGCTACTTCCTGTCGCTGCCCTTCTGGCGGCGCAACCTCTATCGCCTGTCGGGGGCGCTGGATCGGGAGTCGCTGTCGGCCAGAGGCTTGCTTCCCCACTGCTCGTCCGAGCCGATGTGGCTCTCGGATCGTCTGGTGTTCCTCGGCAGCATTGTGCGGCGCGACCGGGCTGCGCCTTCGCTACTCGGCTACATAGTGCGGGGTGGGCGGGTGGAGAAAGACCTCATCAGCGACGACTCGGCGCTGGCCTACAAGAGCGAGCAGGGGCTCATCGTCTTTATCGGCTGCGGTCACGCCGGGGTCGAGAACATCATCGAGTGTGCCAAGGAGGTGTGTGGCGACGAGCGGATCCACGCCGTCATCGGCGGCCTGCACCTGAAGTTTTCCGGCCCAGAGCGGGCGGTGGCGCTCGGAGCCTATCTGCAGGAAGAGGCGGTGGAGCGGTTGTTTGCCTGCCACTGCACCGGCAGCAGAAAGGCGGGGCTGCCGCGCCAGCACCAGATCGGGGCGGGTTTTGAGCACAGTTTTTCGGCGTAAAAAAAGCGGCAATCCGAAGATTGCCGGGAGGAATGTATTCGATGCGATCTGACGTGGGTTGAGCGGATCGCAGGGGCAAGCCCCAGGGTCGGCAGGCACAGTCAGCGACCATGCCCGCCTTACAGTCAGTCGGGATACGCTCTCCACCCCGGCTGACCAGCTTCGCTATCGCGTCTGTCCCGCGCCGTGTTGCCGCGATAGGAGGACAGAGGCAATCAAATCAATTCGTTACAGCATGTCCGCAATGGCGGCCTTCATCTCGGCCGGCCAGACGCCGACCTGGACCTGACCGATGTGCTCTTTTTGCAGCAGCAGCATGGCCAGACGGGATTGGCCGATGCCGCCGCCGATGGTTTGCGGCATCCGTGCTGCCAGCAGATCCTGATGCCAGTCGTACTGCAGGCGATCTTCGTCCCCGGTGATGGCGAGCTGGCGGCGCAGGGCCTCTGCGTCCACCCGGATCCCCATGGAGGAGATCTCGAAGCTGTCTTCCAGCACCGGGTTCCACACCAGGATGTCACCGTTCAGACCCGCCAGCCCCAGCTCGCTCTCGCTGCTCCAGTCGTCGTAGTCCGGGGCTCGCACGTCGTGGCGTTCGCCGTGGGAGAGGGCGCCACCGATACCGATGAGGAAGACCGCTCCCAGCTCTTTGGCGATGGCGCGCTCGCGTCCCTTGGCATCGAGGTCCGGGTAGCGGGTCAGCAGCTCTTCACTGTGCAGGAACTGGATATCCGCTGGCAGGAAGGGGGTCAGCTCATGCTCGGCACAGACCGCGCGCTCGGTGGCCTTGATGGCGGCCCAGATGCCGCGCACGGTCTCCTGCAGGTAGGCCAGGTCACGGCGCTCACTCGGCATCACTTTCTCCCAGTCCCACTGATCCACGTAGACGGAGTGGATGGGGGTGAGGCGATCCTCGTCCGGACGCAGTGCCTTCATGTGGGTGTAGATGCCTTCGCCCGGGCCGAAACCGAAGCGACCCAGGGTCTGGCGCTTCCATTTGGCCAGTGAGTGCACCACTTCGTAGCTGTGCTCCGGCAGGGTCTTCACCTTGACCTGCACCGCATTCTCGTGGCCAGAGAGGTTGTCTTGAGTGCCATCACCGACCCGGCTCAGGATGGGGGCTTGCACCTCCATCAGGCCCAGTTGTTGGGCGAGTTGGCGGGAGAACATCTCTTTGACGAAGCTGATCTGTTGCTGGCTGCGAATGTAGTGCTGTTTCATGCTGAATACCTGTCTTGAACCCGTTGGATGTGAGGATTCTTCAACAGATTGCCAACTAAATTCAATATTCGATAATAGAAATAGGCTTTGTGTATTTTTTTCTTCAAAATGCACCGGTAATTAATGATGAATCATCAAAGGGAGTGCAAAAAAGTGTCAGAAAATTATCGGATCGATAATCTCGATCAGGCCATCCTCTCCGCCCTGATGGAGAATGCGCGCCTGCCTTACGCCGAGCTGGCCAAACAACTGCTGGTGAGCCCGGGCACCATCCACGTGCGGGTAGAGAAGATGAAGCAGGCGGGCATCATTGAGGGAACGCGGGTGCAGGTGAACCCCAAGAAGCTGGGCTACGACGTCTGCTGCTTCATCGGGATCAACCTCAAGAGCGCCAAGGATTACCCGTCGGCCCTCGCCAAACTGCAGGCGCTGGACGAGGTGGTGGAGGCCTACTACACCACGGGCCACTACAGCATCTTCATGAAGGTGATGACCCGTTCCATCGACGAGTTGCAGACGGTACTGATCCACAAGATCCAGACCATCGACGAGATCCAGTCCACCGAGACGCTGATTTCGCTGCAAAACCCGATCCTGCGGGATGTGAAGCCTTGAGTCGGGTGGTCTGAGGGGGGCGTAGAGATCCCTATCCCGTGCGAGACCCTGTTCGCGCAGCAGAATTCGACCCTGCGGGAGATGACACCCTGACCGGTGGATCAGGGTTCGATATAGGGGATGCCGTATTTGTCGTAGAGGGCCTTGAGCCGGCCGTCCCGCTTCATGTGCAGCAGTTCGGCATCATAGGCGGCCATCAGGGCCGGGGTGTCGGCATTGGCCCGGGAACGGGTCCAGACATTGAAGTAGGGGCTGGTCTTGAGGGGTTTTGGCAGGTAGTCGAGCTTGCCTTCCAGTCCCTCCTCTCTTATCTGGGTGAAGGCGGTGATCAGGGACATGGGCACCACGTCGATGCGACCGGCGATGAGTTTGCGCAGTTGCAGCTGGTTGATGGGGATCTCCTGGAAGTGATAGCTCGGGTCTGTCATGGCTGCCGCGAGCTCGGGGGTGTAGGAGAAATCCCGAGTGACACCGATACGCCAGGGTTTGAGATCCGTCAGATGGTCATAGTGGATCCGGCCCGCGGACTCCTTGCGTATGAAGAAGTGCCAGCTATGGAGCATATGGGCCTGTTTGGGGTAGAGCAGATAGGCCTCCCGCTCCGGTTTGTAGGAGTGGGTCAGCAGCAGGTCATAGAAGCCGCTTTCGGCATTGCGGGTGAGCCTGGCCCCCGAATCGATGAGCTCAATCCTGATGGGGGTATGGAGCGTGCCGAAGATGGCGGTGACGAGATCCACATCCAACCCGCGAGGGTGTCCCTGTGCATCCAGCCACTTGAGAGGGGGCTCCAGGATGCCACCAATGACCAGCTCCCTGGCTGACAGCCAGCAGGGCAGCAGCAAGCAGAATACGAGCAAGCGTCGCACGTTACATCTCCTGAGCACTCGGTACGGGGTCGCATCCGGCAGGGATTGTGACCGGCACCTATCTAACTAGAGACGACCACGGATGGCAAACCCTGAAATGGGGAGGGGACAAACGAACGGTGCCGGTGGGAGGGGGGGCGGGCTGCCTCGACAGGCCGCCCCGTGGCAGAGTCGGGCGGGATGGACCAGCCACTCGCCAGCTGTGGGCGGGAGGGTGGCCGGCATGACACGTGTGCGAGGTGGCCTGCCTCAGGTTGCCTGACACTGTTTCATCTGGGTGTTGAGGGCCTGCATCACCTGACGACGGCTGATGATGCCCGTCACCTTGCCTCCCTCCATCACTGGATAGACCTTGGGTCTGGCCCCGGCCATCTGGCGGGCGAGATCCACGATGTTGTCATCAGGAGAGACGAACAGCGGGGCCCGGCTCATCAGATCTTCGACCAGAGTACGGGTGTCGCAGTGATAGCTGCCCGTGAGCAGGGCGGGAATGCAATCCTGCTCGGAGAGAAATCCGACGAGGTGCTGATGGTCATCCAGTACCGGCAGGCCCCCCAGGTTTGCCCGATGGAGTCTGTCCAGCGCCTCGGCCAGACCGAGGCCGGGGTGCAGTGAGTGGGTCAATGGCTGCATATGATCGCGAATTTGTAGCATGATGGTGGCTCCATGGGGGTCGATGGGGCCACTATGCCCGGTGGCCGTGAAAGGGGGCCAATGGGTTTTGCCTCGGACATCGATAGGTCATGGCCGATGAATGGGCCCTCCGTGCGATCCTGCATGGATCGGGGAGGGCGACAACCACAAGGAGAGGGTATGCGTGCATTGGTAACGGGCTGTGGCCGTCGCCTGGGATTCTATCTGTGCGAGCAGCTGGTGGCCGCTGGTTGGCAGGTGACGGGCAGCTATCGCAGCGAACGGCCCGAGCTGGATCGTCTGCGAGACGTGGGCGTCGAGCTGGTACAGGCGGACTTCACCCGGGAAGAGGAGGTGGGCGCCGTGGTGACGGCGCTGGCGGCTCATGAGGATCTTGCCCTGATCATCCACAATGCCTCTGCCTTCGAGCCCCAGGCGGCGGATCCTGCGGTGCAGCTGGCCCAGTTTGAGCAGTTCTACCGGGTACACATGGCGGCTCCCTTCCAGCTCAACCGGGCGCTGGCCCCCGCCCTTGCTCGCCAGCCCAACGGGGGCATCATCCACATCACCGATATCTACATCCATGCCCCGGCGCCCCAGTTTGCCGCCTACGTGGCCACCAAGGCGGGAGCCCATTCCCTGGCCATGAGCTTTGCCCGCGAACTGGCACCCGCCGTGCGGGTCAACACCATAGAGCCTGGCCCCATCCTGTTTCTCGACGAGCACGGGGATGACTGGCGCCAGCAGGTGCTGGCGAAGACGCCGCTGGCGCGGGAAGGGGGTCTGGAGCCCATCTGGCAGGCGGTACAGATGCTGATGAAGAACGACTACATGACCGGGGCCAGCATCCGGGTGGACGGGGGGCGCGCCCTCGCCGTCATCTAGGGCAAGGCGGGCCGCCATGACATGAGGCGCTTTTGGGTGCCTCATGTGTGTGAACGGCTCAAGGGTGCCGGATGGCGGCGTGCCGGGAAGGGGGGCCGGGGTGGCCGTTGCCGGGAAGCAGGGCCTCGTCTTGCTGGCAGAGATGGATGGGGGCCTGGCCGATGCGCTGCTTCGCAAACACCTTGCTGCCCGGCAGGCCGAGGGTCACCTTGCCGGAGTCCACACTGCCGCCCTGATACATCTCCGCCAGCAGATCCCCCAGGTAGGCATCCACCCCGGCCTCGGCGAAGTCATCCCGTTCGCCGCAGGCCAGTATGTCGATGTCCAGTGGCCTGTCCGCCACCTTGCACAGGGGGTGGCTGCGATCCCGGCCATGAGCCAGCTCCATGGTGACAAACTCGGCCTTGAGCTGGACGGGGGAGAGGTCGCTCTGGACGACGAACAGGCAGTTGAGGAAGTCGTGGCGTGAATGCATGCCCACGGGCTTGGTCTGGATGACGGAACTCAGGTGAAGGCGACCAAAGCGGGCCAGCAATTCGGCGACGGCCTGACTGACGTGCAGGGCGGGGTCGAGATTGGATCCAATGCTACAGAGGTAAAACATGCTTTCCATTCCTTGGGTTGGGCTCGTCTGAAATATATACGCAGCTCACGGTTATGGGATTCACTATGAATTAACATGTCGTTATCTGTTGTGATCCAACGCTGATTGGCAGAAAGGAGGTTTGCATGAGCGTAGAAATGAAATGGGCACTGTTGGCCGCGTCAGGGGCCCTTGCCATGATCATTGTCATCTGTGTGGCGTCCGTCGGTCTGGCGTGAATCCGGCCTCGGTGAGCAATCAAACCGGCTTTATGGCCGGTTTTGCTTTTTGGGGCAGTGCGGATATGCTGGCTCCCCCATGACGAATCGAGACCGCAGAAGATGACCAAGGTTCGGCCCCGCTCCCTGCTCCAGGTAGTACTGATGGGCTTCGTGCTGGTGCTGATGCCCCTGGGGGGCATGATCTGGCACGACAGTCAGGCTCTCTCCCACCTGGGCCAGCTCACCAGCGACGAGATGGAACGTGCGGTGCGGGACACTCGCCGGGCGACGCTGCTCTCCACCCAGGCCATCGATCTGGAGCGCACCCTGCGCCGCTATGCGGTCCTGGGTGATGACCGCATCCTGGCCAGCTATCGGCAGCAGTTGGTGCGCTACCGGGAACTGATCGCGACCCATCAGGACTCCATTCCGGATGCCGAGGTCTACGGGGATCTCGAGGCGACGCTGGTCTGGCTCGACGGCCTGCAGGATCTGCGCAAGGCCAGGCAGGAGGCGACCAGCCCCCGTTTCACCGACTTCAACGAACTGAACCAGCAACTGGAAGTGGTCACCCGCAGCCAGGTGGATGATCACGTGACCCGCATGCGGGGCGCCATCGTGGAGCTGAAACAGCAGATCTGGTGGGTCAGCGGCTTCGTGGCCGGGCTCAGCCTGCTGCTGGTGTTGCTCTTTACCTACCTCATCATCCACCCGGTACGTCAGATTGAGTCGCGGATCCTGAGTCTGGGCGCAGGCGTCGAGCCGGATCAGCGCCCGGTGGATGGCCCGGCCGAACTGGTGCTGCTGGGGGAGCGGATCAGCTGGCTGCACGACAAGCTCAAGGAGTTGGAACAGCAGAAATACCAGTTCCTGCGCCACGTATCCCACGAGCTGAAAACCCCCCTTGCCGTGCTGCGGGAGGGGGCTGATCTGCTCTCGGAGCAGCTGGTGGGGCCCCTCAACGGGGATCAGCAGGAGATCTGCCAGATGCTGGAGGAGAACAGCCGCCGTCTGCAGACCCTGATCGAGCGGCTGCTCGACTTCAATCGCCTCAGCCAGCAGGAGGTGTTCACCCTGTCCGAGGTGCCCCTGGCGCCCTTGTTGTCAGACTTGTCCGAAGAGTACCGGCTCGCGCTGGAATCCAAGCAAATCAGTGTACACTTGCCGCCCGAGCCCATCAGCCTGCGGGCAGAGCCCTACCGCCTGCGACTCATCCTCGACAATCTATTTTCCAACGCGGTCAGCTATGGCGCCAGGGGCGGACAGATCTGGATCCGCGCCGGGGCGGGAGCGGGCGGCGGCTGGCTGGAGGTGGCCAACGAAGGGCCTGTCATCCCGCCAGACGAGCGGGAGCGCATCTTCGAGCCCTTTGAACAGGGCAGCATAGTGCGCCAGGGATTGCTGAAAGGCTCCGGCATGGGCCTCTCCATTGCCCGTGAGTCTGCCATGAGCCTGGGCGGCGAGCTCAGACTCATCGAGGATGCCCGGGCGGATGTCTGTTTCCGGCTGGATTTGAACGTGCGCCCGAGCTGACGGGCGTGGCGGCGACCCCGCAGGTGCGGGTGGCGCCTTGACACCGAATATTGAGAGGAGCGGGCAGGTGCCTGTTCCCCACCAGGATCTGAAGTGACATTCAAGATGAAACGATTTGTGATTCCCGTATTGATGATAGGCCTGCTCGCTGGCTGTTCCCTGCTGCCTTCTACCAGCCTCACCGAGCCTTCCCAGGAGGCGATCGCCAGGCGGATGGAGTTTGCCAACAAGGAGATGCAGGTGCGCCTGCAATACTCGGACTGGCTGCTGGCCAGCCATCCCCAGCAGCGGATGCAGGAGCGCCAGCGACTGGCCGGCGCCACCGACCTCGAGAGCCGGGTCAGCCTGGCCATGGTCAACACCCACCCGTCCGAATCGGTGGCCAGCCGCCGGGCCGGGCTGGATCAGCTGAAAGCTCTGTTGCCGGAGCTCGGTCTCGATGCCCAGGCCTTCCTGCGCAGCTGGATCGCCCTCGGGGAGGAGCTGCTGGTGCGAGACAGCCGCCGCGACGATCAGAGTCAGGAGGTGAAGCGTCTGCGCCAGCAGATAGAGCAGCTCTCCGCCATCGACGAGCAGCTCAACCAGCGTAAGCTCAATGGGGGAGGTCAGCCATGACAGCTTCGGACAGCGCCGCAATGACCGCGTTTTTCGCCAAGAGGGGGTGAGAGCATGAGCCGTATTCTGCTGGTGGACGATGATGCCAGCCTGCTCAAGCTGATGAGCATGCGCCTGCGCAGCCAGGGTTACGAGGTGGATACCGCCGACAGCGCCGAAGGAGCGCTGGACAGGCTGCGCCAGCAACGGGCCGACCTGGTGCTGAGCGATCTGCGCATGGGGGGCATGGACGGGCTGGCGCTGTTCGAGCGGATCCAGTCCCAGTGGCTCGGCATGCCGGTGATCATCATGACCGCCCACGGCACCATTCCCGACGCCATCCAGGCGACCCGCTCCGGGGTGTTCAGCTTCCTCACCAAGCCCATCGACAAGGACGAGCTGCTGGTCACCATAGAACATGCTCTCAGCCTGACCCGTCCGAAGCAGCAGCAGGAGTGGCAGTCCCTCATCCAGACCCGCAACCCGCAGATGGAGCAGTTGCTGATCCAGGCGAGCAGCATCGCCACCATGGACGTGCCCGTGCTGATCCTGGGCCCCTCCGGCGCCGGCAAGGGGGTGATGACCCAGGCGCTGCACCAGGCCAGCCACCGCCGCGACAAGCCGCTGCATACCATCAACTGTGCGGCCCTGCCCTGGCCCGCGCTGGACTTGCAGCTGTTCGGCGAGGATGGCCAGTCCGGCCTGTTTGCCGAGGCCAAAGGCGGCACCCTCTTCCTCGACGAGATAGGGGATCTGTCGGAGTCACTCCAGGCCAAGTTGCTCCAGGTGCTGGCGGAGTATGGTCAGGGTACCCCCGAGGTGCGGGTCATCAGCTCCAGCCATCAGGATCTGGTGACCGCCATGGAAGAGGGGCGTTTTCGCGAGGATCTCTTTTACCGCCTCAACGTGGCCAACATCACCCTGCCGCCGCTGAGCGCCCGTAGCGAGGATATCCCCCTGCTGGCCCGTCAGGCGCTGGACGATTACCGCAACCGTCACCCCGATTGCGCCGCCCTCGGCTTCTCGCCGGAGGCGCTGGCGCTGCTGGCCGCCGCGGCCTGGCCGGGCAACGTGCGCCAGCTCTGCGGGGTGGTGGAGCAGCTCGCGAGCCTCTGCTGCAGCCCGGTGATAGGCGCGGCCATGGTGGAGTCGGCCCTGAGTGGCGGCGGTGGCGGCATTCCCTCGTTCAACGAGGCGCGGGCCGAGTTTGAAAAGGAGTATCTGATCCGGCTGCTGCGCACCACGGAGGGGAACGTGACCCTGGCGGCCAACATGGCGGGGAGAAACCGCACCGACTTCTACAAGCTATTGAATCGGCACGGCATCGAGGCGGCAAATTTCAAGTCGAAGGGATAAATGACAGAGGGGCGGGGGGGGGGGGGGGGGGGGGCGGGCGGGGGGGGGGGGGGGGGGCCCCCCCCCCCCCCCCCCCGCGCGCCCCCCCCGACCCCGCGAACCGCCCGCCCAGCGACCCCCGCCACCAGCACCACACCGCACCGCCCCCCGCCCCGCCCCGCCAC
>NZ_JAPCIS010000014.1:0-4604 GCF_027707425.1 Aeromonas sp. QDB63
AAAGATCGGCTCAAACTGAAAAAATGAAATGACTGAGTCAGCCGAGAAGAATTTCCCCGCTTATTCGCACCTTCCTTGGCAATAAATAACAAGGGCGACCAGTTGGTCGCCCTTGTGTGATGGGCAGAAGCGCGGGCTCTGCCTATGAAGGTGACGGTTATTGCAAATCCGGGGGGGAATCTGGGACCCCCACCTTTTTGACAGCGGCGTATCCCTGTACTTGGCTTGAGAGGTCACTGCCCAGGGGGTGAGCCATGACCATTGCCCGTTCACGTCAAATCAGTTTGCAGGATACGCCTTACTACCACGTGGTCAGTCGCTGTGTGCGGCGGGCGTTTCTGTGCGGGGAGGATGCCCATTCTGGCCAGAGTTACGAACATCGGCGTCAATGGGTGGTCGACAAGTTGGGCCAATTGTCGCGACTGTTTGCCATCGGTGTTTGTGCCTATGCGGTGATGAGCAACCACTATCACCTGGTGCTCAAGGTAGAGCCCGATACTGCTGCCAGCTGGAGCGAGCGAGAGGTGGCCGAACGCTGGGCTGCGCTGTTCCAGTGGCCGCTGCTGATGCGACGTTGGTATCAGGGGGAATCCCTGATTGAGCCCGAGTTGTTGGTTGTGCAGCAACTGATAGGGGAGTGGCGCACGAGGCTCTATTCCATCAGCTGGTTTGTGCGGTTGCTCAACGAAACCCTGGCTCGGCAGGCGAATCGGGAAGACGGCTGCAAGGGCCATTTCTGGGAAGGGCGCTTCAAGAGCCAGGCCCTGCTCACCGAGTCAGCCCTGCTGGCCTGCATGACGTACGTTGACCTCAACCCGATACGAGCGGGATTGGCCGATCGGCCTGAGCAGAGCGATTACACCAGCCTCAAGCAGCGTCTCGATGGCGAGCAGCCCGCAGCTCCATTGCCACCCTTGTTGCTGCCGTTTGCCAACCAGCGTACATCGAATGGTCTGCCTTATGCCTTTACCGATTATCTGATGCTGGTGGACTGGACAGGTCGTGCCATCAGAGTGGACAAACGGGGCCATATCCCGGCATGTCTTGCCCCCATCCTGGCGCGGTTGGGGCTGGATGAGATTCGCTGGCTGAAGCAGGTGACGCTGTTTCGGCGCCGGGGCATCAGAGTGGTGGGTGACAGAGACCATTGCCAGCAGTTTGCCCGGCACTGTGGTCAGCGACGGTGTTATCAGCCCTCTCTTTAAACGGTCACTGCTTGCGTCATACAAGCTCTCGGTATTGCACCTGGTACCCTGTGTGAGTGCGTCCGGATTAGTCCTCTTTATGCCAGGACGCTTTCTTTAATTCCCTAATTTCACAAGAGCCATCGCCAATGCTCGGCGGCAAGATGCACGGGCTGCTGGATTGCAGCTTGCTCCAAAAGATGGCTGTCCCAAACAGGGAAGGCTTTGTTATCTTGCCGGATGTGTCGGCAAGGGGCGCGTCCCCCTGCATATCTTCCTGCACAGGAGTCATCAGATGACGATCAAAGCAAGATCCAGAAGAGAGAAGGTGGGCGGCGGGCTTGGCTTGCTGCTCGGGATCATAGTTTTCAACCTGATCGCGCCCCTGCTGTTTGAGCGTCAGGCTGGCTTTGATGGTATGCAGATGATCGGAGCCATGGTCAGCGCCCTGCTCTGTTCCGAACTGGGATCCCGAATCGGCAAGTGGCTCGATGTCAGAGAGCAGGCCAAGGAACTGGCGAAAGAGCCCGAATAGAAAGCGCCGGATGTTACCCTGTGCCATCCCATCCGTTACAAGGAGTCCCCATGCGCATTGCCCTCGTAGGTCTTGGCGATATCGCCCAGAAGGCCTATCTGCCGCTGCTCGCCAGCGACGAGCGAGTCACCCCGCTGCTCTGCACCCGGAGCCCAGCTGTATTGGATAAGCTGGCCCGCCAGTACCGGATCCCCGAGTGCTTTACCGAGGTGGAGGCGTTGCTGGCTAGCCGCCCGGATGCGGTGATGATCCACGCCGCCACCTCGGTGCACTTCGCGTTGGCCGAGCAATGTCTGCGGGCAGGCATCCCCACCTTTGTGGACAAGCCGCTCTGCTTTGATTACGCCGAGGCGGAGGCGCTCGCCAATCTCGCCATCGCGAAGGGCTGCCCGCTGTTTGTGGGTTTCAACCGCCGCTATCTGCCCGCCATGGGCGCCGCCCGTGCCCAGCCGCTCACCGAGCTTCACTGGCAGAAGCACAGACACTATCTGCCTGGGGCGCCACGCCAGTTCCTGTTCGACGACTTTATCCATGTGCTCGACAGCCTCTGCTTCTACGGCGGCGTGCCGGACGGGGATCTTCATGCCGTGCTGCGGCGCAGTGCGCAGGAGCCGGACATGCTGGTGAGCGCGAGCGTGGCCTGGCAGAGCGGGCAGGTGGCGGTGAGCGGCAGCATGAACCGCAGCGCCGGCATCACGGAGGAGCGCATCGACGCCTATGGCGACAACCTCTCCCTGCATATCGAGAACTGCACCCGGGGCACGTGCGCGCGGGACAAGGCCGTGCAGACCCTGGCACCGGACGACTGGCAGCCGGTGCTGGCGAGCCGGGGTTTCGTGGCGATGCTCGATCACTGGTATGGGCAGGTTGAGCTGGGTCGGGCCGACGGGGCGTTGATTGAGAGCTATCTGCACGGCCACCGGCTGGCGGAACGACTGGTGGCCCTGGCGGGGGAGTGACCCCGTCGCAACCGGCCGGCATAACTGGCCAGAGAAGCGGCAGACCACTGTACAAGATGGCGCATCCCTGCGCAGTCAGGCGACCTGGGCGCTGCCGCGCGAGCCAAGCGGGGGCGAGTTTGCTATCTTGGCCGCCATGAACAGCCTTCAACACAGCAGAGTCTCATGAGCATTATCTTGGGGATCGACCCCGGCTCCCGGATCACCGGTTACGGCGTCATCCGCATCGTCTCCGGCAAGGCGCAGTACCTGGGGTCGGGCTGCATCCGTACCGATCTGGGCGAGCTGCCGTCTCGCCTGAAGCAGGTCTATGACGGGGTGAGCGAGATCATCACCCAGTTCAAGCCGGACGAGTTCGCCATCGAGCGGGTCTTCATGGCGCGCAACGCGGACTCGGCCCTGAAGCTCGGCCAGGCCAGGGGAAGTGCCATCGTCGCGGCGGTCAATGCCAGCTTGCCGGTGAGCGAGTATTCGGCCACCCAGATCAAGCAGGCGGTGGTGGGCACCGGTGGCGCCGCCAAGGAGCAGGTGCAGCACATGGTGACCCATCTGCTCAAGCTCTCTGCCACCCCCCAGGCGGATGCGGCGGATGCCCTCGGGGTGGCGCTCTGCCACTTCCACACCCGTCAGAGCCTCATTCGCATGGCCGGGCGGGCCAGCGGATCGGTGCGCGGCCGTTATCGCTGATCCCTGGAGGAGGGCTACCCGGTGTTGGCAGGGGAGCGCCGGGTGCCGGAGCTGCTGGCAAAATCGCTGGTAGGGTCACAATCTGTCGCGTCCCTCCATAGGACTCCCGTGGAGAAGCGCACCGGGCGGGGGATATCTTTCTACTTTATCAATAACTTGTGACCTTCATCACATATCCGCGATGAGCCGGGTCGGTTTCGTCTTGCTCCGCCACACTCCCATAATATGGCGCCTGTTCAATAACAGTGTCCGTATGAGCCTTTCTGGCTCTCGTGTTAATCATCATGGGAGAGACAAGAGTGAAACCTTTTGCTGCTGAATTTATGGGAACCTTCTAGCTGGTACTGGGAGGCTGCGGGAGCGCCGTGCTGGCTGCCGCCTTCCCCAATGTGGGGATCGGCCTGCTGGGCGTCGCCCTGGCGTTCGGTCTGACCGTGCTGACCATGGCCTATGCCATCGGTCATATCTCGGGTTGCCACCTTAACCCGGCCGTGACCGTCGGGCTCTGGGCCGGTGGCCGCTTCCCGGCCTCCAACGTGCTGCCCTACATCGTGGCCCAGGTGCTTGGCGGGATCGTGGCAGGTGGCGTGCTCTATGTCATTGCCAGCGGACAGGCGGGTTTTGATGTGAGCGCAGGCTTTGCTTCCAACGGCTATGGCGAGCATTCCCCCGGTGGTTACAGCCTGCTGGCCGCACTGGTGTGTGAAGTGGTGATGACCGGTTTCTTCCTGTTTGTCATCATGGGGGCCACCGACAGCCGTGCGCCGGCCGGGTTTGCTCCCATCGCCATCGGTCTGTGCCTGACCCTCATCCACCTCATCAGCATTCCGGTGACCAACACCTCGGTCAACCCGGCGCGCAGCACTGGCGTGGCGCTTTTTGTCGGTGACTGGGCCGTGGGCCAGCTCTGGCTGTTCTGGGTTGCCCCCATTGTCGGTGCCATTCTGGGTGCATTGGCCTATCGTGTGATCGCCACGAAAGAGTGATGTGTTGCTAGTTAACGTGTGGTATCGACACGCCCCCGGGCGTGTTTTTTTATGCCTGAAGGAATACCGGGCAGGGCGCCATGCTGACGATAGGGTGCGGCATGATCACAGTCCCTTGGCGCTCAGCATCTCTTTGTAGCGCTGATGCAGCAGCTTGACCCGTTCCACATAGGCCCGGGTTTCGGCCAATGAGGGATGCCGCCGTGCTTGTACCGTACCGGTCCTACAACCCCTTGGCGCTCAGCATCTCTCT